>JBPCRS010000135.1:0-8104 GCA_050996575.1 Solirubrobacterales bacterium
GCGCCATGTGGGCGACTGAGGACGTAGCCACGGCGGCGATCTGCGGCCGCCGTTTCAGGTGCAACGTTCCTGGGAGGCCCACTAGGCGTGGCCCGTAAGGTGGCCGAAGTTTCGAACAGCCTCATAGAAGAGCCGCGCCCAGGCGAAACAGCGATTCTGATCCGAGTCCGGCCGCCCGGCACAGTGGTCGCGCATATCGACGAGGAAGCGCTCGTCGACGGCCGGCTTGTGCTCGGCGAAGACCCCGAGCCGGTCGTAGTTGCGGTAGCCGAAATCGTGCCGGAGACAGGCTTGGTAGAAGTCGAAGGAGGCACCGCTCGAGCCGACCAGCGGCGCCGAGCAACCGTCGGTCGAGTAGTCGAGCCGCGGGTCGCGCTCGGGCGAATCGCGATAGGCGAGGAATGCTGCGAGGTCTTCCTCAAGGCGGGCGTCGACGATCGTCCGCGGATCCAGCCGGGCCGGCTCCGGTGTGCCACCCGGCGTGAACGCCCCGGCGATTGCGGATGCGAGCGCCTCGCCGACGCCGGTCAGCGGGCCGATGGCCGTGAGCGCGGCGAGCAGTACCGCGAGCAGCGCAACCAGGCCGACGTGCTCGACGCTCGCCTGACCTCGATCGCCACCGAAGCGATGTGAAAACTTCACATCCGTTCGATGCGCGGGCGCGACCCGTTTCTTCCCCCGACGCGCCGGTTACGGCCGCGCCGGGCGAGGGAGTCGTCGACCGAAAGCCAGGAAAGGATTCAGATGGAAGCCGCCACTTCGCCCCAGGCCGTGCACCGCAGGGCCGAAGTCCTCGACATTCAAAGCACCGTGAGCAGCAGCATCCCGACGCCGAGCGCGACCCCCGCCACGCTCAGCGCCGCCAGGGCTCCGCGGCCGATCGGTTCGAACGTGTCATCGTCGATCGCCCGCTCGACCTCGCGCTGGCGGACGAAGGCGCCGATGACGAGGGCCACCCCGAGCAAGGCGAAGCCGGCACCGAGCAACGTGTAGGGCAGCGCGTCATCGTCGGTCACGGCGGGCACGAGCTTGCCGGCCCCGAGGCTGACCGCGAACGCGGTCAGCGCGGTTCGCCACCAGGCCAGGTAGGTGCGCTCGTTGGCGAGACGGGTGCGTCGTTCGGCGTCGCCTCCCGAGGCCTCCGAGCCGACCGCCACGGCGCTCAGCCCTCTTCCTCGAGCATGCTGCGCTGGCCAAGGACGTAGAGCAGGCCGAGCGCCGGAATCACGAGCAGGACGGCAACCCCGAAGACGACCAGCACCTCGATCAGGGTCGCGCTCACCGCCGCGCCCTGATCGATCGTCAGCGTCTCCGGAAGGAGGTACGGATACTGCGCAACCCCCCAGCCCCAGATCACCGCTGTGACTGCGGCGACAGCCAGTGGCCGCAGCCCGCGACGGGCGCCGCGGCGAAGGAGGATCAGGAGCGCGCCTCCGCACAGTCCCGAGAAGATCACCAGTGGCAGCGCCTCGCCGATGAGGCGGTCGTAGATGTAGGGGGCGTCGGCCCTGAGGACGAAGATTCCGGCGAGCGCGATTGCCCCGGTCGCGGCGGCAACGATCAGCGCGCGAGTGGCGAAGTAACGCTCGAGCTCCGAGTTATTCGCCCGCCGCGCTTCGCTGACGAGGAAGACCGCCGCCAAGTAGGCGCCGGTGAGGATGAACAATGCACCGATCACGATCGAGACAGGGTTGAGCCAGCTCGACACCGGATCTCCCGCAGCGTTGCCGAGCGGCACCCGGCCAGAGGCGATCGCGCCGACGACGGTGCCGAGGAAGAACGGCGTGAGCAGCGAGGAGACCCCGAACAGCGCTTGCGAGACCCGGCGTTCGCGGGCACCCGGCGCCAGCCGGTGGAAGGCGAACCCGCTGCCCCTGAGAACGATTCCGAGGGCCGCCAGGCTCAACGGAATGAACAACGTCGAGAAGACCGAGGAGTAGGCCGAGGGGAACGCGGTCCAGAGGACGACAAGGACGAAGATCAGCCAGACGTGGTTTGCCTCCCACACGGACCCGATCGCCCGGTCGACCAGGCCTCGAGCCCGCTTGCCGCGCTCCGAGCCGCCAGCGAGCAGCGCCCAGAATCCGGCACCGAAATCAGCACCACCGAAAACGGCGTAGAGGGTGATCCCGACCAGCAGTACGCCGGCGACGGCGACGGCCGTGCTCATTGCGGGCCTCCGCCGCCCACAGCCGGGGGCGGTTGTTCCTGGGGCGCGTAGGGAACCTCCTGGTCGAGTCTCTCCCCCTCGCGCCAGCGGCGCGCCATCGAGCGCAGGACGAGGATCGCCGCGGTTCCGAGAGCCGCGTAGAGGACGACGACCACGGCGAAGGTCACCCAGATACCGCTCGCGCCGGTGACCGCGTCCTCGGTCCTCATCACCTCGTAGACGATCCACGGCTGGCGGCCGAACTCGGTGACGATCCAGCCGGCCTCCATCGCGACCACAGTCGCCACCCCCGACACCGCGACGGCGCGCAGGAACCATCTCGTCTGCGGAATGTCGCGGCGACGCCACCAAACGAACCCGAACCAGAGGCCGAGCGCGATCAGCGCCGAGCCGACTCCGACCATCGCGTCGAAGGAGAGATGGAGCAGCGTGTTCGCCGGGGGACGGTCCTCCGGCGGCACGGTGTCCAACCCGATGACCTCGGTATCGGTGCTGAACCCGACGAGGAACGAATCCAGCCCCGGTATTCCGATCGCCCCCTTGACCCCGTCCGAAGTGCAGATTCCCCCGATGTATTCGGTCACGTTCGTGTCGGTCCTCTTCACGCACTCCATCGCGGCGAACTTGATCGGCTGGTCCTCGGCGATCGCACGTGCCGCGATGTCGCCGACGAAGAACTGGACCGGCGCGAGGATGCAGCCGACGGTGAGCGGGATCAGCAGACCGAGCCGGTGATGGCGATCGCGGCGCCCGCGCATCATCCCGACCGCGTAGACCGAGGCAACGACGAAACATGTGACCAGATAGGCGGCGATAATCATGTGCGGAACCTCGTATGGCACGGCAGGGTTGAAGATCACCTCGAGCGGGTCGACGTCGGTGACCGAGCCGTCTGCGCCCAGGGTGTACCCCTGAGGCTGATTCATCCATGCGTTGACCGCAACAACCGAGAAGGCGCCGCCGATCCCGCAAATCGCGACCGGGACGCCGGTCCAGAAGTGCTTCCAGCCCCCGAGCCGCTTCCAGCCGAAGATGTAGATCGTCAGGAAGATCGCCTCGAGAAAGAAGAAGATCCCCTCGATTGTGAACAGCACCCCGAAGACTTCGCCGAAGCGCTCTGTGAACGCCGGCCAGAGCAGCCCGAACTCGAACGAGAGCACCGTTCCGGTGACGGCGCCGACCGCGAACAGGACCGCGGCGACCTTCGACCAACGCTGGGCCAGCTCGAGTGCCACCGGATCCTCGCGCCGCAGCCCGATGTAGTTGGCGATCAGCATCATCGCCGGGAAGCCGACGCCGAAGCAGGCGAGGATGATGTGGAAGCCGAGCGTAAACGCCATCTGCTGGCGCGCCGGCAGCAGCTGGGATGAGTCGGCGAGGAATGTCAGCGGCTCGATCCCGCCAGTCTGCCACTCCGATCAGGCGGCTCTCCGCGACCCTCGTCTTGTGACGACGGCCTCCGATCCCCCTGGCGAGACATGGGAGATGGCCGGGGCACGCTGGCAGGAGAGCTGGATGGCGAGTCGCGATCGCTCGCGCGGCGATTCGCCGGGAGCGCCAGCGGCTGCCGACGACGAGCGGATCAAGCAGCTCGAACGGCTGCAGGAACTAAAGCGCTCGGGCGTGCTCGACGAAGAGGAGCTGGCTGCCGAGAAGAAGCGGATCCTCAGCGGGTAGCGGTCGCTAGGTAGGCGAAGCCTCCGCCACGGGAGGGGAGGCGTCGTCGTCGGGAACCGGGTGCTCGCGCCGGTAGGAGAGGAACTCCTTGACGCCGATCTGCATCGCTGCGGCGATCGGGATCGCGACGAGCGCGCCGATCACGCCGAGCAGGGTGCCGCCGAACAGCGCGGCGATGACGACGACGAACGGGTCGAGGTCGACGGCGCGGCTCTGGATCCGCGGCTGGACGACGTAGTTCTCGAACTGCTGGTAGGCGATCGCGAAGATCACCCAGGCGATCACGTCGCCGGGAAAGTCGGCGGCGAACAAAAGGACGACGCCGACAATGAACGCGCCGATCGTCGCGCCGACCAGTGGCACGATGTCGAAGATCGCGATCACCACGGCGAGCGCGATCGGCGAGGGCGCGCCGAGGACCGACAGCATCAGGAATGCGGCGAGGCCGGCGATCGTCGCCTGCAAAAGGGCGCCGCCGATGTAGCCGCCGACTGCCAGCGCCATGTGGTCGAGCGCGCGCTTGATCACGTCGTCCTCGCGCTTCTGCCGTTTGTCGATCACGGCATCGATCCAGCCCCGCCCGCGGGAGACGAGGAAGATGCTGAGGACGAGGATCGTGACGACGGCGAACATCGAGCTGAGGATGCCGGCGCCGATGTCGGCGAGCGTCCCGGCGGCGCCGCCGAGGTCACCGGCGAGGTTCCCGGCGAGCTCCTCGAGCTTCGCCGTCAGGTCGTAGTCCTCGTTGACCTGGGCGAGCGTCTCGTTCTTGGAGAAAGTCTGCTCGAGGTCCTGCGCGTACTCGGGCAGGTCGTTGATCAGGTCGGTCGCGGCCTCGATCAGCGGCGGAATCAGGATCGCGCCGACGACCAGCGGCGTGAAGATGATCCCGAGGTAGACGATCGTCACCGCAAGACCGCGCTTCATGTGGCGGGAGAGCGAGTTGACCGGGCCCGATGCCGCGACGGCGACGAAGGCCGCCATCAGGACGTAGGAGATCGGCGTCCGCAGCCGATAGATGACGTAGAGGGCGAGGGCGCTGGCGACGACGATCGCGACCACGCGGAAGATGGCCCGTGGGGTAGGGGCGTCCCGAGGCTCACTGCGAGGTGCGGCCACTACCGCGGAATCTACGCGCTGGCGTTGGCCGAGGAGATTCCGCTCGCCTCTACCTCGGTGCTCGAGCCGGGCTCGAGAATCCGCACTTCGACATCGGGGGCAAGCCTGCCGGTCTTCTCGGCGAACTCGCGAGGCGGGTCGTGGAGCAGGTGCCCGTGCCGCCTATACAGCCCGAACGGGAAGAAAGTGCCCCAGTGGATCGGCACCGCTACCCGGGGGCGGAGCATCGCCGCGGCCTCGGCTGCCCGGTCCGGGTCGAGGTGGCCCTCGCCGAGCGAGGTGCCCCAGCCCCAGACCGGGAGCAGGGCGATGTCGAGGCCGCCGGCGAGCTGTGCCATCCCGTCGAAGAGATCGGTGTCACCGGCGAAGTAGATTCGCTGCGAGCCCTCGATCTCGAAGCCGGCGCTCTCACCGCGGTGGCCGACGAGCGGTGTCCGGCGGCCATCGTGGTCGGCCTCGATCGCGGTGATGCGCAGGCCGCCGAGCTCGTGGCTCTCGCCGGGGCTCAACTCGGTCACCTGTGTGACGCCCTTGCCGTTGAGAAAGCTCGCCGATCCGGGCGGGGCGATCACCGGGATCTCGGGGCCGAGCTCGCGAAGCGAGCGCAGGTCGGCGTGATCGAGGTGCAGGTGCGAGAGCAGGATCACGTCGGCGGGTTCACGGGCGGCGGCATCGGGCGAACGTCCGTGACGGCGCAGGTGAAGCACGCGTCTGCGAAAAACCGGATCGGTAATTACCCGGGTGCCGTCGATCTCGATTCGCACGGTCGCGTGACCGACGAAGTTGAGCTTCGTCGGAGTGGAAGGCGGGGGAGGCGACGGCTCGATCTCGGGATCATCCCTGTTCAAGGGCGTAGGTTGGCCGAGATGCGACGAGCGCCCGCACGAGCCTGGTTCATCCTCTATCACGGCGTCGAGTCGGTGGTCGAGACCGCCGGCACCCGCGAGGCGGCCCAGGTCGCCTTCTTCATCCTGATCTCGTTCCCGGCGGCTCTGCTCTTGATCGTCTGGGGCGCCTCGACCCTGCTCGACGACATCGGCGTGCGCTCGGAGATCGTCGACGGAATCGTCGAGGCGCTTCCGCTCGCCGACGATGAGGGCCGGGGTCAGGTCGAGGACCTGCTCGACGGGGTGGCGCGGGGTGCCGGGACGCTCGGGCTGCTCGGCGGGCTCGCCTTGATCTGGGCTTCGAGCGGCGCAATCGGCGCTTTGCGCCATTCGATCGTCAACGCCTGGCCGAGCGGCGATCCCGAGCCCTACTTCCCGGGCAAGGCGCTCGATGTCGGATTGACTCTTTTGGTCGCGCCGCTCGGAGTCGCCGCGCTCGGGCTCAACCTCGTCGTCGACGTTCCCGAGGCGCTGATCGACCAGCCGGCGGTCGAGGGGCTCGTCGGCCTTCTGATCACGGTGATCGTCCCGATCGTCGCGGTCTTCCTGATCTTCTTGATCCTCTTCCGGATCCTGCCGACGGCGGACGCGAGCCTGCGCTCTGCCTGGCCTGGGGCTCTCGTCGCGCTCGCCGGCGCCGGACTCGTGCGCGTGGGCAGCGACCTCTGGTTCGGCTCGTTGGGCGGTGAAAGCGCGGCGATCTACGGCGCGATCGCCAGCCTGATCGCCGCCTCGATCTCGGTCTATCTCGTCGCGATTGTCGCCGTTTTCGGGGCCAACGTTTCCGCCCTTCTCGCCCGCTATCCGAGCTTCGCCGCGATCGACCGCGCAATTGCCGCCGACGCCGAGAACCCGAACCCCCCGCTCCTCGGCGAGATCGGCCGCCTCCTCCGCTCGCTCTTCATCCGCCGCCGGGCAAAGAAGGACGAAACCTAAAGGTGCCGGGCACCTTTAGGTTTGGAGGGCGGCGGCGGTCATCGCGAGCGCGAGCTCGGTGCGGCGCAGGAGCGAGTCGCTGAGGACGTGTTCGCCGGGGGCGTGGGCCTCGGCGCCGAGCGGGCCGAGGCCGTCGACGGTGAGCTCGACGTGCTCGGCCATGTGACTCGCGTCGCTGGCGCCACCACGCTCGGATGCGAGCACCGGACGGCCGAGCAGCGCGCCGGTTCGCTCGAGCAACGGGGAGGCGACCACGCGGGTGTCCATCCCGGGCCAGCGGCGTACGAGCTCGGCGTCGATCCGGACGCCATCCTCGCCGGCCCCGACCGCGGCGAGCACCGGGTCGAAGGCGGCGAGCTCGTCCGCGCGCAGGTCGCAGATCAACTCGCCGGCTGCGGGAACGACGTTGAACGCAAAGCCGCTGTGGATCACCGTCGGTGTCGCGCTCAGGCGGGCGGGCCCGTCGGGATCGTTGAGGGCGGCGATCTGGCGGGCGGTGTCGGCGAGCGGCATTAGAGCGCTTTTGCCATCTGAGGGATTGGCGCCCGAGTGGGCGGCGCGACCGCTCGTACGCACCCTGAGTGTGCCGGCGGCCTTTCGCCCGACGACAACGGCGTCCTCGCCGGCCGGCCCGACCTCACCGGCCTCGAAGCAGAGGCACGCATCCCAGCCGGCGAACTCGGGCCCGTGGGCGAAGCCCCCCGTCCGCCACTCCTCGTCGTTGACGAGCAACAGCGCCAGTTCGCTAAAGGCGTCGGGTTCATCGACGAGGGCCCTGAGCACGGCGAGAGAGATCGCGACGCCGCCCTTCATATCGATCGACCCGGAACCGACAAGCCGCTCGCCGTCACGCTCGAGCGCCCGGTGCTCGGCGTGCGAGACGACCGTGTCGAGGTGGCCGAGCAGGAGGACGCGTCCGTCGCCGCTGCCGGCTAAGCGGGCCAACAGGTCGGGCGCATGGTCGGCCGAGGAGCAGGCGGGACGCTCGACCGCGGCGGAGTCGGGAAGCATTTCGGCGGCCACGGCGACCACCTTTTCGGCGCCGCCGCGATCGCCTGAGGGTGAGGAGACGGCGACGAGGGAGCCGAGCTCCGACTGAACCCTTCCGGCGGCCGCGGCGGCCGCGGACACCACCCACTCGTTGTTGAGTCCGGCCATCGGCCGACGACCCTAGATCACCGGTTGGCGCCGGCGCTCGGCTACTTCCGCTTCCCCGTTCAAAGCGGAGTGATCGGTCCCGGAATCACCCCTCCATGCGTGGAAGCGGGGCCGGGTCGCCATGGAGGGTCGCCACCAGGCGGCGGGGGCCGCCGTG
>JBPCRS010000161.1:0-11960 GCA_050996575.1 Solirubrobacterales bacterium
GCGCTGGGCAGCGGTCGAGAAGGCCGCGCGCGGCGGACTACGCGGCGGCCACGCGCTATCGAGCGTCGTCGGCGACGCGCCCCTGCGCGGTGGCGCGCGGCTCGCCCGCCGCGCCGGCGGCGATGACGTAGTCCCCGAGTGGGTGCCTCCGATGCCGCATTCCGCCTCGGGAAAGCTGCCCGAGACCTCGCGCTCCGGCGCGGCTGCCGTCTACTTCCCTGCCTGCATCAACCGCATCTTCGCTTCGGCGGGCGCGAACGGCGATCGTGCCGCCGACCTCCCCGCCGCCTTGGTCGAGGTCTCTCGCCGCGCCGGATTGCCACTCTGGATTCCGCCCGACGTCGCCGGGCGCTGCTGCGCCGTTCCGTGGAGCTCGAAGGGCCTGGGCCTGGGCCATGCGCGGATGGCGGCAGCGACCGCCGAGGCGCTGTGGCGCTGGTCGGACGGGGGCGAGCTGCCGGTCGTGATCGACGCTAGCTCGTGCACGCACGGCGTCGCGGAGGAGATCGCCGAGGCGCTGGGCGAAGAGGCGCGCGAGCGCCACGCCAAGCTCGAGGTGATCGACTCGGTCACCTGGGCGCTCGAGCGCCTCCTCCCAAAGCTCGACCTCACCCACAAGGCGGCCTCGGCCGCGGTCCACCCGACCTGCTCGGGGCGCCACCTCGGCACGGACACCGACCTCGTCGCGCTCGCCTGGCGGCTCGCCGACGAAGTCACGGTGCCGGCGATGGCCGGCTGCTGCGGCTTCGCCGGCGACCGTGGCTTTCTCCATCCCGAGCTGACCAACTCGGCGACCGAGGCCGAGGCCGAGGAGCTTTCCGGCCGCAAGTTCGACGCCTACCTCTCCTCGAACCGCACCTGCGAGGTCGGGCTCGAGCGGGCGACCGGCATGCGCTACCGCTCGCCGATCCTGCTGCTCGAAGAGCTGACCCGTTAGCTGGCGCGTGTGGTGTTAACCGCGCTATTCGAGGTTAATGCCACACGCGTCTCACTCGCTCCGGCCCGTTTTAGCGGCTGCGCAGCAGCCTGCCCACCACCCCGGCGACCTTTTCCGCTCGAACCATCCGATTCCGGCGGCCTGGGTCAGGCGGCGGCTCGCCCGAGCAGATACCCCGCGGTCGCGGCGGCGATGCCGCCGAGGACGGAGACCGCGGCGTAGGCGATCGCGGCGCCCGGGCGGCCGCCGTCGACCTCGAGCACGATCTGTACGGAGAACGTCGAGAAGGTCGTGAAGCCACCGAGGAAGCCGACACCGATCGCCTCACGGACGTCGCGCGAGAACCAGCCGCCGGCGACCATCAGCCCGAGCAGGAACGAGCCGAGCACGTTGATCCCCGCCGTCGCCCAGAGCAGCGTATCGCTATGCGCTGTCAGCTTGGTGATCCCGTAGCGGGCGAGGACGCCGAGCAATCCGCCGCCGGCAACGAGGGCGAGGCTCATCCGCTCGTCCGGTCGAGCAACGCCGCGAGCTCGACGGATCGCGGGCAGAGCGCCTCGACCTCGGCCCCACTCGGCCACGAGCTCGAGTTGGCGCCCTTCGCGTAGACGCAGACCGAGCCGCCGCCGGTCGAGATCCCGAGGCCGGCCGCACGAACGATCTCAAGCACCTGGGGCGGCAGGTTCTCGCCGAAGCCGGCGATGCCGACGTCCTCGGCGTCGACCCAGTTGACCCCGCTCAGCCCGGACTCGACCCCGCCCGCCGCCGCGATGACGACAGCGACGTAGTTGCGCTGGACGTCGACGTCGCTCGAGTACTCGATCCAGGCGATCGATCCGTGGCTGCTCGTCCCGGGGAGCGTCCCGGTTGCGACCTCCCCCGCCGTGCCCGGAAACGGCAGCGCGATGTGGCGCGTGTGGAACTCGGCCGCCGGCTCGTACTCCATGTCGTGTTTCTTGGCGAAGTCGCGGACGCTGTCGTCCTTGCCGCCGACGAATTTCATCAGCAGGCCAACGATTCGCCCGTGCTGCGGCTTGTTCGCCCACTCCTCGTGCGCGACCGCACTTGGGCCGTCGGCCGGCATCGTCCCGGCGATCTCCTCGAGCACCTCGTCGCGGATCCTCGATGCGCTGCGCCCGCCGCACTCGGCGAGCAGGTCGAGGTGCTCCGGATCGAGCTCACCGTCCATCCTGCCCTGGCCTCGCCATTGTGGGCACTCGCAGGTGAATACGCCCGAGCTCAGCTTGAAGCCGAAGTCGGGGGGGGTTTCGTGGGCGAGCCAGTCGATCATCGTCGGCGCGAAAAGTTGATAGAGCCAATTCTGGTCCTGGCCCTTGACGATGTCGACGATGTAGCGGCGGTCGAGCTCGGCACTCTCGAACCTCGCGCTCTCGCGCGGGCGCTGGTCGCCGCCCCAGTAATAGAGCCCCATGCCGAGCTCGTCGGGGCGGACGCAGAGCATCGGGATGTAGGCGACGCTCTCGGGCAGCCGGCAGACCATGATCGTGTGCTGCTGGGCGACCTCGATCCCAAGCGTCGATCCGAACGCCGCCTGGTGGCGCAGCCGCCCGGGCGCTCCCCCCGGCAGCCGCCCGGCGAGCGACCAGATCGCGTGGCGGATCGGTCCCTGCTGCTGCTCGACCGGGACATATCCGGGCCACGGCGACTCCGAGCGCAGCACCAGGCCGCGGCTCTGCGCGTACTCGCGCAGCATCGCCTCGGTACGCCGAAGCCCCTCGATCGCCTCCACGAAAGCGAGAATAAGTGACGCGGAGGCGGGGTCGGGCTAAGAACCTACCGGGATAGGTTCTTAATCGATCGAATCCGCGCGAAGCGGTAGCGGCGACGGTCGATCTCCTCGACGAAGCGGCTGCACCCCGCGCAGGAATGCAGGCGCGAGCTGCACCGCCGATCTCGCCTCCGGCCTCTCGTTGATCGAGATCTGCCGACGTAGCCGTGCGCAGTCCACGCTCACTCGCAGCCGCGACGTGTGTCCGCCCCAGGGCCGCCACCGCAGCGGTCGTTGCCCGGCCCGCCCCTGAGCGTGTCGTTACCGGCTCCGCCGCCGAGCCTGTCGTCGCCGCCGTTTCCGGAGAGGACGTCGTTGCCTTTGGCGCCCCGGATGCGATCGTTGCCGCCGCCACCCTTGACCCGGTCGGCATCGGTGCCGGCGGCAATGATGTCGTTGCCGAGACCCCCGCAGACGATGTCTCGGCCGTCGAGCCCGGTGATCTCATCGTCACCGCCGAGGCCGGCGATCACGTCGCGCTTCGGACTCCCGGTCAGCGTGTCCGCCCCGGAAGTCCCAATCAAGGTGACGTTTTGCCCGGCGCATGTGGCCCCGGTGGTCGGAGCTTGGATTAGCGTCGACTCGGAGTCCTTGTCGTTTTGCTTGTTGGGGTCGTTCGGCGAGCTGGAACTCACCTCCGCCATGTTCGTTGCCGTTCCCTCCCGCTGGGCGCGGACGCGGATCGAGATCAACGCTGTGCCACCGCTCGGCAGCGATCCAAGCGCGCACTCGACCTTCTTCGGGCCCTGAGGGGCGCAGTTGCCTTCGGCGTAGGTTGCGACGCTTGCCGAGACGAAGTCGACCTCGCTCGCCAGGGTGTCGGTGACCGCGACGCCGAGCGCCGCGTCAGGCCCGGAGTTCGCCACGGCAACCGAGTAGACGAACTCGGTTCCGACGGTGACCGGGTCGGCGCTGTCGGTCGTGTCGACCGAGAGGTCGGCGCCCTGAGCCAAGGCGCTAGCCGGAGCGATGAGTGCCAATGCGCCAATCAGTCCGAGTGCTCGTGCGCACCGGCGAATTGATCCGTGGCTCACCGTCATGTATCTCCCTCGGTCGCGAGTCCTTGCGCGGCTACGTCTGGATCAGCGCCGCGAGCGCGGAAAGGGTTACGGCGTAAAGTGGGGCTCGGTCGTTGCACAATGGTCTGGTGATCGCCGACCCGGCATTCGATCGCCGCCTCGAGCTCGCCCGCGCGGGCGACCCGCAAGCCTGGGCAGAGATCTACGATTCGCTCGCGCCTAAGTTGCTCGGCTATCTGCGCGCCAAGGGTGCGGCGGAGCCCGAAGACGTGCTCGGCGAGGTCTTCGTGCAAGCTGTCCGTGACCTCGGTTCGTTCGACGGCTCAGAGCGCGAGCTTCGCGCCTGGGTCTTCTCGATCGCCCATCACCGGCTGATCGACGCCGCTCGCCGCGGCGCTCGACGCCCCGCGACGTCGATGCCGCCCGAGGAGATCGCTCTGCTGTCGGGCAGCGGCAACGTGGAGGACGAGGCGATGGCGCGGATCGACGCCGGTGAGGTGACTCGGATGCTGGCCTTGCTCTCAGACGACCAGCGCACGGTGCTCCTGCTCCGGATCATCGGCGGCTTCACGGTTGACGAGGTCGCCCGCACCATCGGCAAGCGAGCCGGCGCGGTCAAGCAGCTTCAGCGCAGGGGGCTGGCGGCTATGAGAAAGGCGAAAGAGCGATGACCCGTAACCCTGCGGGCCTCTACGTCGCTTTTGGGGATTGAGGTGAAGCGACGAGAAGAAAACATCGAATCGATCCCGGCTGAGCTCGAGCAGGCGGTCCTCAGCGAGTTCGTCTCGCCCCCTGCCCGCGATCAGCGCTCAGCCCACCTGGGGATGATCGCCGCCGCGGCCGATGACCTCGCTCAAGGCGGCGCCCAGCCTGACCACGCCCGCAAGAGCACCCGTCGTGCTCGTCTGGCTGCCGGCTTCGCGGCCCTCGTCATCGCGACGCCGCTTGGCTTCGCCGGGCTGGCCGCGGCCAGCGTCGAGCTTCCCGAGCCGATCGACTCCGCCTTCGAGTCGATTGGCATCGACCTGCCGAACCAGCGGCCCGACGCGGATGAGGCACCCGCCGCCGACGGCAAGAGCGAGAACGCTGACGGGGCACGCTCACAAGGCTCGAAGGATGAGAAGGCGGGCCAAGGAAGCTCCGGCGATCGCGCGGGCGGGTCCAGTGGCGCGAACCGCGGTGGCGCAGGCACAAGCGGCCACGGTCCCCCCGCCCACGCGCAGGACGGACAGACCGGCGCGCCCGCCCACTCGAATCAGGGTGGCCAGGGCAAGGGCACCCCCCCCGCCCATGCGCAGGACGGCGTCGGCGGACCGCCCGCCCATGCGCAGGACGGGGTTAGCGGCCCGCCCGCGCACTCGCAAGGAGCCGCGCCTCCAGGGCAGTCACGGACCGCGCCGTCCCCCCAGGGTCAGTACGGTTCGGCATCGGCGCCCGAGAACTCGGGATCGGCACCGGGGTCGGGCAACCCGAAGGGCGCGCCGTCGCAGGCCGGTTCGAAGCGACAGAGAGACCGAAGCGACAGAGAGACCCGTAACCTTCAGGCGGCCAACGGCGCTTTCACTCATGAGTAATCGAATACCAGGAGAGGTGAGATACGTGAAGAGACTGATTTCGACGACGTGTGCCGTACTGATCGCAGGAGGTGCTTTCTCCTCGACCGCGCTCGGCGCGAACGACGCCAATCCGAACAACGTCGCTGCGAAGCAGTGCCAGGCCGAGAAGCAGGCCGTCGGCAACAAAGCCTTCAAGGAGATCTATGGCGGCAAGAACGCGATGCAGCGTTGCCACCAAGCGAACCGCTCCGAGGCCGAGGCCGCCGTCGCCAACGCTTCGCAGCAGTGCGCCGCCGAGCGCGAGGCGATCGGCGAGGAGGCGTTCATAGCCCAATACGGCAAGAACGAGAACGACAAGAACGCCTTCGGTAAATGCGTCAGCGCCAAGGCGCAGGCCGAGACCGACGAGAACGTCGCGGCGACCGCCAACGCGTCGCAGCAGTGTCGCGCTGAGCGTAAGGCGAGCGGCGACGAGGCGTTTGCGGCGAAGTACGGCACCAACGCCAATGGGCGCAACGCCTTCGGCAAGTGCGTATCAGCCCTCGCCCAGGCAGAGCCCGCCCCGACGGCATAGGTAGGCCTCACCCCAAATTCCAGGCACTGCGCTCAGGTCGTTGCGCTCGGCGGAGACTCCTTCGCCGGGCGCAACCGCTTGAGCATCCCTCGCGATAACCACGATCACGATGTCCTTGCGGCTTCGCCCGGTCCCGCCGCGGGCCGATTGCGAAATGTGACGCCCCGCACGAGACCGATTGTTGCGGTCAGGCGGCTGCGCGATACTCGGCCGGGTTGATCCGCCGCGTTCGCCGCCGGTATTCGAGCCAGGGGCCGGGCCAGTTGTTCGTGTTGCGCCCTTCCTCGTTCAGGTACCAGCTGTCGCAGCCCCCCGTCACCCAAATGCTCGACCGGCTTCGCTCGATCATCTCTTCTCGCCACTCTGCCTGGACCTCGGGGCGCAGGTCGATCCAGCGCAGCCCGCGCTCGCGCAGCCGGCGGATGCCGTCGAGCGCGTAGCTGAACTGGGACTCGAGGGTGAAGGGAACCGATCCCGACCCGTGGTTCGTGTTCGGCCCGTACATCACGAACATGTTCGGGAAGCCGGAGACGGTCGTTCCCAGATATGCCTCGGGCGCCTCGCGCCAGACCGCGTTGAGCTCGCGACCGCCGAGCCCCTCGATCTCCATCGGCGCGACGAAATCGCGTGAGCGAAACCCGGTGCCCCAGATGATCGTGTCGGCCTCGCGTTCGATCCCGTCGGGGCCGACGACGCCGTCGGCGGTGATCCGCTCGACCGCGCCGTTGACAAGCTCGACGTTGTCGCGGGCCAGCGCCGGATACCAGTCGCTCGTGAACAGCACTCGCTTGCAGCCCATCTCGTAGTCGGGCGTCGCCTTCGCCCGCAGCTCGGGGTCGGCGAGTTGGGCGTTGCGCTCGCGGTCGGCGATCGCCCGGAACGGGCGCATGATCCAGTCCTTGCCGGTGAACGCGTAGGTGGCGAGCTCGAAGAATCCGAAGAGGCCGGCGCGGGAAGCGGCGACGCGGGCGGGGAAGCGGCGAAACAGGCGTCGCTCCCACTCGGCGTAGATGCGGTCGGACTTCGGCAGCACCCAGGGTGCAGAGCGCTGGTAGATAGTTAGCCGCTCGAGCGCGGGGGCGATCTCGGGAACGAACTGGATCGCGCTCGCCCCGGTCCCGATCACGGCGACCCGGCGGCCGGAGAGATCGTGCTCGTGGTCCCACTCGGCCGAGTGAAACGTGTGGCCCCCGAAGTCCTCGAAACCGGGGATTGGCGGGACGGCGGGACGAGTCAGCTGGCCGCAGGCGGTGATCAGGACATCGAACTCGTGGCTCTCGCCGTCGTCGGTGCTCACCGTCCAGCGCCCCGCCTCGGAGTCGAAGCGGGCGCTCGTCACCTCGGTCCCGAGGCGAAGGTGCGGCTCGAGTCCGAACTCGCGTTTGCAGTCCTCGAGGTAGCGGAGGATCTCCGGCTGCGGCGCGTAGCGGCTCGACCAGTGATGGCCGGGCGCGAACGAGAACGAGTAGAGATGCGAGGGCACGTCGCAGGCGGCGCCGGGATAGGTGTTGGCGCGCCAGACGCCGCCGACCGTCTCGCCGCGCTCGAAGATCGTGAAGTCCTCGTGGCCGGACTGGCGCAGCCGGACCCCCATCCCCACACCACCAAAGCCGGCACCGACGATGCCGACCGAGAGATCTCGCTTGTTTCCGTTCTGCGTGCTCATCCGATCACCCAGCCGCTCGTCAGACTACGCGAGCGTGAGCCTCGAGCAAGCCTCCGGCAACCGCCTCACCCGGTCGACCGCCGAGGGCGCGGCGCTGCTTCGCGCCGCCGGCCACCTCGTCCGCGAGCCGGGTTTGAGAGGCCCCGACCATCTCGCAGCGCGCTTCATCGCCCCCGGCCTCAACGCCGCGGCAGCGGTGAAGTTGCCAGGTGCTCGGTTCACGGTGCCGGCGGTGGTGGAGCATCTCCTGCCCGGCGGCCTTTGGTTCGAGATCGCGCGGACACGCGGCGTCGACGACTTCGTTCGTGAGGAGGTCGCCGACGGCGCCGGCCAGGTGGTCATCGTCGGCGCCGGCCTCGACTCGCGCGCCTATCGGATGCCGGCGCTTGCCGCGACGACCGTCTACGAGGTCGACCACCCGATCACCGCCGCATATAAGCGCGAGCGTGTCGCCGCCGTGGTCGGCGATCCGCCCGACAACGTCCGATACGTCGAGGTCGACTTCGCCGCCGAGGACCTGGCGAGCGCGATCGCCGGGGCCGGCCACGAATGCGGCGAGCGCAGCGCGATCATCTGGTCGGGCGTCGCGCCATACCTCGAGCCCGGCGCCGTCGACGCCACGCTCGCCTGGGTCGCAGCGCAGGCGACCGGCACCCAGGTCGCCTTCGACTACTGCTGGCAGGAGTTGATCGACGGCGAGGCCGACGAGTGGCCCGGCGCCCGCAACCTGCGCCGCCGCGTCGCCGACCAGGGCGAGCCGCTTCGCTCGGGGATCCTGCGCGGGCGGACACGCGAGTTCCTCGCCGAGCGTGGGCTCGAGCTGGTCGAGGACGTCGACGCCGCCGAGGCCACACGCCGCTACGCAACCAGGGCCGATGGCAGCGCTGCCGGCTGGATCTGGGAGTTCGGCGGCTTCGCGAGGGCGCGGGTGCCGTAGCGCCCGCAGGCCGCGTCGCGATGAGGGCCGGCCGGCCGACGCGAACGGCTCGGGGCCCGAGCAGCCCGACGACGGCGTCCGGGTTTCCGTGCCCTACGAGGAGTAGCGGGCCTCCCCGCTGGCCGAGTTACTCGGCCGTGTTCTCGGGTCGAAGCGCCAGCACCGGAATCAATCGCTCGCTCGCCCGCTCCTCGTAGAGGCCATAGCCGCCGTAGAGCTGCTTCGCCAGCGCGAACAGGCGATCGCGCTCGGCGCCCTCGGTCTCACGAACGAGATAGGTGCCGCCGCGGCCGCGGGCGAAGAGCTCGACCCGCGGGTTCGCCTTCGCGTTCAGGTACCACGCCGGGTGTCTTGCCCGGCCGAAGCTCGAGGCGATCAGGATCACCTCGTCGCGCTCGGTGAAGTAGACCAGCGGCACCGTCCGCGGCTCGCCGCTGCGGCGTCCGACGACAGTCATCAGCACGAGCGGGAAGAACGATGTCGTCGCGATCCGGCCGCCGCTCAGTCGCAACAGCGCGGGGTCGACTCGGGCGCCGACGTTGATCCCGAACCAGCGGCCGGCCGTGCTCATCCCGACCTTGTGCATCGTCCGTTGAAAGCCACTCGGCGAGCGGGTGGGGTCGACCGGCGAGATCACGGCGCAAACGCTAGCGGGGGTGGAGCGGCGCGCCTCCAGCGCCGTTTGCGCGCCGCAAGGACTGTCGGTCGCGGGACTGGTTGCGCACGTTTCGTGAGGACGCTCAGAGCAATTTTGCTTTTTGACACCTGGGGGGTGTTAAAGAGCGACATCGACGAATCGCCATGCGGCGCGGACGCTTCGCCGGAGGAGCTCAGCCGCCGATCGAGTTGAGGAAGGTCTCGACCTTGGCGCGGTCGGCCGAGTTGGTGAGGATGTCCGGCCGCGCGCCCTTGCCGGTCCGGTGCTGGACATCGGAGAGGACGCAGGCGAGTGTCTCGCAGGCACCGTTGTGGTAGTAGGGCGGCGAGGCGCCGATGCCGATCAGCGACTGCGGTGAGAAGCCGATGCCCGCCCCGTCGGCGTTGTAGTCCTTGCCGAGGCCGTCCTGGGCGGGCTGGGTGACGCCGGCGGCGATCGCCGAGCTCGCCTTCTCGGTGGCGCCGATGTTGTTGCCGATGTCGTTGCCGGCCCCGGGGACGCCGAGGTTGAACGAGTTGATGTCGGTGAGGAAGCGGTTCAGGTACTCGTTGCCGACCGGGTTGCCGGTGAAGGTGCCGGACCTCTCGGTGAACCTCTCCGCGGCCGCCGGCGGTGAGACGAAGTCCTTGATCGAGCTCGTGAACAGGGGTGCGCCGTGGCAGCTGGCGCAGCCCTGAGCCGTGCGCCGCGGGCCGGTCGACGAGGAGTGGCTCGACGAGACGCTGCCGCCGCTGCTCGCCGAGGAGAGCTGATGCGAGCGCTGGCGATCGCATTGCTGGTTTTCGTTCTCGGGCTGGTGACAGCGGCATCGGCTTTGGCGGCCGAGCCGCAGGCGACGCTCGCCGACATCGAGGACGAGGTGATGTGCGTCCAATGTGGGACCCCGCTCGCCCTCTCGACATCCGGCGTCGCCGACCGCGAGCGCGATTACATCTCCGCCGAGATTGCTCGCGGCCAGACAAAGCAGGAGATCCTCGACGGACTCGTCGCCCGCTTCGGGCCGAGCGTGCTTGCGCTTCCCGAGCGCAAGGGCTTCAGCCTCGCCGCCTATCTGGTCCCGGCGCTCGCCGTCTTGGCCGCGCTGGTCGGGATCGCTTTCGCCGCCTGGCGCTGGCGCCGGCCCGTAGTCGCAGCGCCACACGCACCGGCGCTGGCCGACGACGACACCCGCCGGATCGAGAGCGAACTCGCCGACCTTGACGACTGAGCCCAGCGTCACGGCGCCGAGGTCTGCAGCCGGCCGCTGATCCGGTCCATGTCGCCGGCGAATCAAGGAAGGGGTGGGGGCGGACTAGCCTGGGCGGATGACGGTGACTGCGCTTGAAGCGCGCGGACAGATTCTCGACGACCTCTCGAACGCGACCGATGCGATCGCGCTCGCCGCCTCCTGCCTCGGCGAGGCATACGAGGAGCTCGACGATGCGACCGCCGAGCGCATGGAGGATGTGCTCTTCCGGCCGGTGCAAAAGGCCTACGGTCGATCGAAGCGCACTCGCTCCCAGTTCGCCGAGCGCTTCGGCCTGAAGACGCGCGCGCTCGAGTCGCCCTCGCCACCCGCCGGAACCAAGGGTGCCAAGGCGCTGATCGAGAAGGCCGTCTCCGCCTCGGCCGAGGCCGGCGGCTGGATCACCGAGCTCCAGGACTCGATGCTTCCGATCGAGGCCGGCGACGCGGAGCTGCGGGCCGGGCTGGCCGAGGTCCGCGAGTCGATCGACGGCGTACCCGCCTCGGCGCGCGAGTTGCTTCGCGGCCTCGGCCGCTAGCGGGCCCCAGCGATCACCGATACGTCGTCCTCCTTCTCACGTTTCGCGGGCGGATTCCGTCAGTCGCCGCGGAAGACCGGGGAGATCCGCTTCCCCCCGTCGGCCACCGAGCGGGTGCGCCGGTACGAGCGCTGCAGCTCGTTTCGTCCTGCATCCGGCCTCGCCGGCAGCACCGTGAAGTCGCCCGGTCGGACCCAGGTCGGCGCGTAGCGCACCCGTCGCACCGTGACCTGGTTGCCGCGGGCCTCCATGTCGAGCAACGCGATCAGGCCGTCCTGGCTTGCGGCGGGCTGGCCGGTGGCGGGGCGCTGGTTGGAGACGAGGTTGCCCTCGCTGAAGACGACGAACTTGTGGTGCAGGCGCTTGATCGGCTGCACGACGTGCGGGCCCTGGCCGACGACGGCGGTCACCCGCCGCGACTTGGTCAGCCGCCGGGCGACATCGACCTGGGAGGAGTTCGGGCTGCGGTCGTACTCCCCGCCCCAGTGGAGCTGGACGATGATCGCGTCCGCTCCCGCGCGGTCGGTGCGCTTCACGTCGCGCAGGATCTTTCTCGCTCCCGCCCCGGGCTCGGATGCCCGGTACTCGTTGACCGACCAGGGGTTGGGCGAGGAAAGGCCGTTGGTCGCGTCGGTGTAGGCGACGAACCCGATCCTCTGCCCCTGTACCTGGATGATCGTCGGGCGGTGGGAGGCCCGCCGCGAGCTGAACGACCCCGTATGGGCGATCCCGCGCTTGTCGAAGGCTTTGATGGTTCCGTTGATGCCCGACTGACCCTGGTCGAGAGAGTGGTTCGAGGCGGTCGAGCACGCGTCCCAGCCGCTCTGGCGGATCGACCTCGCGAGGGCCGGAGGAGTGTTGAACCTGGGGTACGTGGAGGGCTTGCCCGGTCCCATCGGCGTCTCCGCATGGCACAGCCCGAGGTCGACGCCGGCGACGTATGGCCGGACCTTGCGGAAGAACGGCGCGAAGTCGTACTTGCGACCGCCGCCGTTGGCGAGGGCGCGATCGAGCAGCGGCTTGTGCATGAGCAGGTCGCCGCTGGCGGAGACCGTGAAGCG
>JBPCRS010000037.1:0-6117 GCA_050996575.1 Solirubrobacterales bacterium
GCCAGAAACGGGGGCGAACACGAAGACGTCGTCACGACCTACGACCGCCGCTTTCCCGGCGCCGACGAGACCTCGCGCGAGCGCGAGTGGATTCGTCGCGACCCGGCGGCGAAGGAGCTGCTCGAGGACGGGCCGGTCGCCGTCTACGAGCTCAGCGGCGAGCTCGACCCCGCCGGCTGCGGGGCGCCGGAAGCGGCTGCGGCGAAGCGGCCAACAGGCGTCTTCGCGCCCGACGACTGAGCCGGCGCACTCAGTCGCGTTGCGCGTAGCGGTGGTGGAGGCCGATCGCGTTGCCGTCGGGGTCGGCGAAGAACGTCTGGTGGCAGACGCCGCTGTCGATGATCTCCCCGCGAAACTCGATGCCGCGCTTCTCGAGCTGGCCGCGAACCGCCGCGACGTCGTCGACCTGAAGCGCGATCGGCGCCGTGTGCGGCTTGAACTCGAGCCCGAGCGCCTTGCAGTTGAGCAGGGCGATCGTCACGGTGCCTGTCTCGAACTCCGCACCCATTGCGTTCTCGTCGTCCGGGCGCTGCCAAACGTTCGAGGGCTCGAGGCCGAGCACGTCGGTGTAGAACGCCCGCGCCGCGTCGAGGTCGTCGGTCGGGATCGAGACGAAGTCGACTCCGGTCACGAAAGATTCTGCGCTGCTCATCCTGGTCTCCTTGCTCGTCGGGTTTGCGGCATCTTCTCGCAGCCGATCGGGAGCGCGTAACTACCCTGATCCGCCGTGCTCGGCATCTTCGTATCGGCGATCCTGATCTGCGCGGCCGCGCTCCTCCTCGGCCGCGCCCTCTTCGTCCTGCTCGGCCGCCCCGATTGGACCTGGCTCGAGCCCGCCGTCGGCCTCGCCACCCTGATCACCACCACCCACATCCTCATCTCCCTCCCAGGCCCAGCATGGACCGCAGCCCTCCTCCTCGCCCTTCTTTTGGTTGGAGCCGGATACATCCTCTACCGCCACCAAAGGGGGGAGAGGACCACCACCAACCTCCCGGAGGGGACGGATTCGGATATCGGACCCCCGCGTTTTGCGGCTGAGCGAAGCTCAGACGAGCGGGGGGCCGATGTCGGAAGCCGTCCCCTTGCCACGGCCGTAGTCGTCCTGGCAACAGTCCTCCTCCTCTCAGCCATCCCGTTCGCGCTCAACGCCCGCACTGGCGTCCTCGGCGAAGGCATCTACTCCAACGACCATGCAGTACACCTCTACTGGGCCGATTGGCTGCAGAACGAGGTCGGCGAGAAGCCGAAGGGGATCGGCTGGGGTTACCCCGTCGGCCCGCACGCCGTCGTTGCAACGACCGCCGAAGCGACTGGGATCTCGATCGAGGACGTCTTCAACGGCCTCCTACTCGCGATCCCCGCGCTGACCGCGCTGACCGCGCTCGCCGCACTCGGCGGGCTTTCTCCACTTCGGCGCATCATCGCCGCAGTCCTCGTCGGCATGCCCTTCCTCGCCGCCTCCTTCTTTGCCCAGAGCTCGTTCAAGGAGACCGCGCTCGCGCTCTTCGTACTCGCCTTCGCGCTCTCGCTAGCCGCACTTTCACGCGAGGGCCCCGAGCCCGCCGCCCGCGGACCGAACCCCTGCCGTGCGCTGGTTGCCGGGATCGTCCTGCTCGCGATCGCCGCCGTGCTCACCTTCTCGGTCCCGGGCATCGTTTGGTTCGGGCTCGGGCTGGTCGTCTGGATCGTCGTCGAGGCGATCGCCGGCCGGTTGCCGTTCTCGTTCGCCTCGGTAGGCGCCGGGTTGCGGCGGGCCTGGCCGCTGCTCGCGATCGGCACCGCCATCATCGTCGTCCTCGCGATCGTCGAGGCGGGCACGATCTCGCGCTTCGCCGAGCGCATTCGTGAGGTCCAGGAGTCCCAGGGCCGGCTCTCCGGCAGGCTGCCGCCGTGGGAGGTCCTCGGCGTCTGGCCGCGCGGCGACTTCCGCGTCGGCACCGGAGCGGTCGACGGCGCCGCGATCGCGATCGGATCCAGCCTCCTCGCCGCCGCGGTCGCTGCCGTCTGGTGGGTCCGCCGGCGCCAGCTCGCGGTACCGGCGCTCGTCCTGACCGCGCTCGCCGTCTTCCTCGTCGCCCGCGTGACCTCGGGAATCCACGTCGAGGCGAAGGCGCTGGTCGTCGCCTCGCCGCTGGTCATGCTGTTCATCATCCGCGGCCTACTCGAGGGGAAGCCTCGCGGTTGGTCGGCTTGGCGGATCGCTTTCGGCTCCCTCTTCGCCGGCCTCGCCCTGCTCTCGACCCTGCTCGCGCTGCGCGCCACCCCGGTCGGCACGCCGGCGCACCCCGACGAGCTCGCCGAGCTTCAGGACGAAGTGGCCGGCAAGGAGGTCGCCTTCCTCAGCCTCGACCGCTTCGCTCCCTACCGGCTGAGCGGCGCCGAGCGCGTGCAGAGTCCGGGCGGCTACGTCCCGAACGCGCTCCGCGGTCGCGAGGACAAGACCTGGGGACAGAGTGAGCCGATCGATTTCGACTCGCTCGACAGCGACGTCCTCGACCGCTTCGGCTACGCGGTGACGACCGGCGCTGCCTATGGCAGCTCGGCGCCGGAGAACTGGGGCGCGTTCGCCCGGACAGAGAACTTCGTCCTCTGGAAGCGAAACGGCAAGGGGCCCGCCCGCGAGGTGCTCGACGCGGAGGATCCCGGGCCCGGCGCGGTCCTCCCCTGTGGCGAGCCGCCGGCCACCAAGGCGGGCAGCGCCGGCGTTTGGACCACCGACCCGGTGCTTGCCGACAACGGTCCCTGGCGACCGTCGGGCGAGCTGATCGCCGGCGAGACGGCGAAGCTGGAGCTTCTGCTCCCCGCCGGGACCTGGCAGCTCTCGCTTCAGTACAACAGCGAGGTCACGCTCCAGCTTCGGGCCGAGGGTCTCGAGCGCGAGCTGCCCGCCGCGCTCGACGGCTTCTACTCGAACGGCGCCGGCAAGGGACCGTTCTGGCCCGCCGGCGAGCTCGAGACCGAGGGCGGCACGGTCGAGGTCAGGGTCGAGGCCGATGACGCACCCGGCTTGAGCCGCCTGGTTGGCGCCGAGCGCCGCGCCTGGCTCGGTGACTTCGCCGCGGTCCAGCTCGACGGCGAGGCGCAGGACCCACCAGGGCCCCGAGAGGCAAAGCAGGTGCCGCTGAAGCAGGCCTGCGGGGGCTACCTCGACTGGTACTCGGCCGAATGAGCGCCGACGAGGTGCATCCCCTCCTGTTCGTCGGCGGCACCGGCCGCAGCGGCACCCACGTGATCGCCGAGCTGCTCGACCACCACACGCGTTTTCACTCGGTGCCGATCGAGTGCCGCTTCCACGTCAACCCGCAGGGCTTTCCCGACCTGCTCGAGGGCCGCGTGACCAAGCAGCAGTTCCTGCGCAAGCTGCGCCGCTTCTGGTGGTACCGGATCCGCGCCGGCGAGCCGCTCGCCGCGGTCATGCCGAAGCTCCCGCTCGGCCGCCAGACGCGTGGCCTGCACAAGATCCTCGACCGCGATCGATTCGACGCCGCCGTGCTCGAGTTCGACGCCGCCTACGAGGACGATGCCGTCGCGGCCTGCCGCGCCCTCTTCCTCGAGCTCTTGATGCCGCTCGCCGACCAGGCCGGCAAGCCGGGGCTGGTCGAGATGAGCTGCTTCACGATCGCCCAGGCGCCGACGCTCGTCCGCCTCTTTCCCGAGGCGAAGCTCGTCCACACGGTCCGCGACGGCCGCGACGCCGGCTCCTCGAAGGTCTCGAAGCGACAGAAGCGCGAGCACCCGCGCGACGCTCGTCAGGGGGTCGAGTGGTGGATGGGGCGGTTGGCCGAGGCCGAGGCCGGCGCCCGCGCGGTGGCTCCGGAGATGCTTCTGACGATCAGCCTCGACGAGCTCGTCGGCGGTGAGCGCGAGCCGACCTACGAGCGGCTGACCGGCTATCTCGGGATCGACGACGAGCCCGCGATGCGCGAGTTCTTCGATTCCGAGATGACCGCGGAGAACGCCCATCGCGACCGCTGGCGCGAGGGCCTCTCAGAGCCCGAGCAGCGCGAGGTCGCGACCGCCTACGAGTCAGCGCTCGAACGGATCACGAGCGAGGGCTACATCTCGGCGCCGCTCCTGCGAGGTGTGTATGAGCGACTCGGCTGAATCTCCACGAAGCTCCCTTGTCTTCGTCGGCGGCACCGGGCGCAGCGGAACCCACCTGATCGCCAAGCTGATCGGCCGCCACGCCGAGTTCGAGAACGTGCCGATCGAGTGCCGCTTCCACGCCGACCGCGGAGGCTTCCCGGACCTGCTCGCCGGGCGGGTGACGAAGCGTCAGTTCCTGACGCGACTGCGCGGCTTTTGGTGGCACCGCTACCGCTCCGGTGGCCGCCCGCCCGACATCGTGCCCTGGCTCGCGCTCGGCCGCGAACCCAAGGGGCTTCACAAGTTCGTCTCGAAGGACGTCTTCGATGCCGCGGTCGAGCGTTTCGACGCCGGCTACGACAAAGAGCCCGAGGCCGCCTGCAGGGCGCTGTTCGAGGCGCTGCTCCGGCCGCGCGCCGAGCTGGCCGGCAAGCCGGGCCTGGTCGAGATGAGCTGCGCGACGACCGTCGCCGCGCCTACCCTGGCGCGGGTCTTCCCCGAGGCACTGTTCGTCCACGTCGTCCGCGACGGTCGCGATGCGTCGGCCTCTCGGGTCAAGCAGGGCCGCGGACTGCTCTACCCGCGCACCCGCGTCCAGGGAGTTCGCTGGTGGGAGGGCCGGGTGCGCCGGATCGAGTCGGCGCTCGCCGAGTTGCCGTCCGAGCGCGTGCTCACGCTGAGCCTCG
This sequence comes from Solirubrobacterales bacterium, assembly GCA_050996575.1. Taxonomy (GTDB): domain Bacteria; phylum Actinomycetota; class Thermoleophilia; order Solirubrobacterales; family 70-9; genus DASUSH01. The sequence goes on from JBPCRS010000037.1 coordinate 4,773, forward strand.
ACTGGATCGTCCAGCTGCCGCCGAACCGGCGCGGCTACAAGCTGCTTCGCCATTTCCTCGGCGTCGACAAGCAAAAGACTGCGGACACCCTGTTCAAGCGCAAGGTCAATCCCGAGAACGCCAACGTCGGCCGCTGGCAGCGCGGGCTCTCAGCGGACGCCTGCGAGCGGGTGCGCGATGAGTACGAGGCCTCGCTCGAGCGGATTGAGGCCGACGGGCTCGCTTCGGCGCCGCTTCTTCGCGAGATCTACCGCTTCGAGGGCAGCGCCGTCGGCAGCGAGCAGACCGGCCTCGCCGAGGCCAACCGCGGATCCGGCGACGGCGGGGCGCGCGTTTGAGGCGCATCCTCTTCGTCACCTCGAACGGCACCGGGCTCGGCCATCTGACCCGCGGGATGGCGATTGCGCGCCACCTCGGCGACGACGTCCAGCCCTCGTTCCTCACCCTCTCCGCCGCCGCCCCCGTCGTCGAGGAGGTCGGCTTTCACGTCGAGTACTTCCCCTCGCACTCGGCCGCCGCGGCCGAGTCGCAGCGGCGCTGGGACCGTCGGCTGCGCACCCGGCTCGAGCTCCTGCTCGAGGAGCTCTCGCCGGACGTCCTCGTCTTCGACGGCGCCCACCCCTACGACTCACTTGTCGCCGTTATACGCGCGCAACCGCCCGGATCGATGCGGACCGTCTGGTGCCGGCGGCCGATGTGGCGCGAGCGCCACGGTGCCGAGGCGATTTACTGGGCCGGGGAGTTCGATCGCGTGCTCGAGCCCGGCGAGCTCGCCGAACCCGAAGACCGCGGATTGACCGTCGCTCGCCGCGCCGAGGCCGAGCGCGTCGGCCCGATCGTATTTCTCGGCGATAGAGAGCTGCTCGGCCGCGAGCAGGCGGTCATCGATCTGGGTCTCGACCCCGCCCGCCAGCACGCCCTGCTCGCGCTCGGCCAGGGCGCTGAGGTCGACGCCGCCGTCGAGCGCTGCCTCGCCCTGCTCTCCTCACACCCCGAGATCCAGGTCGCCGCGCTCGAGTCGAGCCTCTCGCCGAAGCTGAGCGTCCCGAGCGACGTCGTCCCGCTGCGCGGCACCTATCCGATGAGCCGCTTCAACCGCGCCTTCGACCTCGCGATCTCGGCCGCCGGTTACAACGCTTTCCATGAGCTCCTCGCCCACGGCATCCCCTCGCTCTTCGTCCCGATGCCGCGCCAGATCGACGACCAGCCGGCAAGAGCCCGCTGGGCACAGCAGTCCGGCCTCGGCCGCGGCGTCGCCGGCCCCACAGACCGCTCGCTCGAACATCGCCTGGAGGAACTCCTCGACCCCGACACCCGCGAAAAGATCGCCACCAATCTCCAGGAC
>JBPCRS010000046.1:0-11803 GCA_050996575.1 Solirubrobacterales bacterium
GCCGTGGCTACGTCCTCAGTCGCCCACATGGCGCTGCCATGCGGGCTCCCTGCGTCCTTGCCAGCCGGCGCCTGCGTCTCGCCGTTTCAGGCACAACGTTTCTGGAAGACCCACTAGTGCGGATCGCGCTGCTTCACCCGACGTACTGGCCCGAGGTCCGCCGCGGCTCGGAGCGCCTCGTACACGACCTCGGCGAGACGCTGGCCGAGCGCGGCCACGAGGTCACCGTTTTGACCAGCCACCCTGGCAGAAGGTCGACCGCGACTGAGGACGGGATCCGCGTCGTCCGCGCCCGCCGGCTGCCGCAGCCGCCGACGTTCGGCCTCAACGAGTACCACCTGGGAAACGTGCCTAACGTGATCGGTGCTCTGGTCCGCGGGCGCTTCGACGTCGCCCACGCGTTCCAGCTATCCGACGCCTGGGCGGCAGCGAAGGCGCTCCGCTTCGGCGGCCCCCGGTTCGCCTTCTCCTTCCACGGTATGCCGACGCGCGCGCACTTGGTCAACCGCCGCTACCGCCCCGAGATGCTCGAGTACGTCCTCCGGCGGGCTTCCGCGTTCTCCGTGCTGAGCGAGGCCGCGGCGGCGCCGTTTCATCGCTATCTCCTACGCAAGCCGCGGATCCTGCCCGGCGGCGTCATCGCGGGCGAGTTCGACGTCGGCACATCGAAGGTCGATCCGGTGACGGTGTTCAGCGCCGCCAGCCTCGGCGACCCTCGAAAGCGCGGCGCGCTTCTGCTCGAGGCCTTCTCCCTACTGCGGCAAAGCCGTCACGATCTGCGTCTGCGCATCGCCCGCACCGAGGACCCTCACCTGAGTCCGTACCGCCTCGAACTGCCCGCAGGGGCGGAATGGTCCGAGCCTCGCACGACAGCGGAGATTGCCCGCGAGTACGCCTCGGCATCGGCCTCCGTCCTCGCCTCCGAGGAGGAGGCGTTCGGGCTCGTCCTGGTCGAATCGCTCGCCGCCGGCACGCCCGTCGTCGCGGCGCGCTCGGGGGCGTGCCCCGAGATTGTCGATGATCCTCGGCTGGGAACCCTTTTCGACGGCGACGACCCGGCAGCGCTCGCAGCCGCGATCGAGACCACGATCGCGCTCGCCACGCAGCAGGAAACGCGCGAGCGCTGCATCGCCCGCGGCCGCGAGTTCGACTGGTCGCGAGTGGTCGAGCGCTACGAGGAGGTCTACGACTTGGTCGCGTGATGGACGACGTGGGGAACCGAGAAGCCCTTGCCCGAGCGCAGTTTGAACCGGCCGCGTTCCTCGACTCGGTCGAAGCCCGCCGTCCAGATCATCCGCCGCCACGTCCGCGCGCTCGGTCGCCAGAAGACGGGAGCGTCGGGGTGGTCGGCGCGGTAGCGGACGAGCGGCACGGGCACGAGCCCCGCCAGCCGGTCGTGCTCCTCGGCGCTGATGAACATGCCGTCGCAGAGCGCGGCGATCCGCTGGAGCGCGAGCAGCTGATCGCGCAGGTGGATCAGTACCGAGCCGCAGAAGACCAAGTCGAATCTACCGAGCCGCTCGGGCGTCGCGTCGTAGACGTTGAGCTCGATCCGCTCGACGCTCGAGCCGAGGATCTCCTTCGCCAGCGTGAAGCCCGTGCCCCTGGGTTCGTCGGAGAAGCTGTCGCGAGCTCGCCGCGGCGGCCAGTCGAGCTTGAACTCGTCGTTGACGTCGGTGCCGACGACCGTCGCTCCGCACCGTTCCATCTCGAACGCCCAGAAACCATCCCAGGTGCCGACGTCGAGCGCTCGCATCCCATCCATCCGCTCGGGCAGGCCGTAGCGGTCGAGGTATGGCCGCAGGTCGAACAAGCCATCCGTTGCCCGTCCCGGCGCCAACTCGATCGAGTGGTACCAGGGAAGGCGCAGGGCCCGGTCGATTCGCTCGTCCGCCACGGCGCCCAAACTAAAGGGTGACGACTAGATTTCGGCGGTGATGGGCGCCGAGCAAAGGCCCGAGGCCGCGGTCGTGATCGCGACGCGTGAGCGTGAGACGCGGCTGGCGTTCTGCCTCGAGGCGCTGGCAGCGCAGAGCGTCGAGTCGGCGCGCTTCGAAGTCGTCGTCGTCCGCCCCGCCGGGCAGCCGGGGCCGCGGGCGGCGGCCCCCGAGGGTTTGCGCGTCCGCTTCCTCGAGCACCGGGGAGAGCCCGGGCCAGGAGCGCAGCGAAACACCGGCTGGCGGGCGAGCGAGGCACCGCTCGTCGCTTTCACCGACGACGATTGCCGGCCCGAGGGCCGCTGGCTCGAGCGGCTGATGGCGGCAACTGACGGGCCCCAGGTCTTCGTCCAGGGCCGCACCGCGCCCGACCCCGACGAAGCCCACCTGCTGCTCGGGCTTTCCCGCTCGATCGAGCTCGATCGGCCGAGCGCCTGGTATGAGACCTGCAACATCGCCTATCCGCGCGAGCTGCTCGAGCGCCTTGGCGGCTTCGACGAGCGCTTCCGCTTCAGCGCCGAGGATGCCGACCTCGGCCTGCGTGCCCGCGAGGCCGGAGCCAATCGCGTCTTCGAGCAGGGCGCACTCGTCCACCACGCGGTTGTGCCGAACTCACTGCCGAGGGCCCTGCGGGCGACTGTCGCGCGCGATTCGACGCCGCTCTTGATCGTTCGACATCCGCTCCAGAGGCGCGAGCTTTACGTCGGCGTCTTTCACGGCAAGTCGCACGCGACCGTGCTGCTGGCGCTGATCGGCATCCTCGTGGCGAGGCGCCGTCCGCTGCTCGGCGTCGCGCTGGTCGTGCCCCACGTCGCGCGCTACGCCGACCGCCGGCAGTTGCTCAGCCCGCGCGGCATTGCCCGGATCGCCGTGTTCGTCACAGCCCGCGGGATAGTCGACGCGGCCGAGATCGCGGTCACCGCTCGTGCAGCGTTGCGAAACCGTGTGCTCGTCCTCTGATGGTCGGGGCGGACGCGGCCTGCATCATCTGCGAGAGCCTCGAGCGCGGCGAGGAGATCCACCGCGTCGGGCCCTTCGGGCTCGTCTGCTGCCCGGGTTGCGGCCTCGTCAGGCTCAGCCCTCAGCCCGACGATACGAGCCTCGCCGCGGCCGACTACCACGACGAGGGGTACTCGCGTGCGCTTCTCGGCCCGCTGCGCGAGCTGACGCTCTCGCGGGCGAAAGAAAAGCTCGAGCTGCTACGCGACGCGGGCGTCCTTCGAGCCGGCGCGCGCGTGCTCGACGTTGGCAGCTCGTCGGGCGCCTTCCTCGAGCAGGCCGCGGCGGCCGGGATGCGAGCGACCGGCGTCGAGGTCGGAGCGACGACCGCGGCGGCGGCGCGCGATCGCGGCCTCGACGTCCCCACGGGAACGCTCGAGGAGGCGCTCGAGCGCCTCGGCGAGGATCGCTTCGACCTCGTCACCTTCTGGGACGTGCGCAAGCACGTCCGAAATCCACGCCGCGAGCTCCGCCTTGCCCGTGGCCTGCTCGCCGAGGGCGGGCGGATCGCCGCAACCTTCCCGAACATCGAGGGCTGGTACCCGCGCGCAACTCATCGCCTAATTGCCGGGCGAACCGGCTTCTGGGAGCACCCCGAGGTGCCGGTCCACCTCTACGACTTCGCACCCGCCACCGCCCGCGCCCTTTTCGCCCGCTGCGGGCTCGGCGTCGAGCTGCTGAGGACCCTGCCGGTCCCGTTCGAGCACTATCGCGAGACGACGCTCTCGATCGACTCTCTCGGCGGCGGTCGGCGAGCACGGGCTACCCGGCTCGCCTTCGAGGCACTTCGCCTCGCGATCTACTCGCCCGCCCGGCTCCTCGATCGCTCCAACTCGCTGTTCGTCTGCGCTCGAGCCGGCTCCGGTGGGATTGCCGATCCCGGCTCGGGCGCGGGGGCCGGCTGAGCCGAGGCGACGTTCCGTCGCTCTCGCACCAAGTAGAGCGGGCGCTGCTTGACCTCGTCGTAGATCCGGCTGATGTACTCGCCGATGATGCCGAGGAAGATCAGTTGGATCCCGCCGAGGAAGAGAATCGCGAAGAGCAGCGTCGAGACGCCCTCGACGTAGAAGCCGAGCAGTCGGTTGACGATCACGTAGGGGATGCCGAGGAACGCGAGCGCGGAGATCGCGAAGCCGATCACGGTCGCGATCTGGAGAGGGAGGTGCGAGAACGAGGAGAGTGCGTCGAGCGAGATCCGAAACAGGGTCCGCCAGCGGTAGCGGGTGCGCCCGGCCTGGCGGCTATCGCGGTCGTAGGGGACCGAGCTCTGCGTGTAGCCGACCCAGACCGTCATCCCGCGCAGGAATCGGGCCCGCTCGGGCATCCGGCGCAGCGAATCGACCACGCGCCTGTCGAGCAGGCGGAAGTCGCCCGCGTTTGGCGGCACATCGAGCTGGGCGAGGCGGACGAAGAGGCTCGAAAACCAGCGCGCCGTCGCCAGCTTCACCCAGCTCTCGCCTTTTCGCTCGCGGCGCACCGCGTAAACGACGTCCGATCCCTCGCGCCATTTCGCGAGCAGCTCCGCGATCAGCTCCGGCGGGTCCTGTAGGTCGGCGTCGATCGTGACCACGGCGTCGCCGCGGACGTGGTCGAGGCCGGCCGTAACCGCCGCTTGGTAGCCGAAGCTGCGCGACAGCCGGACTACCCGGACCCGTCGGTCGCTCTCCGCCAGCCGGTCGAGGATCTCGCCGCTTCGGTCGCGTGAGCCGTCGTCGACGACGACGAGTTCAAATTCCTGGTCTCCGAGCGCATCGCGGACGCGCTCGTAGAAGCTCTCGAGCACCTCCTCTTCGTCGAGCACGGGGGCGACGACACTGAGCAATGCGGGAGGCTCGCGCATCAGCCCGCGACCTTCGCCGCCCCGGCGCGGGTTCCCCGGATAGCGATCCGGCCCGTGTAGTCGATCCGGCTCAGGAGGAGGCTCTCGCCGGCCTCGGCCAGGAACTCGTCGACCGCCCGGCGGGCGCCCGCGTAGTGGCCGTAGTCGTCGACGATCAGCGCACCGCCGGCGGAGAGCCGCGGATAGAGCTGCTCGAGCTCGTGCTTGGTCGACGCGTACCAGTCGGTGTCGAGGCGCAGCAGGGCGAGCGACTCGGGTGCCCGCGCGGGAAGGGTCTGCTCGACCATCCCGGCGACCAGGTGGATGCGCTCGGGCGGGTAACCGGTGCTCTCGAGGTTTCGGCGGACGATCTGCTCGGAGACGGCCGCCCAGCCCGCCTCCCGCTTTCGGCGCCACTTGCGATGCATCGAGTATCCGTCGTAGGCCGAACGCTCGTCGCCGTCACCGGGCTCGGGCATTCCAGTGAAGGTGTCGAACAGGTAGAGATCGCGCTCGGTCTCGCCGAGCCGAATCAGCGTCAGTGCGGCGGCCATCATGCTGCCGCCCCGCCAGACGCCGCACTCGACCAAGTCGCCCTCGACGCCGGCCTCGACGAGGTACGCGACGGCATCGCAGAGCGCGGCGATCCGGGCGGCTCCGGTCAGCGTCTCGCGCCGCACCCGCTTGACGATCACGGCGAGCTCGGGTTCATAATCGGCCGGAACCGGGGTTCCGAGCACGTGCTCGAGCCGCCAGCGCCACCCCTTGGCCAGCCTGCGCAGGTCGCGGATCGGTTCCCTGGTGGGCATCAGCCGGGAACTAGTCTAAGCCGATGCCGGCGGGCGACTACGTGGGGGGCTTTCTCTTCTTCGCGCCGACGATCGCCGCGGCGTTGGCGGGGGCTTGGCTCGTGCTGAGCAGGCGCTTTGCGCAACTCGAGGGCGCCGTTCGCCTCGTCGCCTACGGCATGATCGCGACGCTGGCGGTGCTCGCGATCCACGTCCTGCCGCTGGCGCTGGGCGTGCTCTCGCGCCCGACGGTTCTCGCCGCTGCCGTGGTCTTCGTCGCCCTCGCCGCGCTGGTGCCGCTGCGCGGGGGGGACCGGGGGCCGGAGGAGGAAAGGGTCTCGATCGGCACACCCGCGGCCGGCGCGCTGGCCGGGGTCGGGGTCGCGTTGCTCGCGCTCTTCGTCCTCGCGATAGCTCGCGATCAGCTCTTCCTCGCGCCGCTGTCGGTCGACACGCTCAACTTCCACGTCCCCGCGATCGCCAGCTGGATCCAGTCGGGGTCGATCTGGCAAATTGATGCCTTCCTGCCCGATGTCGCCCCCGGCCACTATCCGGCAAATGGAGACGTGCTCGCGCTCAGCGCGGCGCTTCCGTTCTCGAACGACTTCCTCTCCCATTTTGCGATCTATCCGTCCTATCTCCTGACCGGGGTCGCGACCTATGCGCTCGCGCTCGAGCTGCGCGCGACCCGCGCCGCGGCGATCGCCCCGGCGACGCGGATCTGCTCGATGCCGGCGGTGATCGTTCCCGCATTGATTGCCGGCTTTCCCGACGCGGTGATGCTCTTCGGCTTCGCCACCGGCCTCCTCTTCCTGATCCGCCACGGGCGCTCGGGCGCGACATCGGAGCTTGTCCTCGCCGGGCTTTCGCTCGGCCTCGCCTTCGGCGCCAAGTGGTACGGCGTCTCCGCCGTCGCCGTCGTCGTCCTCGGCTGGGCAGCGGTCTCGCTCTACGGGGGTGGCGGCCTGCGGATGGTCCTGCGTCATGGCTTCGCGCTCACCTGTCTCGTCGCGCTCGCCGGCGGGATCTGGATGCTCCGCAACTGGCTCGAGTCCGGAAACCCGGTCTTTCCGGTCCGAGTGGCGCCGCTCGGGATCGAGATCTTCGACGCTCCTCGAGACCTGGTCCGCGAGGCCGGCGGGTTCACGCTCGCCGACTATCTCGGCGACCCCGGCGTCTGGACCGGCTCGATTCTGCCCCAGTTCCGCGACGTGCTCGCCTTCGCCGGCCTTGTCCTCGCCGGCGGGCTCCTCGCCACCGCCTGGGCCCTCTTCACGCGTCGTCACCGGCAGGCCCCCGGCAGACCGCTCGCGCTCGCCGGTTTTGGGCTTGCGCTCGTCCTTCTGGCCGTCTACTTCGTCACGCCATACACGGCCGGCGGCCCGCCCGGAGACCCGTTTCTCGCCGGCTCGGATTCTCGCTACGCGATCCCGGCGCTGCTCCTCGTCGCGGTGCTCTGCGCCTGGACCGCGTCGCGATTTCGTCACGGCTCGACGGCGCTTGCGGGGCTGGCGTTGCTCGCGGTCGGCGATGGCGTCCTGCAGGTATCTGACTCCAGCCTTAGCGCCGCCTCGATCGGCGCCAACGATTGGCTCGCGGCGCTGCTGGTTGCGGCGCTTGCCGTCGGTACCGGCCTTGCGCTGCCGAGGGTCCGGCGGGCGCTGGAGCCACCGCTCGCCCGCCGGGCTGCGATCGGCATCGTTGTCGTCCTCGGGCTCGGTCTGGCGCTCGTCGGCGGCTACGAGATGCAAAAGCGCTTCAACGGTGTCCGCTACGTCTCCCAGGATTCGACGATCGACTACGTCCTGCGCGAGGCTGGAGGAGGGAAGCGAGTCGGTCTCTCCGGACTCTGGGACAACGGCATCTCGCCGGTGCTGCCGGCGTTCGGCAATCGCTTCGAGAACGAGGTGGAATATGTCGGGACCCATGGCGACGGCTTCATCCATCGTTATACGAGCAGGCGCAGCTTCATCGCCGCACTGCGCAAGGGCCGGTTCGACCTGCTCTTCGTCGGCCATGGCATACCTCGCCAGCAGAGCCTGCGCGAGGAGCGCTGGGCGCGCGCGGCCGGGTGGGAGACCGTCGCTCGCTCAGAGCGGCTGACCCTGCTCGGCGCCCCGCCCCGCGACGGAGCGGCCTCGCACTCAGCCGCGGCGAGCGATCGAGAAAACGTCGTTGCCGAGGAACAGGCGGATGGGACGTAGGCGGGCGAGCTTGCCGGCGAGACCGATCAGCGGGCCCTGCATGTCGCCGATCAGGTGGTACTGGCCCGAGCGCATCACATCGGGGTCGATCCAGACGCTCGGCCGCTCGAAGCCGGCCTCGCGCAGCGCCCTGCGCAGCGAGTGGACCCCCTGCTCGTTGACGTGGTACTCCTCGGCAATGCCGAACCAGTTCTCGACGCGGTCGACGACGTCGCCGTGGCCCAGCAGCCGCAGGACGGGCTTCGAGAGCGGCCAGCCGACGTCCATGAAGAGCCGGTTGGGGGCGGTGTGGACCAAGAGGAAGCCGCCCGGCTTGAGCACGCGGCGGAACTCGGCCAGCGCGGGAACGGTCTGCGGCGGGTCGAGGTGTTCGATCACATCCGAGAACTGGACCCGGTCGAAGCTCGCATCGGGCCAGGGCAGCGCCGTGACGTCGCCAACCCGTAGCTCGGCCTCGGGGTACTCGGCGAGCGTCTCGCGTGTGATCTCGACGGCGGCCGCGGAATAGTCGATCCCGGCGACCTCCGCGCCGGCGCGTGCGCAGGCCAGCATCACCTCGCCGCGTCCACAGCCTGCGTCGAGGATGCGCATCCCCGGCTGCGGCCCGAGCGCGCGCACCTGCTTCGCCTTGTTGTGGGATACGCCGCCGTCGTCTTGGAACTCCTCCCAGCCCTCGCAGATCTCGGAGAGGAAGTAGTCGCGGTCGTAGACGTCGGGCGGAATCGATTGCTGGCTTCGGGCGGCTTCCATCGGCGTCAAATCTAGGACGGTGCTCGGGCGATGATCAGCATGCGGTCGCGGAAGTCGGGAGTCCACATCCGCCCGTCGACCCCGGCGCCCTCGGCCCCGGCAACGAGTGCGCCGGAGAGCGCGGGCGAGTAGCCGCCGATCTTGTCGAGGTAGTAGCGGACCGTGAACGCTTTCGGGTCGGTGGCCACGTACAGCGGCCGGAAACCGTGGCCCATCAACATCGTCGCCGCGCTCGAGCGGGTGAAGTAGTGGACATGGGTCGGGATCACGGACCACCAGCGCGCTCCGAGCAGGCGGGCGACGCGGCTGCCCGCGTCGGGCAGCTCGAGCGCGATCACGCCGCCGGGAGCGAGCAAGTCGGCAACCCGCTCGAGCGCCTCGCCGGCCCTGGTCAGGTGCTCGAGGACGTCGCCAAGCACGACCGCGTCGAAGTGTCGCCTCGGCAGGTCTGCCTCGAACAGGTCCTCGGTACGCACGTCGAGGCCGAGCGTCGCGCGGGCGTGATCAGAGGCGAAAAGGCTCGGTTCGATCCCGATCGACTCGCGCCAGCCGCGATCGCGCGCCTCGGCGAGCAGGAAGCCGACCCAGCAGCCGACGTCGAGCAGGGCCCCGCGGGGGGTGAAACGCTCGATCCGCTCGAGCACGCCGCGGAAACTCTCGCGCTGTCCGGCCTCCTCCTCGACGTAGTCCTCGGAGGCAGCCTCGGCGTAGGCGCTCGCGAGTTCGGCGTCGCTCGGGAAGCGGTCGAGCTGCATATGCCCGCAGATGAAGCAGCGGAGGATGTCGCCGAGCGCGGTGCCGAACTGCTTCGTCGTCGGGATCATCCCGTCCTCGCCGCTTTCGCCACGCACCCGCATATGCAGGGCAAGCGAGGCCGAGCCGCAGGCCGCGCACGTCGCTTCCGCCGCCGGAGAGGCAGTGGACTCGCTGTTACTGTCCCGCGTCGCCTGTGGCTCCTGCACGAATAAGCCGGTGAGAGTAGCCGTCCTCGGCGCCGGGATGGCCGGCCTCGCCGCCGGGCACCGGCTGACCAAGCTCGGCCACGAGGCCGACGTCTACGAGCGCTGGCCCGGCCTCGGCGGCCAGGCAGCGACGATCGACGTCGGCGACGGCGTCCTCGTCGAGCGCTACTACCACCATCTGTTCACCTCGGATCAGGAGATCCACGACCTCGCCGCCGAGATCGGCGTCGAGCTCGAGCGCTGGCCTTCGTCGGTGGCGATGCTCGCCGAGGGCGAGCTGCACCCGTTCACCGGGCCGCTCGATTTGATCCGCTACAGCCCGATGTCGCCGCTCGCCCGGCTGCGGATGGGGCTCGCGGTCGTCTGGCTTCAGAAGCGCGCGAACTCGGTCGAGCCGTTCGAGTCGCAGACGATCAAGCAGTGGGTCGTCCGAGCGATGGGACCGCAGGCCTGGGAGAAGATCTGGGAGCCGCTCCTCTGGGGCAAGTTCCGCGACCAGGCCGACGAGATCTCGATGTCGTGGCTGTGGGCGAAGTTGAGGAATCGCCGCCAGGTATCGGGCGAGGAGGCGAAGGGGGAGATCCTCGTCTATCCCGAGGGCAGCTTCGAGTCGCTGTTCGTCCGCCTGCGCGATCTGATCGCCGAGCAGGGCGGCCGAGTCCTGATCGACCGCCCGGCGGCGCGGATCGCGCGCGAGAACGGCAGCTTCCTCGTTTATCCCGGCAAGCCCGACTCGTTTCGCCGCGGCCTCGACCCGCGCGAGTTCGAGACCGACGGCGAGCCCGAGCGCTACGACGCGGTGATCGCGGCGCTGCCGACGGACATCTTCGAGGAGATGCTCGATCCCGGCTTGCGCGCCGAGGTCGGCGACGCTTATCTCGAGCGCGCCGGCTCGATCGAGTACTTCGCCGCGCTCTGCCTGCTCTGCGAGGTCGACCGCCAGTTCCACCCCTACTACTGGACGAACGTCGCCGACCGCGAGACCGGGTTCATCGGCCTGATCGAGCAGACCAATCTCGTTCCCCCCGAGCGCTACGGCGGCCGGCGCTTCCTCTACGTCGCCAACTACCTGCCCCGCGATCACCCGCTGCTTGAGTTCGACATGGACTCGCTGCTCGACTTCTACGAGCCCGGGCTGAAGAGTGCCAACCCCGCCTATGAGCGCTCCTGGATCAAGCAGAGCTGGCTCTTCCGCGAGCCCGCTGCCCAACCCGTCGTCCTGCCCAACTATCGCGACCGGCTGCCGCCGTACGAGACCGGCGTCCCCGGCCTCCTGCTCGCCAATACGACCCAGGTCTACCCCGACGATCGGGGAACGAACTACGCGGTGCGCGAGGCCGATGAGGTGGTCGAGTTGCTGCTCGGCTCGTCGCCCGAACCCGCATAGAGCGAGTTTCTCCGCTCAATAGCTGGGTTCGTGCCTGGTTAGGCGTCGGCAGCCGCTGTTATGTTCGGCGCCGTTTGACCGCGAGGAAAGGAAACACAGATGACCAAGTCTGAATTCGTCGACAAGATCGCCGCCGACGAGCGGATCGATTCGAAGAAGGCCGCCTCCGACGCCGTCGAGGCCGTCCTCGATGGGATCACCAGTTCGCTGCAGGCCGGCGACCCGGTGAACTTCACCGGCTTCGGCAAGTTCCACGTCGCCGAGCGGGGCCAGCGCCAAGGCGTCAACCCGCGGACCGGCGAGAGGATCACGATCCCGGGCGGCAAGGTGCCGAAGTTCTCCGCCGGCGCCGGCTTGAAGGCCGCCGTCAAGGGCTCGTAACCGCCGAGATAAGCAGCTTCGCGGACCGGCTCGCCGCCGCCGTCAGGGCGCGCGGCAGTCAGGTCTGCCTCGGCCTCGATCCCAACCCGGCCAAGTTCTGGGGCTCCACTGACGCGGTCGCGAGCGCCGACCCTGCCGCCAGCGCCGCCGTCGCCGTCGGCGGCTGGTGCCGATCGCTGATCGATCGGGCGGGGCCGGCGTGCGTCGCCGTCAAACCCCAGTTCGCCTGCTTCGAGCGTCTCGGCGCCCCCGGCTGGCGGGCGCTCGCCGAGACCGTTGAGGCGGCGCACTCGGCCGGGCTGCTCGTCGTCGCCGATGGCAAGCGCGGCGATGTGCCGATCAGCGCCGCGGCCTACGGTCAGGCGCTGGTCGGCTCGACGCCGACGCCGTGGGGCGAGGTCCGGGGCCTCGGCGCCGACGCGTTCACCGCCAACCCGCTGCTCGGCTCCGATGCTCTCGACACATTCGTCGAGGCGGCGGCCGGCGAAGGCGCCAGCGCCTTCGCGCCTATTCGCCCCCCGAACCAAAATGCCGCCAACGTCCTCTGCCTGCCCACACCAGAGCACCCCCCACCCA
>JBPCRS010000094.1:0-8314 GCA_050996575.1 Solirubrobacterales bacterium
GACGGCGAGGACCTCGTCGATCAGCATCACGTCGGCATCGACCTGGACCATCAGCGAGAAGGCGAGCCGGGTGAGCATTCCCGACGAGTAGTTCTTCCGCTTCAGGTCGCCGTACTGCTCGAGCTCGGCGAAATCGATCACCGAGTCGAAGCGGTGCTCGGCCTCCTTCCGGGTCAGCCCCATCATCACCCCGTTGAGCAGCGAGTTCTCATATGCGGTGAACTCGAGGTTGAAGCCGACGGCGAGCTCGATGAATGGCGCGATGTCGCCGGCGACGCGGATGTCGCCGCGGTCGGCGCGGTAGATCGAGGCGAGCAGCTTGAGCAGCGTCGACTTGCCCGAGCCGTTGCGCCCGACGACGCCGAAGAACTCGCCGCGGCCGACGTCGAAGGAGATGTCGCGAAGAGCGTGCAGCTCGCGGAGCTCCGGCCGCGAGAGCGGCTTCAGAGCACGCTCCTTCAGGGTGTCCTTGCGATGCGAGGGGAAGCGGAAGCTCTTCGAGAGACCTCGCACTTCGATCGCGGTCTGCGCCGCCGCGCCGTTGCCGCTCATGCGGGCGAAGCATAGGCGTCACCCGTCCACCGAATAACGTCAGAACCATGGCGAAAGAGAAGGCCCGCATCGGCGTCGTTTCCCGCGAGCTCTATCCGTTCGGCGGCGGTGGGATGGGCAACTACGTCAACTGGACGGCGCAGGCGCTCGCGGGCGTCGCCGAGGTCGAGGTGTTCACGACCGACCGTCACGAGGCCGAGTACCGCGCGCTCCGCGCTGCGGGCGACCCGCGCCTAGACGAGCGGATCACCTTCCACTTCGCCCCCGACTTCGATTACGACGACCAGGGCACCTTCTACGGCTACTTCCACCGTTGGAGCGCCACCGTGCTCGATGCGCTCCGGGGCGCCTACGGCGAGCGCGGCCCCGACCTGATCGAGTTCGCCGACTACCACGGTGAGGGCGCGGTCACCCTGCAGGCCCGGCGAAGCGGCGATCCGATGCTTCGCGACACGCTCGTCGCGGTCCGGCTCAATTCGAGCTCGGAGATGGTGCTCACCCTCGACGGTCACCTCGACGACGATCCGGCGGTGCGGTCGATGTTCGAGCTCGAGCGCTTGTCACTGCGCGAGGCCGACCGGATCATCTGGCCGGGCGGCGATGTGCTCGAGACCTATCGCCGCTTCTACGGCGCCGAGGCGATCGCGCCCGCGGTCCAGATTCCGCACGTCGTCAGCCGCGACGGTGACTCGGCGCCGACCGACCCCCGCGAGCGCGCCGCCGGCGAGCCGATGCGCCTGCTCTACATGGGCCGGCTCGAGCGCCGCAAGGGCGTTGCCAACTTGCTCCGCGCGCTCGGCCGGCTCGAGCGCGACGACTGGACGCTGACCGTGCTCGGCGGCGATACCGGCACCGGCCCGCTCGGCGTCTCGGTCCGCGCCCAGCTCGAGCTGCTCGCCGCCGACGACCAGCGGATCCGCTTCCACGAGCGGGTCGCGCGCGAGCGCGTGCTCGAGCTCGTCGACGAGCACGACGTCGTCGTCGTTCCCTCGCTCTGGGAGTGCTGGCCGAACGTCTGCCTCGAGGCCTTCCAGCGCGGACGCCCGGTGCTCGGCACGCCGACCGGCGGGCTCGCCGAGATGGTCGTGCCGGGCCGCTCCGGGCTGCTAACCGACGGCACCGGCGTCGAGGCGCTCGCCGAAGGCCTCACCAGCGTCCTCGACGGCGAGCTCGACGGACTGGGCCCTGACGGCCCGCGCGAGGTCTTTGAGGAGCTCACCGAGGCCGGGCCGATCGTCGACTCTTATCTGGAGCTGGCCAACGGCTCGGGGGGCGCGACCCCGCAGCTGAGCGCCCGTCCCTTGGTCAGCGTGGTCATGACCTACTACGAGCTCGACGCCTACGTCGAGGAGGCGGTCGACTCGATCCTGGCCCAGACCCACGAGCCGATCGAGATCGTGCTCGTGAACGACGGCTCGCTTCGACCCGAGGACTCCGTCCTCTACGAGCTCGCCGAGCGCCATCCCGAGGTCAAGCTCTTCACCCAGGCGAACTCGGGGCTGTCGGCCGCCCGCAACTTCGGGATCTCGCAGGCGAGCGGCGATTACGTGCTGCCGTTCGACGCCGACGACATCGCCGAGCCCGAGCTCGTCGCGCGCTTCGTCGCCGCGGCCGAGGCCGACCCGAAGCTCGCCTACGTGACGAGCTGGTCGCGCTTCGTCGAGGACGACGGCAGTCCCTGGCCCGGCGGCGACGGCTACCACCCGCTCGGGAACGCCAGCGCGATGCTCGCCGAGCAGAACGTCGCCGGCGGCTGCGTCGCGCTGATCCCGCGGCGGGTGCTCGACCAGGGCTTCCGCTTCGACCCCGAGCTGGCGAGCTACGAGGACTGGGACTTTTTCCGCGAGCTCGCCGCCGCCGGTCTCTACGGGCAGGTGGTCCCGGAGCCGCTCTACCGCTACCGGATCCGCCGCCGCTCGATGGCGCGCACCGTCGGCGTCCCCGAGCAGCATCGCCACGCCAACGAGATGCACGCCCGCGAGCGCGAACGGAGCGTGCGGTGGACGGCGTAGGTGAGAACGAGGGCCACCTCGAGCGGCTCGGCCTCGACGACGTCCGCGCCCCGAGCCTGATCGCGTCCGAGCACCTGCACCGCTACGAGCTCGCCGCGCGCCTCTGCGACGGGCTGCGGGTCGCCGACGTCTGCTGCGGCACCGGATACGGCACGCGCCTGCTGAGCGAGTCGGGCGCCGACACGGTCGGGATCGACACCTCCGAGGAGGCGATCGCCGAGGCCCGTTCGGGCGCGGGCGCCGCCGGCGACGTCGAGTTCGAGCTCGCCGACGCGCTCGCCTACCTGGAGCGCGACCTCGCCGGGAGCGTCGACGCGATCGTCATGTTCGAGGGGCTCGAGCACCTGCCTGACCTCGACCGCGCCGTCGCCGCGCTTCGCCGCCAGGCCGGCGCCGGGGTGCGGCTCGCAGTCTCGATCCCGAACAGCCGCGTGCTCGGCGAGCAGGACGACCCCTTCCACGAGACCGACTTCGACCACGAGCGAGCGGTCGCCACGCTGCGCGGCCTCGGCGACGACGTCACCCTGCTCTGCCAGTTCCTCGCCGAGGGATCGCTGATCCGCGCCGAAGGCGAAGGGGGGGCCGAGGGCGAGCTGAGCGCGAGACCCGTGCTCGAGGGCCGCGCCGAGACCGAGCTCGCCAGCCACTACATTGGGCTCGTCGGCTTCGGTGACGCCGCCGCTGAGCTCAGCACGAGGATGCTCTTCAACGCCGCCCCGGTGAACCGCGCCTACATGCTCGAGCTCGAGGCCGCCAACGGCCGCCTCTGGGACCGCCTCACCGAGCTCGAGGGCCGGCTGGCCCGGATCGAGTCCTCGTTGCCCTATCGCGTGAGCGCGCCGCTCAGGGCACTGCTGCGGCGCCGGCGCTAGTCACGGAGCGCGGGACGTTAGTAGCGTCGCGTCATGGATCCGCTCGATGGCTATCAGGAGGCCGAGACGACGGCCGAGGCCGAGTCCGCCCTCGACCGGCTCGTCGTGGCTCCCGGCCAGGCGCCCGAATTTCTTGGCGACCTCTACGACGAGCTTGCTACCGAGGCGAGCGAGGAGGGAGACTATGAGGTCGCGGTTCGCGCCCAGCGAAAAGCACTCGATTGGGGCTGCGAGATGCCCGACTTGGCCCGCAGAATGCTTGGCTGGTACCTGCTTAAAGGCGGTTGGGTCGAGGAGGGGGAGGAGGAGTTCTCGGCGATGCGCGCGGAGTGGCCGGAGGACTCGCACCTGCTGGTGACCATGGGCAACGCGCGTCTCGATGCCGGGCTGCGAGCTTCAGCCCTCGAGGCCTTCGATCAAGCGCTCGAACTAGCGCGGCGTGCCGGCGAGCCGTTCGGCATCGCAGACGCACTGATCGAACGTAAGGCCGCGCGAGAGGAGGCCGGTCTCTCCCCCGACGAGGACGACCGCCTCGCGCCCCGGTCCCGCATGTCGGTGGGACCGCCCGAGGAGGTGCGATACGCGCTCTCCTGGTTCCCCCGGCATCAGCACGCGGCGGCGGTTCGTCTCTCGCCCGATCTCGCCGATGAACTCGCGGATCCCGATGAGTACTGCCGAGGAATCGAGGATCGCCTTCGCGCCGTCGCCAGCGCAAGCGGACGCCACCCGGTTATTTCGCCCCTCGAGGTTGAGAAGCTCGCCGAGTTCGCTGCCGGGGAAGGTCTGGATCCCGACAGCGGTGAGGCTCGCGCGCGGTACTCCGCTGCGCTGTCGAGGTCCGGCGGCTCGCTGCCATGGCCGCCGGGCCGAAACGAGTCCTGCTGGTGTGGCTCAAACCGTAAGTACAAGCGATGCTGCGGCGCCTGACTCTTGCTGCGGACTGGTCCGACTATGTGGCCTGGGGCACCTGCAGCAGCGGCTAGGAACGCCCCGCTTCCAGTAGCTCAAGGAAGCTAGCGGGGGAGAAGACCGGAATCTTGCCGGCCAAAGCCTGGAGCGCTTTGTCGCCCGTCACGAGCGCGATGCGCTCCGTTTCTGCAAGCGAAAGCAGGTAGGCGTCCTTCGGGTCCGGTGAGGAGATGCTCGACCCGGAGGCAGGATCGGCGACCATCTTGCCGACGCGCCTGATCACGGAAAGGGAAGCGGAAAGTCGCGCCGGATCAATCCGGGTCTCGAGCTTCGGATACTCGAGCGCGCGCTCCAGTTCGGCGAGAAGCGCGGGAGTAACGACGAGTTCGAAGTCACCGTTCTCGACGGAACGAAGCAGCGTCGCTGGGGTCCCGTTCGGCGAGAGGATTGCCGAAATCAGGACGTTTGGATCGAAGATCGCACGCACGCTCAGCGCGGATTGCGTCGGGCCCAGCGCTGCGCTTCGAGCGCGAGTTCCATTGCGTCGTCCGCGGAGAGGTCGCTCCGCTCCCAAATCTCCTCAATTACGCCGAGGCCAAGATTCTTCTTGACCGATTCCTCGATTACGTCACTGTCACGACGCCCGCTGCGGGCCGCCTCGCGCTTGACCGACCTAAGAACGTTCTCGTCAATTGTGAGAGTGGTGCGAACCTTGGCCATGGGTGCATCTTAGCGTCGTGATGCATTGATGCAACGAGTGACCTTCAGGAGCCCGAGCCGCGCACCCGCGCCTTGAGCCGGCGCAGCTTGATCGCGATGCCGACGAGGAAGCGAAGTGGCTTCGGCCATTCGTCCCAGCCCTGCGAGCGCAGCAGGTCGCGCTCGGCGGCGGTCGCCCGGTGGAGCGCCGAGGCGCCGCCGGAGTCTGAGCTAGGTGGGCACGACCGACTTGAGGTCGCCGAACACGACGTATCGCTGCGCCGCGCTGTGAAGGGGATGACAAGCCGTCAAGACGAGGCGCTCGCTTTTCGTGGATCTAACGACGCCGAGCGTCTCGGGAGTGACGATCCGGTGGTGGTCGACGGCATAGGTGAACGTTGCGTATGGCATCTGCACCTCGATCTCGTCGCCTTCCTCCAGCTCGTCGATGTTTCGGAAGGGGGCCAAGTACGTCGTGCGGTGCGCCGCCACGCCGACCGTGTCGCCCTGCCCCGGGAGGGCTGTCCGCGGGTAATGGCCCGGACCGCGTTTGAGGCTCTCGAGATCGGTTCCTTGAACAAGGGCGTAGCGGGCATCGATGCTGGGGATCGTTATCAATCCGATCCCGTTGCCGGTCGTGATCTCGTCCTCGAATCGGTACGCGAGCTTCCGGGCTCTGCGTCGAACTTCGGCCTCGTCGCGACCTTCGGCATGGGGGAAGGAGCCCTCGAGCTCAGCCACTTGGCGCTCGGCATCGTCCTGGGCCAGGGTCGCGTAGAGAGAGGAAATCGGCTCCTTCCAAGCGAGGGTCATCGCAACATCAGCGAGCACGACGACGCTTGCAGTGATCATCGCAATCGATATCACTCTGAGGATCTGCCTCATTCCGCAGCGTCTATTCGCGGATCCGCGCCTTGAGCCGGCGCAGCTTGATCGCGATGCCGACGAGGAAGCGCAGCGGCTTCGGCCACTCGTCCCAGCCTTGCGAGCGCAGCAGGTCGCGCTCGGCTGAGGTCGCTCGGTGGATCGCCGAGGCGCCGCCCGAGTCCGAGCGCGAGATCCGCTCGCGGGCAAACTCGAGGTTGGCGCGGCGAAGCTCCTCGTTCGCGCGCTCGAGCTGTTCGACGCGGCGCTCGAGCGCCGCCGGGTCCATCACCGCGACCTGTCGAGCTTGCCGGCGAAGAGCTTCGGGTAGCGCTCTGCGAGCACCGAGCGCGGCCCTTCGCGGTCGAGGTTGGTGAGCGAGATCATCGAGCCCTCGTCGGCGCGGTAGCGGGCGACGATCTCCTTGACGTGGGCCGGGTAGCCGCCGCGCTCGGCGATCCCGCACCAGAGGTCGTAGTCCTCCCAGCCGTAGAGGCGGACGTCGGTGTCGAACCCTCCCGCCTCCTCGAGCGCCTCGCGGCGGACGAGCGCGAGCGCGTCGATGTAGTTGGTCACGCGCAGCCGCCGCGGATCCCAGCCGGGGACGCCGAGCAGCCCCTTCGGGCCGGTCTCGTCGAACTTCTGCAGGATCCCGTAGGCAAACGCGGCCTCGGGGTCGGCCTCGAGTGCCTCGACCAGGCGGTCGAGGCAGTTCGGGAAGAGCTCGTTGTCGGCGTCGAGCATCAGCACGTAGCGGCCGCGGGCGTGCTCGATCGCGCTGTTCCGGGTCGTCGGCAGGCCGCGGTTCGCGGGGTGGCGCAGGAGCAGGCCCTGGGTCTCGGTGTGGGCGCTCATCCACTCTCGGACGACCTCGCCCGAGCCGTCGTCGGAGCCGTCGTCGACGACGATCAGCTCGAAGTCGCGAAAGCGGCCGCGCTCGACCGTCTCGAGCGCGACGGCGACGTGCTCGGCGTGGTTGTAGACCGCGGTGATCACCGAGACGGCCGGGGCGTCACCGCGCTTGCGGGCCGGGGTCTCGTGCACGGGCTCGACCTCGGGCGGCGGCACGCCGCGGCGGACGGTCTCCTCGAGCATGCCGATCCGGCGGCGCAGCTCGATCTGTTCGAGCCGCGCCTCTTTGAGCTCGGCGCGCAGGCGGTAGCGCTCCGGCGAGATCCGCAGCGCGACCGGCAGCAGGCCGCGGCGAAGGACGCGGCGGGGTCGCAGGACCGCGGCGCGGGCGCGCAGGCCGGGGAAGACCGGGGGCGGGGGAGGGTCGGTCGAGACCCGCTCGGCGAGCGCGGCGAGCCGCTCGGCCGAGGCCGACAGCGGCTGTTCGGAGCGGATCAGCTCGCGGGCGGCGCCGCTGATCTCGGCGCGGCGGTCGTCGTCGGAGGCGATCGACGCCGCGAGCCCGTCCAGCTCCTCGGCCGGACCGGCGACGAAATGCTCGCCCTCGACGAGCGGCGCATGGTCTGAGGACGGCTCGCTGACCACAACGGCGCCGCAATGTATCGCCTCGACCACCCGCAACCACTCGAAATACGAGCGCTGGTCCTGGTGCACGTTGAGCAGCACCTTCGAGCGGGCGAGCAGCCGGCGCTTGTCCTCGCCGGCGATGAACGAACCACTCGTCGCGGTGTTCGGGCGCCGGTTGTCGGAGATGACGAGCTGGGCGCGGTGCTCGGCGAGCGTCGGCGCGTAGCCCGCAAGCAGGCGCTCGCGGCGGTCGGTGAGCGAGCCGAGGAAGGTGATGTCGACGTCGCGTTCCTCCGAGGGCGTCTCCCAGCGCGGCGTCCACCCGATCGGCAGGTGCTCGGCCGGGATGCCGCGGTCGCGGAACTCGCGCACCGCGGCGCGGTTGATGTCGAGCACGGCGCCGCCGAGCCGGGCTATCGCGACGTCGGCCTTGAACCAATGCGTGCCCGGCTGCTCGGCGCAGATAAAGACCGTGCGCCGAAGGACGCGCCGGGGCAATAGGCCCCAGGTGAGCCAGGCGTACTCGTGCGGCGGCAGCAGCGCGTAGGCGAGGCCAGGGCGCGGCTCGCGCACCGATTCGGTCACCCGCGCGCCGACGCCGAGGGCGACGAGCTCGTCGCGAAGCGCCAGCGCGAGCTCGCGGAAGAACGCGTTCTGCCCGCGGTGGACGATCAGGTCTAGCTCGAGCATCGCCGGCTCAGCGACCGAGGAAGCGTTCATGGCCGGGATCATCCCAGCGTTGGAGCGAGAGCGCCGATGTAATACAGTTCATACATGTCTCACAGCATCTCGCTCCGCCTCCCGGAGGCGACCTTTCGCCGGCTCGAGGAACGGCGGGCCACCGGGGGACAGACGCGGTCGCGGCTCGTGTACGAGCTCCCGGAGGGAGGCATGCGGATGGAAGGGGAACCCAGAGTGGTTTTTCGA
>JBPCRS010000096.1:0-5724 GCA_050996575.1 Solirubrobacterales bacterium
TCGTTACGACGTCGGCGACGAGGTCCTCTCGCGCTTCCTACCACTCGGCGAGGGCGTCGCCGACGGCCACCGGCTCGACCTCGCCGAGGTCGCCAGGCGGCTGCTCGAGCGCGCCGACGTCGGCGAGGTCGATGTCGCCGGGTACTGCACGAGCTGCGAGGCGGAGCTCTTCTTCTCCCATCGGCGCGACGGCCCGAGGACCGGCCGCCAGGGGGGGCTCGTATGGCCGGCCTGATCCACGGCCTCGACCCGGTGAAGATTTGCGCCAATCTCGAGCGCGTCCGCGAACACGCCGGAGAGAGAGTCGAGATCCTCGCCGCGACCAAGTACGTCCCGCTCGAGGAGATGGGGGCGCTGGCCGAGGCCGGCATCGAGATCGTCGGTGAGAACCGCTTACAGGAGCTCGAGGCCAAGCACGAGCGCTGGAGCGAGCAGTTCACCTGGGATTTCATCGGCGCCGTCCAGAGCCGCAAGGTGAAGCGGATCCTGCCGCTGGTCCGGCTGATCCATTCGATCGACTCCGACTCGGCGCTTGCCCGGCTCGAGACCCATGCAGAGGGTGGGATCGAGGTCCTGGTCGAGGTCAACGTCGCCGGCGAGGAGGGGAAGGGCGGGGTCGCGCCCGCCGAGCTCGGCGAGTTCATCGAGCGCTGTCCCGCCCGGGTCGGCGGCTTGATGACGATGCCCCCGTTCAGTCTGGACCCCGAGGCGTCGCGACCGCATTTCGCCCGGCTCGCGGAGCTAGCCGGTGGGCACGGGCTCGAGCGCCTATCGATGGGAACGAGCCAGGATTGGGCCGTCGCGGTCGAGGAGGGGGCGACGATCATCCGCCTCGGCACGGCCCTCTACGCCTAGATTTCGCTGAGAGATCGCCTGCAAGAGCGGTCGGAGGCGCCATAATCAGGGAGGAACCACCCCGGCCTGCAACGAAAAGGCGCTCACTATGGCTTTCCGCGACACCTGGCACCGTTCGCTCGTCTACTTCGGCCTCGCCGAGGACCACGGCTACGACGACGAGGAGTACTACGAGCCGGAGACGTCCTCGGGCGAGGACCTCTTCGAGCAGCCGCAGCGGGAGTCACGCGAGTCGCGCCGCAACCGCTCGAACGTGCGCCGGCTCGAGTCCAGGCGCCAGCGCCGCGACGAGATCGACGACATCTTCGCCGACGACGAGCCGGCCACCTCGACCCGGACCCTGCGCCCGGTCGAGAACGGCGGCAACGGCGGCGGCTCGGGTGGCGCCGACGTCCAGGTCCACCTCGTCGCCCCGTCGAGCTTCAACGACGCGCAGGAGGTTGCCGACCAGTTCAAGCGCGGCGTGCCGACGATCCTCAACCTGCAGTCGACCGATCCCGAGCTCTCGAAGCGGCTGATCGACTTCGCCTCCGGCCTCACCTACGCGCTCGACGGCGGCATGCAGAAGATCGCCGACAAGACCTTCCTGCTGACTCCGCGAAACGTCGAGGTCTCGGCCGAGGAGCGCGCACGCCTCGTCGAAAAGGGCTTTTTCAACCAGTCCTAGGCGGGCGGTGCCGTTCTGATCCGGGTCCTTTCGATCGACGGGGGTGGGATCCGCGGGATCATCCCGGCGATCGTGCTCGCCGAGGTCGAGCGTCGCAGCGGCCGCCCGGTTGCCGACTCGTTCGACCTGATTGCCGGCACCTCGACCGGCGGGATCCTCGCGCTGGCGCTCTCGATGGCCGGCGAAGACGGCCGTCCGGCCTGGAGCGCGGAGGAGATGATCGCCCTCTATGAGCGCGAGGGCGAGCACATCTTTTCGCGCTCGGTCTGGGATCGGATCCGCTCCGCCGACGGGCTGCTCGACGAGAAGTACCCGCCCGAGGGAATGGCCGAGGCTTTTCGCACCTATCTCGGCGAGGCGAAGCTCTCGGAGGCGCTTACCGAGGTCCTCGTCACCGCCTATGAGATCGAGCAGCGAACGACCTACTTCTTCAAGCGCGCGAAGGCGCGCGCCGACGATCGCGACGACTTCGCGATCCGCGACGCCGCGCGGGCGACGAGCGCGGCACCGACCTACTTCGAGCCCGTGCGGCTCGAGCGCTTGGGCGGCCGTCCCGACCTGAGCCTGGTCGACGGCGGTGTCTTCGCCAACAACCCGGCGATGTGCGCCTACGCGGAGGCGCTGAAGGGAGACGACGAGGAAGTGCTCGTGCTCTCGCTCGGAACCGGTGAGCTGACTCGGCCGCTTCCCTACGAGCAGGCCAAGAACTGGGGTCTCGCCGAGTGGGCGAAGCCGATCATCGACGTCGTCTTCGACGGCGTTTCGGACGCGACCGATCACCACCTCGAGCAGATCCTCGGTTCTGATCGCTACTACCGTTTCCAGACCAGCCTCGACCGCGCCCGCGACGACATGGACGACACCCGGCCGGAGAACATCGAGGCGCTCAAGCAGGAGGCCGACGAGCTCCTGCGCGAGCAGCGCCGGCGCTTCGACGAGTTGCTCGCAAAGCTCGGCCCATAGTCTTGAGGGCGATGAAGGTTGGCTTCGCCGGCGCCGGCAACATGGCCGCCGCGATGGCCCGGGGATGGGCTGGAGCGGACGGTGGTCCCGAGACGATGGTCTTTTGCGACCTCGAACGTGAGCGTGCCTCGGCACTTGCCGAGGCGCTCGGCGGGACGGTCGCCGACGACCTCTCCGAGCTCGCTGGGCAGGCCGACCTCGTCGTCCTCGGCGTCAAGCCGGCGGCGCTCGACGCCGTCGCCGACGAGCTCGCCGCGGCTGGCCCGAGGGCGCTGCTCTCGATGCTTGCCGGGACGCCGCTCGAGCGGATCGAGGGCGCCTTCCCCGGGGTACCCGTCGTCCGGGTGATGCCGAACCAGCCGGTCGAGGTCCGGCGCGGCGTTCTCTGTTACGTCCGTGGCGCAGATGTGCCCGACGAGGTTGAGCGGGCGATCGTCGACCTGCTCGAGCTGCTCGGTCTCGCGATCGAGCTCGACGAGGCGCAGATGGAGGCGGCGATGGCGATCATGGCGTGCTCGCCCGCCTACGTCGCGCTCGTCGCCGAGGTGCTGACCGATGCCGGTGTTCGCGAGGGGCTCTCGCCCGAGCTTGCCGCGCGCTTCGTCGCCGAGACCTTCGCCGGCACCGGCGAGCTGCTCGGTAAGCGCGACCCGGCGGCGATCCGGCGCGCGGTCGCTCCTCCCGGAGGAGCGACCGAGGCAGGGCTCGAGGCACTCGAGCGCGGCGCTCTGCGGGCTGCGTTCGATGCCGCCGCCGAGGCTTCGCTGGCGAGGGTTCGTTGAGCTCGGTGATCGCGGCGATCGGCCGCGATGAGATCGCCGACTACGTCGCGGCGCTCTTCCTCGTCTACCTGATCGTGATCTTCACCAGGATCGTGCTCTCGTTCATTCCGCGGATGCCCTACAACCCGACCCTTCGCGCCGTCGTCGACTTCGTCCACGAGGTCACCGACCCCTACCTGAACCTGTTCCGGCGCTTCATTCCCCCGCTCGGCCCGCTCGATCTCAGTCCGATCCTCGCGATCTTCCTGCTTTATATCGTCGAGGCGATCGTGGTCGGACTGATCCGAGGGTGAGCCACGCCGCTGCCTGGCGCGCGGCGCTGGCGACCTGTGCGCTCGTAGTCGTCCTCGACCAAGTGTCGAAACAGGCGGCGATCGACGCTCTCGTCGGCCGTTCGCCGATCGAGCTGCCACTCGGTTTCGAGCTCGACTACGTCACCAACGAAGGAATCGCCTTCGGCCTTTTCGACAACGGCGAAGGGTTCGTGATCGCGATCACGCTCGCCGCGCTCGGCCTGCTGATCGGCTGGTTCGCCTCCGATCCGACCAAAGCCGGGCTCTGGAGCGCCGTCGGCCTGATCGCCGGCGGAGCGATCGGCAACCTCGCCGACCGCCTGCGCGAGGGCGCCGTGACGGACTTCATCGATCCTCCGAACTGGCCGGCGTTCAACGTTGCCGACGTCGCGATCACGCTCGGCGTAGTGCTCCTGCTGCTCGCCTACATGGGGCCGAGGAAGGAGTGATCGTTTACGAGGACGAGTGGGTGGTCGTCGTCGACAAGCCGGCGAACTTGGTCGTCCACCCGGCGCCGGGCACCCACGAACCGACGCTCGTCGAGCTGATCAGCGGCCTCGCCGGCGGCGATGACGAGCAACGTCCGGGGATCGTCCAGCGGCTCGACAAGGACACCTCCGGCCTGCTCGTCGCCTCGCGCAGCGCGCACTCGCATGCGGCGCTATCAGCCCAGGTCGCGGCCCGCGAGGTCGAGCGCGAGTATCTCGCGCTCGTCGAGGGCCGGCTCCGCTCGCGCGAAGGCACGATCGATGCGCCGATCGGCCGCAGCCACCGCGACCCGACGAGGATGGCGGTCGCCGGTCGCTCCCAGCGCCAGGCTCGCACCCACTTCGAGGTGATCGAGCTGCTGCCGGCCGACACGTACACTCGGGTCCGGCTCGAGACCGGCCGCACGCACCAGATCCGCGCCCATTTCGCCGCGATCGACCACCCCGTCGCCGGCGATCCGACCTACGGCAACCGCGGCCGCCACGGCCTCGAGCGCCAGTTCCTACACAGCCACCGGCTCGGTTTCGTCCATCCGGGGAGCGGGGAGAAGGTTGAGTTCGTCTCCGAGCTGCCGGAGGACCTGGCGGAGGCGCTCGGGAGGGCGCGGGGCAGAAGCTCCTAGACTCGGTGGTGCTTCATTTAGCGAGGGACAGAATGAATTCAGTCCCTCGTCGTACTTCGAAAACTACCCCGCCGTGAAGGCTTAGGGGCCCTGCCCGGGTAATTCCCGGGTTCCCGACGCGCCGGCGGGCTCAGCGCACAACTATCAAGGGAGTCTCATGCCCGAACAAGTAGGGATGAAGGAGCTGTTGGAGGCCGGGCTTCATTTCGGCCACCAGACGCGCCGCTGGAACCCGCGGATGCGCCGGTTCATCTTCGGCGAGCGCGAGGGAATTCACGTGATCGACCTGCAGAAGACGCAGGTCCTGCTCGAGAAGGCGCGCGTATTCGCCGCCGACGCCGCCCGCGACGGCGGCCAGGTGCTCTTCGTCGGCACCAAGAAGCAGGCCCAGGACTCGATCCAGGAATGGGCCGACAAGAGCGGCATGCCATACGTCAACAAGCGCTGGCTCGGCGGCCTGCTGACCAACTTCGCGACGATCTCGCAACGGATCGATCGTCTCCACGATCTGACCAGGCTCCAGAACGAGGGTCAGCTGCAGCTGCTGCCGACGAAGGAGCGGATGTCGATGGAGGCCGAGCTGAAGAAGCTCGAGTACAACCTCGGCGGCGTCCGCGACATGAAGCGCCTGCCCCAGGCCGTCTTCATCGTCGACCTGAAGACCGAGGAGATCGCCGTCCGCGAGGTCGAGCGGCTCGGAATCCCGATCATCGCCCTGGTCGACTCGAACGTCGATCCGGACGCGGTCGCATACCCGATCCCCGGCAACGACGACGCAATCCGCTCCTGCGACCTCGTCATCTCGACGATCGGGAGCGCGATCGAGGGTGCCGCGGGCGAGTTCCGCGAGGCCGAGGAGAAGCGCCGCGCCGAGGAGGAAAAGAAGCGCCAGGCCGAGGATGAGCGCAAGCGCAAGGAGGCCGAGGAAAAGGCCAAGCAGGAGGCAGAGCTGAAGGCACGCCAGGAGGCCGAGGCGGCCGCCGCAGCCCAGCAGGCCACCGGCGCCGATGCGCCCGCGCCAGCGCAGCAGACCGCGGCGGCTCAGCCCACCCC
>JBPCRS010000169.1:0-9558 GCA_050996575.1 Solirubrobacterales bacterium
CCGCCGCGGGCGACGATCACCTCGCGCCCGGCGGCGCCCTAAATGGTGCGGACCGTGGCGACGATCGCCGCCAGCTCGCCCATGCAGAGGACCCGCTTCGAGCCGGCGTCGCCGACCTCGGCGCCGGGGCCGCTCGGGACGGCACCGGCGTCACTACCCCCGCCGCCCCCGCCTCCCGATCCCTGGCGCGGGCAGCGCTCGGCGGGCGGGCCGGCGCCCGGCTGGATCACGACCCGCACCTCGGCCTCGGCGGCGCAGTTTCGAAGCACCAGCCGCTGCGCGTCGACGGCGGCGATCTCGGCGCCGCTTACCCGAGCGTGCCAGCTGTCGGCTCCGTACTGGAGCTCGGGGACGAAGACCTCGGTCTCGAGCGCCTCACCCGCGGGTCCGCCGTCGGCGAGCTTGGTCGAGTAGCGCAGGTTGAATCGCCGTACGTCGGGGTCGTAGCCGTAGGCCAGCGGCGTGCCGGCGACGAGCTGCGGGTAGGGGCGAGCGAGCGCATCGAGCATCTCCTCGTCGACGTTGTCGCCCTGCGGCGGCTTGGTCGTGTCGTAGACGAGGCTCTGGTTGCGGCTCTGGCCGCCGCTGAAGTAGTTGGCGTAGGTCCAGACGTGCCAGCCGACCATGTGCTCGTCGGCCAGGCGGACGAGGCGCTCGAAGATCGGCCGCTCCTCAGTGGCGCCGAACTCGGTCAGGAGCAGCGCGTCGCCGGTCGCCTGCGATTGCGCGTCGGCGTTGTCGAAGACCAGGTCCTCCTCGACGTTGCAGGCATCGCCGAGCTGCGGCGGGGCGCCGACCGCTCCCGGCAGGCAGTAATCGTGGAAGCTGAAGCCGGCGTCGTCGTCGCCGACGTCACCGTGGGAGGTACGCCCGCCGAAGTCGAAGATCAGGTTCGGCTCGTAGAAGGCGAGGCTCTCACCGTCGGCCGCGCGGATCCCGGCGATCGCCCGCTTCGAGAACACCGTCAGAGCACGGGCATCGAAGCCGGCCACCGGCGCACAGCCCGCTGGTTGTGCGCATGAAGGCCACTCGGTCCCCGGCCAGGGCTCGTTGAAGATGTCGTAGCCGACCAGCCCGGGCGCGTCGCGGGCGGCGGCGGCAATCCGGCGAAGCCCCTCGGCGTAGTGGTCCTGGAGGGGTGTCCCGTCGGGCCCGGCGGCGTTGGCCCAGAAGTTGTCGAAGGCGCGATTCATCGCCGGGTTGGCGAAGTAGCCGTTGGGGAATTTTTGCTGTGTGTTCGGCAGGCCGTTGTCGATGCCCATCCAGTCGGGCAACCCGTTGCCGACGTACTTCGGGCCGAACTGGTCCTGGTGAACGTCGAGCAGGGTGTAGATGCCGTGATCGGCGAGCATCCCGAGCTGACCGACCCAGGAGGCGATGAAGGCGTCGTCGTAGACGCCGGGCGCGGGCTCGATCGACTGGAAGTCGACCCCGAGGCGAACCGTGTTGAAGCCGTTCGCGGCGAGGAACGCGGCGTCGTCGGCGCCGAAGCCGCGGTCGGCGGGAAGGGCGGGATCGCCCTTGGCGACGACGTTGGCGCCGTGAAGGACGACGACCCGCCCCTGAGCGTCGGTGATCCAGCGGCCCTCGTGGCCGAGCGGCTCGGCGGGCGCCGACTGTGCCGCGACCGGCGCAGCCAGCGAGGCGGCGGCGAGCGCCAGTGCCAGCTTCGATCGCACACCCGCCACGGTCTGCATTCTAGGAGGCCTCGTTTCGGTAGACGTGCCGCGCGCTGCACTAGAATGTAACGAAATGGACACTGTTTCTGCAACGGCTTTGGCTCGGTCTCTAGGCACTAGCACGCCGAGGGTCACAAGGGCAATCAGACGCCTGGGCATCGAGACCCGGACCGAGGCTGGGCGCTTTTGCCTAACGCCGGCTCAGGCGCGGCGAGTGCGCCAGGAGCTCGGAGTGCAGCCGATCGCCTCGGAAATGACGCGCTCCGAGACTTTAGTCTTGGCCGCGCTTCGCAGCGCCCCTTTAGGGTTGGCCTCGATCCGTGCGGTCGCATCTCGGGCTGGGATGTCACCGACTGCCGCTGGGCGTGCGCTTCGACGGCTGCGTGGTGGGGGCTTGGTGCGTTGTGAGTCGAAGATGATCGCCGCTGGGCGGACCAAGGAAATCGAACTGTGGCGAGCTGATCTGGCGAACGAGAGGTGGTCTGAGCTGGATCCTGTTCTTGATCGGATCGAGAAGCCGAGCAAGGCGGCGCCTCGGTCCAAGAAGGTCCCAGCAAACCTGCGTCATCTGTTTTGGAACACGGCACCGACCCAGCTCGACGTCGCCAGCTCCGGCCCATATATTGCGCGGCGCTTGCTGCAGACGATGGACCTGCAGGGCCTCGCTTGGGGCGCCCGTGCCCTGACTGCTGCGGACTGGCAGGCTGGGGCGCGAGCCCGAAACCTCTCCGGGCCCGTGCGTCAGTTGGCTGCCAACCTCGCGGCTGAGGCCCCGCGATGAGCGGCCGCGGCGAAGGCTCTTCAGGGCCTCCCGCCTCGGCACTCCTTCCCGAGGCTGTGCGCAAGGTCTTGCCGGCCGATACCGCGCGAACCTGGCAGACACTGGCCCCGCACCTTCCGGAGGGGCTTTACCTCGGTGGAGGATCGGCTATTGCGGTGCACCTCGCTCATCGGAAGAGCCGTGATCTCGACTTCTTCTTTCATGACAACTCAGTCGATCTGGTCCAACTCGAAACGACGCTGCAAGACCTCGGCCTCTTCGCCGGCGGTTTGGTTGACGAAGGGACCCTGCGCGGGCTGTTCAGCCAAACCAAGATCGAGGCGTTCAATGCCAGCGAACTCAAGCGACTGCGAAAGCCGACGGTGGTAGCTGGACTACGAGTGGCCGCCCTGGAGGATCTGCTGGCGATGAAGATCAAAGTGATGGCCGAGCGCGGCGAGATGCGTGATTACTTCGACGTGATGACCATCGACGAGAAGAGTTCGCTTTCCGTTGAGGAGGGGATCGAGCTCTACCTCGAGCGCTACAAGATCAAAGATCCCGAGCCGGGCCGACTACGTGCCCTCTACCTGGCGATGGGCTTCCCCGACGACGTAGAAACCGACGAAGCCCTGCCTATCGCCCTCAAGGATCTCGCCGCCTGGTGGCGAAAGCGCCAAGCGGCCGTGGTCCGCAACAGCAGCTGGTTCAGCTGAGCTGCGAGCGCGCGCCCGCCGCACCCGCCCCCTCGACCATCGCCGAGATCCAGGTGATGACGTCAGGCGCGAGCTCGCCGAGCCGCGGCTCACGCTCGAGCTCGAGCCGCTCGTGGACTAGCTCGCGCACGCCGAGCGTCAGCCCGAGGTAGACACGTTCTGGCAGCTCGCCGAGTGACGGATCGACGGCGCGGAACATCCCGTGGCGTTGGTGGAGCACGGCAGCAAACGTGTGCATCGCCTCACGGCGGCGCGCCCGCGCGGCGTCCCCCGCGCCATCCATCTCGACGATGAACGCCCGCGCTGCGACCGGGTCGCGCTCGAGCGTGCGTAGGTAGCCGCCGAGGGCCGCGGCCAGGAACTCGTCCCAGGGTGTCGTCTCGTCGAGGCCGGCCGTCATCGCCTCGAGGATCCCGGCGGCGAAGTCGTCGTATGCGTCGAGCAGGCACTCCTCCTTGCCGGCGAAGCGCTCGTAGAAGGTCGCGCGCGAGACGCCGGCCCGCTTCGCCAGCTCGCCGATCGTCACCGCCGCGTAGCCACCCTCGGCGAGCAGTTCGGTAAGTGCCGACTTCAGCCGCGTCCGTTGCGAGTCGGCAACCTCCTCGCGCGAAAGCGCGTGCGGGCCCTTGGGAAGCGGCTTGACGGTGGTTTCGACTGAACCGGCCACGAGTAGAGAAACAAATGGTACACTACTTGTCGACGTGATGGAGAGCTACCGAGAGAGGGGTCGGACGAGGGCGCTCGCCGTGACGATCGCGTTCGGACTTGCGCTCCTCGTTCTCCCGTCCTCCGCCGCGGCGCAGGAGCAGGAGCCGGAGGCCTCCCCACCCGGCGCCAACGACTTCCAGTGCGAACCGACCGAGGCCCACCCCCGCCCGGTCGTCCTCCTCCACGGCCTCGGCGCCAACATGAGCGCCAACTGGTCCTACAACTCACCGCGGCTCGCCGACGCCGGCTACTGCGTCTTCGCCCTCACCTACGGTCACAGCGAGAAAACGATGGGCTGGCCCTACCGGCCCGCCGGCCTTCAGCCAATGGAGGAGAGCTCAAAGGAGCTCAAGGCCTTCGTCCGCCGCGTGCTCGACGCCACCGGCGCGCGCCGGGTCGACCTCGTCGGCCACTCCGAGGGCACGGTGATGCCGCGCTACTACCTCGAGCGCCGCGGCGGGGTCAAGTTCGTCAAGCGCTTCGTCGCGCTCACCCCACTCTGGCGCGGGACCGAAGTCGGCGGCGCGGCGGTGATCCGCGACATCGGCACCGAGCTCGGCTTCTCGCAGCCGGTGATCGACGCCGTCTCCCAGCTCTGCGCCTCCTGCCCGCAGTTCCTGCGCGGCTCGGATTACCTCAACGACCTGAACGCCGACGGCGAAGCGATCCCTCAGATCAAGCACACCAACATCGCCACCCGCTACGACGAGCTCGTCATCCCCTACACGAGCGGATTGATGGTCGACGGCGGCACCAACATCGTCCTCCAGGACGTCTGCCCGATGGACCCGAACGAGCACTCCGGCGTCGCCTTCGACCCGGTCGTCACCCAGCTCTTCCTCAACGCGCTCGACCCGCGCAGCGCGAAGCCGATCACGTGCTGAGGCGGGTCGCTCTTGGCGCGGTCGTCGCGGCCGCGCTCTTCGTCGCCGCCCCCGCCCACGCCCAATCCCCCACGAGCGTGCTCGGCGTCCCCTGCTCCGCCGGCGAGGGCGGGATCACCGTCTGCTCCGGCTCGCAGCCCGCCCGGGTGCCGAGCTGGGACGGCGTCCCGCTCGACGTGGACATCTATCTGCCGCCCGACGACGGCAAGCCCGACCCGCTGATCGTCGGCCTGCACGGCTTCGGCGTGACCAAGCTCGGCACCTTCCCGGGCGGCGCCTACCCGACCGAGCGCGCCCAGGAGGGCTACGCGGTGATCGCCTACTCGGCGCGCGGCCAGGGCTTCTCCTGCGGCGTCGTCGTCTCGCGGACCGCCGGCTGCGAGCAGGGCTGGATCCACCTGGCGGACGCTCGTTACGAGGTTCGCGACACCCAATTTCTTGCGGGGTTACTGGTCGACGAGGGGCTCGTGGCGCCGACGCGGATCGGCGTCACGGGCTCCTCGTACGGCGGCGGCCAGTCGCTGATGCTGGCAACGCTGCGCGACCGGATGATGATGCCCGACGGCGAGCTCGTCCCGTTCGAGAGCCCGGCGGGAACGCCGATGCGGATCGCCGCCGCTGCCCCCTACATCGGCTGGTCCGACCTTGCCTACGCGCTCGCGCCGACCGGGCGAAAGCTCGACCACCGGGCGAACAACAACTACGGCCGGTTGCCGGGAATCACCAAGTACTCCTACCTCCAGGGCTTGTTCGCGGTCGGCTTGCCGGGCTTCTACGCGCCCCCGGGCGCCGACCCAAGCGCCGACATCCAGAACTGGAAGGCGGCGCTCGACGCCGGCCCGCCGTATGACCCCGCCCTCTCCGAGCGGATCCTCACCGAGCTGCGCCGCTACCGCTCCTCCTACTCGGTCCAGGACCACCTGCCGCGCTCAGAGCGAAAGGCGCCGGCGCCGCTCTCGATCTACAACGGCTTCACCGACGACATCATGCCGCCCGACCAGGCGCTCGCCTACTACGCGCGGGCGCGCAAGCGCTTCCCGAAATCGAAGATCGGGCTGACTTTCGAGGCGAACTTCGGCCACAACCGCGGTTCGCTCGTCGTCGACTCGCTTATCGCCGACGAGGCCCGCGACCGCCTCTTCGAGCGCTACCTGATGGGCGATCGCTCGGTCGCCCCGCCCAACAAGGTGGTGACGACGACGCAGGGCTGTAACGGCGAGCCGGTGCGCGGCCCGTTCGAGACGAAGACTTGGCGGGCGCAGCACCCGGGCGTGGTTCGGGTGAGCGACGCCGAGCGCCAGGTCTTCAGCTCGGCCGGCGGCTCGGAGCAGAACGCGACCCAGACCGAGCCGTTCGCCGGCGGCGAGTGCCCGACCGTCGGCGCCGAAGACGACCCCGGCGCCGCGAGCTATCGCGGCGAGCCCGCGACCGGCGATGGCTACACGCTGGTCGGCTCGCCGACGATCAGCGCGCGGATCCGCGTCAACGGTGAGTTCCCCGAGATCTCGAGCCGGCTCTGGGACGTCGCCCCCGACGGCAGCCAGACGATGGTCCAGCACTCGATCTACCGGCCGCGAAAGCGCGGGCGCCAGACCTACCAGCTCCACCCCGCCGGCTGGCACTTCGCCGAGGGGCACGTGCCGAAGCTCGCGCTGCTCGGCCGCGACTTTCCCTACATGCAGGCGCCGAACGGCGAGTACACGATCGCGGTCCGCGACCTGACCCTCGAGCTACCGGTGCACGAGAAGGCCGACGGCGGCCAGGTCGAAAGGTTCAGGCTGCCGAAGCGGTAGTTCTTCGGACCACGCAGGTCAGATTCCCAGGATGAGAGTCAAAGCCTTGTCTACTGCGTACAGCTCGCTGGCTTCGAGACGTCCCGCCGATCGCCCAAGCCGCTGCGGATCAACGACGGTCGTCTGCTCGAC
Source organism: Solirubrobacterales bacterium (assembly GCA_050996575.1). Taxonomy (GTDB): domain Bacteria; phylum Actinomycetota; class Thermoleophilia; order Solirubrobacterales; family 70-9; genus DASUSH01. Next base: position 6,673 of record JBPCRS010000169.1, read on the forward strand.
GAGGATGCTCGTTCGACGCCCTTCAAGAGTAATGGTGGGACGAAAACTTGCCGGCTGAGCACTCGTCGATGTCGGAGCAACAAGCGTGGTACTTAGACCGAGGAACTCGTCGGCCTGCATGATGACCGCGAACCGTTGCCCGCGCTGTTCGTGGCCGCGGACATCACGACGCTGGGGCAGGCGAAACACCTCGCCGCGAACCATCGCTCAACCTGATTCTGGCGGGGCCAATTCCGCCATCTCCTCGCGAATGACCCGCATCTCCTCGCGATCGGCCTCATCGCCTGCCAGTCTTCGCACCTCCTCGCGGATCGCGGAGCGAGCCCGACGGCGCTCAGCAGCCTCCCGCAACGCAGTTCGCACCGCCTCGGAATCGGTCATGTCGCTGGTTCGAATCAGGTCAAGCGCGGCAGCAGCTGCCTCGTCGAGTCGAACGTGAAGCGAACGCGACACATCCGCATTTGTAGCACGAAACGTGCTACGTCGCTGCCCGCGAATCCTCGGCATTTTTAAAGCGTGTCGCCTTCGGCCCCACGGAACAACGCTCGCCCGTCACAACTCAGCGACGAGCTTGGATCAAAGCAAGCCCTACGAAGGCGCCTACGATCGCTCCGCGAGCGGCGTCTCCTCAGTCCGCCGTCAACCGCTCGTCCATCCGATCGAAGAAGCTACTCCGGAGGAGGACACGGAATGGGAAAGATCGTCGTAACCGAATTCATCTCGCTCGACGGCGTGATCGAGGACCCCGGCGGCTCGGAAGACTTCGAGCATGGCGGCTGGAGCTTCGAGATCTCGCGCGGCGAGGAGGGCGACAAGTTCAAGATGGACGAGGTCACGGACTCCGATGCGCTGCTGCTCGGACGGACCACCTACGAGGGATTCGCCGAGGCCTGGCCTTCGCGCGAGGGCGAGTTCGCCGACAAGTTCAACGAGATGCCGAAGTACGTCGTCTCGACGACGATGGACGACGCCGAATGGAGCAACTCGACCGTACTGCGCGGCGGCGACGATCTCGTCGGCGAGGTCGCGAAATTGCGCGACGCGCACGAGGGCGACATCGTCGTCCACGGCAGCGCGACGCTCGCCCGGGCGCTGCTCGAGAGCGACCTCGTCGACGAACTGCGGCTGATGGTCTTCCCCGTCGTCCTCGGCAGCGGCCTGCGCCTTTTCGGCGAGACCAAGGAGAAGATGCCGCTCGAGCTGGCGGACTCGCAGACGGTCGGCGACGGCGTCACGATCCTCACCTACGCGCCGGCGCCTTGAGGCGCCCGGACAACTCCGGCTAGCCAGCCGCCGACCGCCCCGGCGACGGCCTCGACGTCCTTTTTCAAGCCGTGGTCGCCGGCGACGACCTCCACCGTGCGGTGCTTGCCGGCGGGCGGCATGCCGAAGCGGTCGCTCTCGCCCTGAACGACGAGCGTCGGCACGGTGACCGCGTCGAGCTCGGGCAGGCGGTCAGGGCTCGGCTGCTTGCCCTTGCGCGGCGGCGGCTGCAGCGGGAAGGCGAGGCAGAGGACGGCGGCGGCTTCGAGCGCCTCGGCAGTCCGGCAGGCGACCCGGGCGCCGAGCGAGCGACCGCCGACGATCAACGGCACGCCGGCGAGCCCCTCCGCCCCCAGGTGCTCGCAAACGGCGGTCCAATTGATGTCGAGCTGTCGCGCCGGCGCCGGTGCGCGGCGGCCGGCGACCCGGTAGGGCTGCTCGACCAGCGCGACGCTGACGCCGAGCGAGAGCGCGACGTCCCGCGCCGCGACGAGGTCGACCGCCTCCACCCCGCCCCCGGCGCCGTGGCCGAGGACGAGCGCGGCGCTCGGCTTCTCGGCGACGTGCAGATGCGCCCGCGCCGGCCCGTTCGGGGTCTCGATCTCGACGACGCTCAAGCCGCGGATACTGCCAGTTGCGTCCGGGTGCTTCCGGGGGCGCCTTCTCAGAGAATCAGCCGGCGCTCCATGTACTTGATCGCGAGCCGCCAGCCGATCAGCGCGAAGCCGATCAGGAAGGCGAGGTGACCGACGTCGGCCCAGCTCCAGGCGTCGAAGACCGCGTCGCGGACAAGCTGGACGGTGTGGTAGAGCGGGTTGAGGTTGCCGAGCACCTGCGCCCACTGCGGCAACCCGTCAAGCGGGAAGAAGGTGCCGGCGATCAGGAACATCGGCGTCAGCAGACCGCTCTGCCAGTAGGAGAAACTCTCGATCGACTGCGCCTTGGCGGCGATGAAGATCCCGGTGCAGGCCCAGCCAAAGCCCGAAAGCGCGGCGATCAGCGGAAACAAAAACATCCCCAAGCTCGGCTCGAGACCGAAGATCATCGCGACCAGCATCGGCACGGTGCCGTAAACGCCGACCCGCGCCGCGATCCAGAGCGCCTCGGCCGTGACCAGCTCCTCGGTGTCGACCGGGGCCGCGAGGATCGCGTCGTAGGTGTGCTGGAACTCGTATTTGACGAAGGTCGAGTACATCGCCGGGAAGGCGCCGGCGAACAGCACCGTCGTCGCGACGATCCCGGTGCCGACGAAGTCGATGTAGTCGAACCCGGCGACGGACGAGACCAGCGAGCCGAAGCCAAAGCCGAAGGCGCAGGTAGATCGTCGGGTCGACGGTCGAGGAGAAGGTCGATGCGCGCCAGAACGAGGAGAAGTTGACGATCTCGCGGACCATCACGCCGCGCAGGGCAGCGCGCTCGAGGCGCCCGAGGCGGCGCTGGACCCGTGCGGTGGTGGCGGCCATCAGGAGATCTCCTCGCCGGTCAGCAGCACGAAGACGTCCTCGAGGTTGGTCACGCGGCGTTCGCCGCCGAGGTCGGTGGCGCTCGAGCCGTTCGGGCCCGGGCGCTCCATCTGCATGATCGCCACCGAGGTCCCGGTGCGGCGCGTCCGCCAGCCGCGCC
>JBPCRS010000228.1:0-25610 GCA_050996575.1 Solirubrobacterales bacterium
CGGACTCGCCGCAACCCTTCGCGAGTTCATCGACGAGCTCTGCATCGACGAGTACGCGATCGTCGCCCAGGACTGGGGCGGGGGGCTGGCGTTGCTCGCCGCACGCCCGAGTCCGGAGCGGCTTAACAGTGCTTTGTTAGCTTCACTCATCTTGCCTCTGGCGGTGCAGTGAGAGCTGGTCGAGGTCGACGGGCTGCTGACAGGTCTGGCAGCGACCGGCCCAGCACCGAAAGACGGGCTGCAAGAGCAGCACCGCCGCCGGCAGCGTCAGGCCGGCCGCCGGGCTCTCGGGCATAGGCGCTCCTCCGTGAGGAAGCCATGCGCCGCGGTGACGAGCGCGGTGTGGTGGTGCCAGCCGAGCCAGGAGCGGCCCTCGTAGTGGTCGAGGCCGAGCTCGCCCTTGAGCTGGCGGTAGTCGAGCTCCACCTTCCAGCGCAAGCGCGCCAGGCGAGCGAGCCGCTCGGGCTCGGCATCGCCGGGCAGGTTGGAGAGCCAGTAGTCCGTCGGCGCCTCCTCCCCCTCGGGCCATTCGGCGAGAAGCCACTCCTCGCGCGGCGGCCAGGGCGTGCGCTTCTCGGAGCGGTTCGCGGCGCGCACCCGCACGAACGCGAATCGCGAGCTCACCGGTTCGCCCTCGGGCCCGTCGCGGAACGTCACCGTCTGCCAGGCCTCGGCGTCGAGCCCGGCGAGAAGAGCGCCGATCGACTCCGGCTCTCGGTCCGGGCGCGGGCGGGTGCGCGGGCGGCCGCTCCTGCCCCTGCCCCCGTCGGGCACCGCGAAGGTCGTCTGCGGCGCGAACACCGTCGTCTCCGCCGAGACGGAGAGCACGTACTCGATCCCGCCCTCGTCGAGGCGTTCGCGCAGCTCGGTGTTCTCGCCGTAGGCCTGGTCGCCGAGCACCGGCGCAGCCGGCACCTCCCAGCCCGAGGCGCGCTCGCAGAGCTCGACCCCGAGCTCGGGCTTGGTCTTGAAGGTGAGCTCCTCGGGGATCTTCGCCATCGCCCGACGCTCGGAGTCCCCGCACCACTCCTCGGGCAGGTAGAGCGAGAAGCCCAAGGGGACCGTCCCCTTGGCTCCGACCCCGTGCACCGAGACGCCGACCTGGCAGTTGCCGATCTTGCCGAGCGTGCCCGAGTACTGGCGCTTTACCCCCGGCGAGTCCTTGCCGTCCTTTGGAAAGCCGGGGGCGTCAAGCACCCAAGCCTCGATCTCGATCTCGGGGGCCACTCGCTCGGCCACCGCCCTCACCACCTCCGCCGGGTCCCAGGGACTGTCGGCGAGGAACTGCTGCATCGACTGGTAGTCGGCCTCTGAGCCCAAGCGAGCGGTCAGCGGCTCGAGCGACTTGCGCGGACCCTGCTCGACAAGCCCGCGCAGGTAGAGGCCGCCGTTCTCGATCTGCACCGGCCGGTTCATCGCCTCGGCCAAGACCTCGCGCCCAAACGCCTCCAGCCGCTCGCGCACCGCCCTCGGCCCATCGACCTTCACCGGCGCCTCTCGGTTCGCCATCGCCACGACCGCCATCATCGCCTCCTCGCGTCGCTGCCAGTGGACGTGAGGAGGGTTCGCCGGCGGCGGGGAGAACCCTACGACGCAGCTAACAAAGCACTACTAAGAGACCGTCCGAAAACCCCCACGCACCTGGATGCGGCCCGAATGAGCGTCGCGGATGCGGCACCGTCGGAACCCCCACATGGCGCTGCCATGCGGGGAACCCGCCGTCACCGCCCCGCTCGCTCCTCGACCGCCCCAGGCACGCGCGAGTTTCCGGACGGTCTCTAAGCTTCCGCCGTGCCCGGCAAGCTGATCGTCTGCCCGACTCCGATCGGGAACATGGAAGACGTCTCCCCGCGTGCGCGCCGGGCGCTTGCCGAGGCCGACGTCGTCGCCTGCGAGGACACCCGCCGGACCGGCCGGCTGTTCGAGCGGCTCGAGATCGAGTCGCCGCGATTCGTCTCCAACCACGAGGGAAACGAGGACGAGCGGGCGCTTCAGCTCGCTCAGGGGATCGAGCGCGGCGCCAAGGTGACGCTGGTCACCGACGCCGGCACCCCGGCGATCTCCGACCCCGGCTGGCGGCTGATTCGAACCTGCATCGACCGTGACATCGAGGTCGAGGTCCTGCCCGGGCCCTCGGCGGTGATCACGGCGCTCGTCGCCTCGGGCCTGCCGGCGCATCGGTGGCGCTTCGAGGGCTTCCTCCCGCGTCGGGCGGGAGAGCTCGAGCGCGTCCTGCAGGCGACGGAGACGGTCATTGCCTTCGAGTCCCCGCGGCGGCTGCCGGCTTCCCTCGCGGCGCTCGCCTCTGCTGCTCCCGACCGGCCTGCCGCGGTTTGCCGCGAGCTTTCAAAGCTGCACGAGGAGGTCGCTCGCGGCACCCTCTCCGAGCTCGCGCGGCAATTTCGCGCCGACGTTCGCGGTGAGATCGTTCTAGTTCTCGGAGCCGGCGCGGCCGGCGGCGCGCACGAGGCGGGGGAGGAGATGCAGTTCGCGGTCGATGCCCTGCGCCGCCTCGTCCAATCGGGCGCGCGGCCTCGGGCCGCGGCGCAGGTCGTCGCCGCGCTCACCGGGACTCGGCCGAACGAGCTGTACACAGCGCTTACTGGCAGGGCTCCGCGGGAGTGATCCGAAGGCCCCAAGGGTTGACATTGCGGGGCCCCAACCGGCGCCCGCCGAGCAGGAATCGAGCACAATGTCGGCATCATGGGGGTGCGCGTTCAGGTCTCGGCGGCGATCTTGGGAGCGCTGCTCCTCTGCGGAACCACGCCGTCGATGGCACAGGCGCCCGCTGTTGGCTCGATTTCCGGCACCGTCATCGACGAGAACGGCGATCCTTTTGCGGAGGTTTGCGTCAGCGCCGATTCGAAGCCGCGAGGCCACTTCGGGCAGGCGAGGACCGACGCCTCCGGGCGTTACGCGATCGAAGGGCTGGCAGCGAGCTCCTACGAGGTCTCGTTCAGCTTCGGGTGCGCTCCCGGGGGCGAGCGATACCTGTACGAGTATTGGGACAACGTGCACGGATTCTGGGAGGACCCCGATCCCATCGGCGTGGTCGGCGGCACTCGGGTTAGCGGAATCGACGCGCGCGCCGATCTACCGGCTTCGATCTCCGGCACGGTGACGCGGCGGGACGGCAGCGGCCTGCCCGGAGTTTGCGTCTACGCGAAGCAGCTCAACTCTGGGCGAGTGGCCGAGGCTCGCACGGATGCCTCCGGCTCCTACAGGCTTCCCGACCTTCTTCCGCGAAGCCACTCGCTGCGCTTCACCGACTGTGACGAAAGTCTGCCGCAGTTCATCGAGGAGTACTTCGACGGAGCCGAGGCCGAGGCCGATGCGGACCCGGTGGCTCTCGCAGGAGGCGAGGCACGAAGGATCGACGTGGACCTGGAGCGCGTGCCAACGATCTCAGGCCGGGTGACCTACACCAGCGGCACGCCAATGGAGCGCGCGTGCGTGCAGGCGTACCCGTACCCGAAGGAGGGGCCGGGCGCTGGGCCGATTGCGATGACCGACGCTGACGGGCGCTACACGATCATCAAGGATCTCGGCTATCTCCGACCGAGCGTGACCTACAAGCTCAGCGTCTGGGATTGCGGCTATCCCCCGCCCAACACGAGGTTCTCGCCACAGTTCTGGGGCGGCTCCACCCCCGACTCGGCAACGCCCGTCGTGCTCGGGACTGAGGAGAATCGCGGTGGAATCGACTTTCAGATACGGCCCTCGGGATACTTCACCGGCAGGGCATTAGACCCTGCGGGGGAAGGATTGGCCAGCATCTGCGTCCAAGCGTGGAACCGACTGGAGAACCTTGGCATCGTCGCGATCAGCGGTCTCGACGGGAGCTTTCGGTCGAGGCCGATCCCTGAGGGGGAGTACGTGCTCAAGTTCCGTCCGTGCGAGGGTCTGCCTCCGGGATTCCCGAGTTCGGAGGGCTATGCCCCGGAGTTCTGGGACGACCGGCCGACCGAGGACACAGCCGATTGGGTGACGGTCTTGATGAACCGGCCGGTCGACGGCCTCACGGTGGAGATGACCGCCGCCGGTCCCGATCCCTGCGTGGTGCCGAACCTCGAGGGCAGGCGTCTCGGCAAGGCGAAGAGGCGGCTCCTCGGTGCCAACTGTGGGGTGGGCGACGTGAAGCGCGTCAAGGTCGATCAGCGCGAAGGCCGCGTCCTCGACTCGAAGCCGCGCGGAGGCGCCATCCGCCGCTACGAGACGAACGTCGACCTCGCAATCGCCGCCCGCTGAACCTGCGCGCCCGCCCAGCCCGGCAGCGTAGGGTTGCGAAATGGCGCAGCGCGAACCGCGGATGGTCTCACTCGGATACGGCAAGCTTGTGCGTGCCGATCGCGTCTTCGCCCTGGTTCCGTTGCCGCCCGAGGAACGTGGCGACGGGCGCCGGACCTACGTTCACGTCGACGGCATCGGCGAGCCGATCGTCGCCTCGCGCTCGGGCCGGGCGATCCTCGCCGACGTCGAGGGCGCGCTCACCGAGGCGGCCGGGCTGCCTCGTCAACGCGGCCCGGACCCGCTCCCGTGATCGGCTGAGCTTCTGGTCGGGCCATCGCCCGCCGAGGGGGTACTGCTGCACGGCCCCAGCGAATTCACGCCGTCGGCCGTGGCCGCACCGAGCACGAGCTGAGTTTCAGCCTTGGGCCAGCGCGCCGGCCGTGCAGGCGACGGCCGAGCCGCCGGCTAGCGCGATCGTCATCACCACGCTCTGCTTAGGGATCTGATCACGGGCGATCACCGTCGCGGCGAAGTCGACCGAATCGGCGACCGCGCTTGCCGCGAGCCAGGGGCGAGCGGCTTCTCCACCTTCACGAAGTGCGAGCGCAGCGCCGGCGCCGAGCACCAGGTCTCGAACGCCGAGCGCGCGGACGAGCACCGCGACTCGGTCGTCGTCGCCTGCCTCACCGATCCAGGCCGAGGCGCCCTGGCGGGGGGCGAGGACGAAGGCGAGGCCGATCGCGACGCGGCCGAGCGAGAGAGCGATCAGGGCCTTACGGGGATCCATCGCGGCGTACCCTATCCAGCGGCCGATGCCGGCCCGGCTGCTCGCCTGACGGTCCCTAAGCTCAGCGGCCCGTGAGCTACTACATCACCACGCCGATCTTCTACGTCAACGCCGAGCCCCATCTCGGCCACGCGTACTCGACGATCGCCGCCGACGTCCTCGCGCGCCATATGCGCCAGCGTGGCGAGGACGTCTTCTTCCAGACCGGGACCGACGAGTATGGCGAACCAACCGCCCTCGCCGCCGAGCGCGAGGGGGTCAGCCCGAAGGAGCTCGCCGACCGCAACTCGGCCCGCTTCCGCGAGCTGATGCCGAAGATCAACGCCTCGATCGACTTCTTCATCCGCACGACCGACCCCGAGCACGTCGCAAAGGTCCAGGAGGTGATCCAGCGCGTCCACGACAACGGCCACGTCTACGAGGGCGTCTACGAGGGCTGGTACTGCCCGCGCTGCGCCGACTTCAAGACCGAGTCCGAGCTCGGTCCCGACAATACCTGCCCGATTCACGAGATCCCGCTCGAGCGCCAGCGCGAGGAGAACTGGTTCTTTCGGCTCTCTTCGTTCGAGGACGACCTCGAGCAACTCTACGCCGAGTGGCCGGGCTTCGTCATTCCCGAGTTCCGCCGAAACGAGGCGCTCTCGTTCATCAAGGGTGGCCTCCAGGATGTCTCGCTGTCGCGGCCGAACCTGAGCTGGGGGGTGCCGCTGCCGTGGGATCCCGGGCAGGTGATGTACGTCTGGTTCGACGCGCTACTCAACTACTACACCTCGCTCAGCTACGCCCGCGATGGCGAGGACCTGACCGACCGCTTCTGGCCGGCGAACCTGCACGTCCTCGCCAAGGACATCCTCAAGTTCCACGCGGTGATCTGGCCGGCGCTGTTGCTCGCCGCCGGGTTGCCGCTGCCCGAGCGGATGGTGATCCACGGTTATCTGCTGATGGGTGAGAAAAAGATGTCGAAGTCGCTCGGAAACGTGCTCGACCCGTTCGAGGTGATCGAGCGCTTCGGCGCCGACCCGCTGCGCTTCTACTGCTTTCGCGAGGTCAGCTTCGGCCAGGACGGCTCGATCGCCCCCTCGGGCTTCGAGGCCCGCTATGAGACCGAGCTCGCCAACGACTTCGGCAACCTCGCCAGTCGCTCGCTGGCGATGATCGACCGCTACCGCGACGGCGTCGTCCCCGACTCGACGGTCGACCCGGCACTCGGCGGCGGCGAGGACGGGCTCGACGGGCTTCTAGACGAGGTCCGTGACCTGCTCGACCGGGTCGAGCTGACCCAGGCGCTCGACTCGATCTGGGGCCGGGTTCGGCGGATGAACCGCTACGTCGAGGAGTCGCGGCCCTGGGACCTCGCCAAGGACGAGGCCGAGCGCGAGCGCCTCGACCAGGTCCTCTACTCGCTCGCCGAGGGGCTGCGGGTGATCACGCTGCTTCTCCTTCCGTATATCCCGGAGACGGCGGAGCGGCTGCTCGATGCGCTCGGCGAGGGCAGCCGGGAGCTCTCCGAGCTCGGCTCACGTGGCGGCGGCGCCAGGGTCGAGCGGATCCCGCCGTTGTTCCCGAAGCTCGAGGACTGACCGAGCGGCTCTTGGAGAGCGGACCTCCTTCCTGGGCCGTATGGTCTCGGCATGCGAATGGAGAATGGTGTCCCACGGAGTCCAGGACTGGTCCGGTCAGCGCTGGCAATCCTCGCCTTCCCGCAGCTCGCGATCGGCCTCTGGGCGCTGCTTTCGCCGAGCGGTTGGTACGAGAACTTTCCCGGAGCGGGAAAGCATTGGCTGCCGCTCTACGGCTCCTTTGACGAGCACCTCGCGATCGATGTCGGCTCGGCCTTCCTCGCGCTCGGCGTGATCCTCGCCCTCGCCGCGGTCTGGATGGACCGCCGCCTGGTGATTGCCGCTGCCGCCGGCTACCTCGTCTACCAGGTGCCGCATTTCTTCTTCCACATCGGTGCCGACGATGTGCTCTCCGGCGCCGACCGGTTCGCCAATGTCGTCGTCTTCAGTGCCAGCGTCCTGCTCGCCGTGGCGATCATCGTCGCGATGCGCCGCCCCGCGGCGGCCCCCGGCAAGGCCCGCCATCGTCCGCCAGGCGAAGGGGTCGGCCGGCTCGGTCCACCCCCTGGCGGGCTGATCGCCCGTGCCGCGCGTGCGTACGGGCGGCGCAACTACGGCGAGGAGCTGGCTCCGACCGATGCCTTCCTCCATCACAAGCGACTGTTGCTCGGCTACGGGGCATTCGAGCTCTCGGTGCTCGGCTCACACCGGGTCGACGAGCGGCTCAAGCTGCTCGCTGAGATGAAGGCCGCCGCGGTCGTCGGCTGCGAATGGTGCATGGACTTCGGCTCGAAGCTCTCTCGTGACGAGGGGATCCCCGACCGCCAGCTGCACGAGCTGCCGATATATCGGACGAGCGACGCTTTCGACGAGCGCGAGCGGTTGGTGCTCGACTACGCGGCCGCGATCAGCCGCACCCCGGCCGAGGTCGGCGACGACCTCGTCGCAAAGCTGCGCGAGCACTTCGACGACGGACAACTGGTCGAGCTGACCAACGTGATCGCGCTCGAGAACATGCGGGCTCGTTTCAACCACGCGCTCGGGTTCGAGCCGCAGGGTTTCTCCGAGGGTGCGGCGTGCGTCGTCCCCGAGCTGGTTGAGGGAGCGGCGGGTAACGGTGCGCCTATCGTCACGGCTGGTGATCGACAGCCACGCGCACCTGACGCTCTGTGAGGACGATTCCGAGGAGCTGATCATGGCCGCGGGCGCGGCCGGGGTAGGCCGGATCCTCACCGTCGGCCTCGACGAGGAGACGAACTCCGGTGTCGTCGAGCTCGCGCGCGCCCACGCCGAGGTCTCGGCCGCGGTCGGCCGCCACCCGAACTCGGCGGTCGGCTTCGACTCGGCCGCCGCGGGCCTGATCGAGGAGCTCGGCGCCGACCGGCAGGTTGCGGCGATCGGCGAGACCGGGCTCGACTTCTACCGCGACGGCGCACCGCGCGAGGACCAGTACGCGGCGTTTCGCGCTCAGATCGGGATCGCCAGGCGACTCGAGAAGCCGCTCGTCATCCACATGCGCGACTCGGTCGATGAAGCGCTCGAGCTGCTCGCTGCCGAAGCCGACGGCGTCATCGTGATCCTGCACTGCTTCTCCGCTGCGCCCGAGCGTGTCGCCGACGCCGCCGCCGAAGGATGGTTCTGCTCGTTCGCCGGCAACGTGACCTACCCGAAGGCCGAGGAGCTGCGCGAGGCGGCGAGGCTCGTTCCCGGCGAGTTGCTCTTGGTCGAGACCGACTCACCGTTTCTCTCTCCGCAGCCGGTTCGCGGCAAGCCGAACCAGCCGGCCAACGTTGTCGCCACCGCGGAGCGCCTCGCCGAGGTGCGCGGGGTCGACTACGCCGAGCTCGAGCGGCTCCTCGAGGCGAACGCGGCAAGGGTGTTCGGGTGGTGACGCCGAAGCCGGGCGCGCGCCAGCGCCGGCTCGGCCAAAACTTCCTCCGTGACCCGAATCTGCTCGACGCGATCGTCCGCGATGCGGGAGTCGGGCCGCGGGACGTCGTGCTCGAGGTCGGCGGCGGTGGTGGGGCGCTGAGCGAGCGGCTCGCGCCGGCCGTCGGCGCCCTGCACGTGGTCGAGCTCGACGAGCGCCTGCGCGGAGAGCTCGAGCCGCTCGCCGCCGAGCTCGGCAACGTCAGCCTGCACTGGGGTGATGCGATGCGGATCGATCTCGCCGCGCTCGCGCCCGCCCCGAGCGCCGTCGTATCGAATCTTCCCTACTCGGTTGCGACGCCGCTTCTGCTGCGGATGATCGAGACGCTGCCCTCGGTCGCATCCTGGACTGTGATGGTCCAGTTCGAGATCGCCGAGCGGCTCGCCGCGGCGCCGTCGACACGCGCCTACGGCTCGCCGAGCGTCGTCGCCCAGCTCGCCTGCGAGGTCGAGGTTGTGCGCAAGGTCGACCCGGCCGTCTTCGTCCCCCGCCCTCGGGTCGCTTCGGCGATCCTGCGGATGCGCCGGCGGGGGCCGGCGGCCTCCGAGCGCCTGCGCGATCTCGTCCGCGCCGGATTCGCCCATCGCCGCAAGTCGCTGGCGCGCTCGCTCGACCTCGCCGGCGAGCCGAACGGCGTCGATCGCGAGCGCGCGCTGGATGCCCTCCGCGCGGCCGGCCTGCGCGAGGATGCTCGCGCCGAGTCGCTCTCGCCCGAGGACTTCGCCCGGTTTGCGGCGAAACTCGACCTCTGAATCGGATGAACCTGCGCGCTCCAGCCAAGCTCAATCTCAATCTCTTCCTCGGCCCGGAGCGCGAGGACGGCAAGCACGAGCTTTGCTCGCTCGTCGTGCCGCTCTCGCTCGCCGATCGGCTCAGGGTCGTCGAGGCCGAGGCGGACGAGGTCGTCTGCGAGGGCGTTGACGGCCCGAACCTCGCCGCCGCGGCGCTGGCCGAGCTCCGCGAACGCGGCTGGAGACGGCCGCCGCTGCGGGTCGAGATCGAGAAGCGGATCCCACTCGCCGCCGGCCTCGGCGGCGGCAGCGCCGATGCGGCGGCGCTGCTCAGGCTCGCCCGTGGCGAGGTCGACAACCTCGACCTGCTCGCCGCCGGTCTCGGCGCGGATGTGCCATCGCAGATCCACCCGACGCTGGCGCTCTTGCGCGGCGCCGGCGAGCGGGTCGAGGAGCTGCCGTGCCCGGGCGAGTTCGCGGTCCTGCTGATCGCCGATCCCGAGGGCCTCTCGACCGCCGATGTGTTCGCCGAGGCCGATCGGCTCGGCATCGGGCGCTCGCCCGAGGAGCTCGAGTCGCTCGCAGCGCAGGTGCACACGGCGGTCGGCTCGGGGGCGAGCCCGCTCGACTACCGCGAGCTGCTCCACAACGACCTCGAGCGGGCCGCGCTCTCGCTGCGCCCGCAGATTCGCGAGGCACTCGACGCCTTGGTCGAGGCCGGCGCCGCGCTCGCCCAGCTGACCGGCTCGGGCCCGACCGCGTACGGGCTGTTCAGCGACATTGCCGCCGCCGATCGCGCAGCGGCCTCGTTGCCGCCGCGCTGGGCGCGAGCGATCGTCTCGGCGCCGGAGTCGTTCCTGTGAGCGCCGAGCGAATCCGCTCGCTGCTCGCCGACAAGCGGGTCCGGATCCCGCTGTTCGCGGCACTTGCAATCGGCGGATACCTGCTGTTCAAGCAGCTCGCTCCCGACATCGACCTGCAGGACCTGCTCGACGATGTAGCCGGCACGCTCGGCGACTGGACCTACCTGGCGGTCGGCGCGCTCGCTTTCCTTGAGACCGGCGCGTTCGTCGGCGTCGTCGCTCCGGGCGAGACGTTCGTCATCCTCGGCGGCGCGGTCGCCGGGGTGGGGGAGACCTCGGTGATCCTGACGATCGCAATCGTCTGGTTCTCGGCCTGGGCGGGTGACACGGCGAGCTTTTTCCTGGGCCGAAAGCTCGGCCGCGGCTTCATCCTTCGCCATGGCGCGAAAGTGCGGATATCCGAGGAGCGCTTCGAACAGGTCGAGAATTACTTCGCCAGGCACGGCGGCAAGACGATCCTGGTCGGCCGCTTCATCGGCCTCGTGCGGGCGCTGGCGCCGTTCGTCGCCGGCAGCTCGGGAATGACCTACCGGGCCTTCGTCCCTTTCAGCATTCTCGGCACCGGACTGTGGGCGTCGGCATTTGTCCTGATCGGCTACTTCGCCGCGCAGAGCCTCGAAACGGTTGCTCATTTCGTCGAGCGTGGGTTGTTCTTCTTCGGGGTGACCGTTGCGCTGATCGTCGCGATCGTCGTCGCCGTCCGATTTCTGCGCAAGCCCGAAAACCGCGAGCGGGTGGTCGCCGCGATGGAGGGTCGGCCAGTGCTGCGCTCGATCGTTGCGCTCGGTCGCCGGCTGCAGCCGCAGGCGCGCTTTCTCGGACAGCGGCTTACGCCTGGTGAGCTCGGACTCGAGCTGACGACGCTCGTCGCCGCGCTCGCGGTCGGGTCGTTCGTCTTTGCCGGCTTCGCGATTCTCGTTACCGCGGACCCGGGGCCGACGCCGGGCGACATGGCCGCCCTCGACGTCGTCCGCGACATCCACTTGGCTTGGCTCACCGACCTGGACCAGATCGTTACGAAGCTCGGGGCGGCCTACGTGGTCCTGCCGCTGGCGCTCGTCGCCGCGGTGGTGCTGGCCCTACGGAGAAACTTCGCAGAGGCTGCGGTGGTCGTCGTCGCGATGATCGTGATCGTCGTCGGCGTCGACCTGATCAAGGAGGCGACCGAACGGCCGCGGCCGTTCGACGCCCTCGATCAGATCCCGACGTACTCCTATCCGAGCGGGCATGCGGCCTACTCGATCTTCTACGTCTGGGCGGCGGTGACGGTCGCCTTCCGCCTCGGTGTCAAGCAGCTCGGGACGCGGCTGACCGTGCGCGGCCTGGTCCTGGCGATCGGTATCGCGCTCGCCGCCGCGGTCGGGCTCTCGCGCGTCTACCTTCGCGTCCATTACCTCTCGGACGTCAGTGGCGGCTGGGGCCTGGGCGTCTCGGCGTTCGCGCTCTGCGGGATCGTCGCGATCATCGCCACCCACCTGCGCGATCGCCCCGCCGTGCGCCAGAATGATGCGCCTTGACCACGCTTGCCAGGATCCCCCCCGAGTACCTGCTCTTCGGCGGAGCGGCGCTGCTCAGCATTCTCGTCTTCACCGTGCTCATCCTGGTCCCGGCGCTGAGCTCGTACGGGCGTGCCTGGGAGAAGCTGACGGCCGGGTTCCTCTCACTCTTCGTGCTCGCCGCGCTGGTTCTTCTCGGGATCGCCGCCGGTGCGCTGATCGTCCTCAACTGGAGCGACATCAACAAGGTGCTGAAGGACATCGGCGATATCTTCAGCCTCGTCTCACCGCTGGCCCGCTAGAGGGTTCCCGACCTTACAATCGCCCGGTGGGCAGCACTAGCGGTACCAAGCGGACGTCCGCTGCCAAAGGCGCGGAAGGCCTAGCCGCGATCGTCGTAGCGGTCGAGGGCGGCGCCGGCCTGCCCGCGCTCGCGCGCGCGGCCGCCGACTCGCTCGGCTCGAGCGTAGCGGTGATCGACCGCGCCGGATCGGTGCTCGCGGTCGCCGATGCCTCGGCGAGCCAGGAGAAGGAGCTACTTACGGGCTCGGAGCGGGTCTCGAACCATGAGCTTCGGGTTGGCGAGGCCGTCGTCGGCGAGCTGCGGCTGAGGCCGCGCGGCGCCGACGCGCCCGAGGACGCCTCGATCGGTCTGATCGGCGCAGTGCTCGCGCTTGCCGTCGAGCGGGCCCGATCGCCCGAGTGGGCGAGTGACCGGCTCGCCGGCGATTATGTGCGCGCGGTGCTCGATCGCGCGGTGACCGATCGCGGCGACATCGTCGCCCGCGGTGCTGAGCTCGGCTGCGAGCTCGACGGCGGCGTCGGGGTGCTCGCACTCCGCGCTCAGCCGTGGAACCCGCAGGAGGGAGAGTGGCGCGAGCGCGTGCTCAGCCTCACCCTGCGCGCGCTTCGCGGCGTCAGCGCCGGCTCGCTTGCCGCGCTTCGCGACGACGGCCGCGAGCCCGGGCATCAGGGTCACTCCGGCGAGGCCGCGCAGGCCGCGGCGTTCGTGCCGGCTGCCGAGGAGGGACAGCTCACCCGCGCGGCCGATGCGGTCGAGCGCGAGCGCTCAGGCTCGCTCGGCGGCTTCGGGATCACCGTCGGCAACAGCCGGCTGACCTCGGACCCGGCCGACATTCACCGGGCGGGCAAGGAGGCGCTCTTGGCGATGAACGTCGGCGCCGCCGAGGGCCACGCGACGCTTGCCTTCGAGGACACCGGCTCGTATCGCCTGCTGCTGCCCGCGATGAGCGAGGACCCCGGTGAGCTCGACCGCTTCTATGCGGAGACGGTGGCGCCGCTCGCCGCCTACGACGACCAGTACGAGACCGACCTCGTGATGACGATCGAGACCTACCTCGACGAGGACGGCAGCGTGACGCCGACCGCCGACCGCCTCTTCACCCACCGCCACACCGTCCGCTACCGGCTCGAGCGGGTCAAGGAGCTGACCGGCCTCGACCTGACATCGACCGAGGGCCGCGAGAAGGTCGGGCTCGGGCTGAAGGCGATGCGCGTCCTCGGCATCGCCTCGCCGAAGGGCCCGGCTCAGGAGCCCGGGACCGAGGCGGGCAAGGTGCGGCGGGGCAAGTCGAAGTAGTCACTGGGGAGCCCGGATTTGAACCGGGATAACGGGCACCAAAAGCCCGGGGCTTGCCTGGTTAGCCGACTCCCCAAGAAGTCTCGAGTCTAGATCGACGCGGCAGGTAGGGCGTTCGCGGTGCTCTCAAGTCGTATCGGCCCGACGATTGCTGATTTGGGTACGGCTACGAGTACCTAATTCAGCAATCGAACCGCAAGCCTCTGACTCGGCGATACTCCTGTCGTGCTTTCGGTTGCCCGGCCGCCGTCCGTCGAGATGCTCGAACAGGACCCCGCGCTGCGGCGTCTCGAGGTCCGGACTCGGATGCTCAAGTACCCCTTCTTCGCGAGCCTCGCACTGTTCGCCGCCGCGATCGTGCTCTCCGCCGCCGCGAGCACGTCGTGGCTCCTCCTGCTTGCCGCGGCGGCAGCCGCTTGGATGCTCTTCGCCCGGCTCGCGGTCAATTCGTTCCGCGATCTCCATCAGAGCGATTACGAGTGGCGGCTCGGCCACGCGCCGCTACGCGAGCGCACCGTTCTCGAACTCGCCAAGCGCGCGGTCTGGCCGTGGACCGACGAGGTTCCCGACGAAGCATCCCACGCGGTCCTCGTCGCCGACGAGATCGGCGGCCCGCTGCGGGCCGAGGCGTTCCTCGACTGGGATGCGGCTCAGAAGCGAGTCGGGCAGCGCGTCGACCTGCTCGGCGGCGAGCAGAAGCCGGTCGTCGTCGCGTTGGTCGAGCTCGAGGCCGAGCCCGAGCCCGCCGTGATCGAGGTCGCCGGCGGGAGGATCGAGGGGCGCCGGCCGCTCGACTCGCTTCCCGAGGCCGCGGACGGCTGGCTGGTGGGGATCTGATTCCGGGTCCATCCGGAATTCCTTCCACCGTGACATCGTGAAAGTCGAGCTCTTCAACGTCGGCTGGTTGACCGCGCCGGCGGAGCTCATCCGCCGGGGCGAGCCCGAGGGCGAGTCGATTCGCTTCCCCGTGCCGGCCTACCTCGTCGAGACCGGCGACCAGCGGATCCTGATCGACACCGGATTGCACCCCGGAGCGGTCGCCGACACGGCCTCCTTCTACGAGGGATCGGAGGCGATCGGCATCTTCTCCTTCGAACAGGAGGCGCCAATCGCTGAGCAGGTCGACCTCGAAACTTTGACGATGGTCGTGCTCACCCACCTGCACTGGGACCATGCCGGCGGCCTGACACTCCTGCCCACCTCGACACCGATCGTCATCCAGCGCCGCGAGTGGGAGGCCGGGCACGACCCGTCAGCGGTGCGCCGCAACTTCTACCTCCCGCGCGACTACGCGGTGGAGGAGGGTCGCCTCGTCCTCGTCGACGGCGATCACGATCTGCTCGGCGACGGCTCGATCGAGCTCTTGTTCACGCCAGGGCACACCCCGGGGCACCAGTCGGTGCGGATCGGCGATCTCGTCGTCGGAGCCGACGTCGTCCACTTCGCCGGCGGGCTCGACGATCACCGCTTCCCCCTTTTCGGCGACGACCAGGAGGAACAGGGACGCTCGGCCGACCGCCTGCGCGGGTTGCGCGACGCGGGCCTCACCATCATGCCTGGCCACGATCCGGACGTCCTGCGCCCGGGACCGGTGGGCACCTAGGCCACGCCCTCCAGCACCTCCTTCAGTCGAGCGACCCGCGCTCGCCAGTACGCCTTCATCCGCTCCGCCTCCTCGGCGTCCGGGAGCCGTTCGTGCGCCAGCCCGACCGAGCTCTTCGACTCTCCCTTCACCTCGAAGCCGACGATCACGCGAGTCGAGCCGTCACCCCAGTCGAACCGGGCCGACCTCGGCCGGGTCGATGTCCGCTCCGTGAGCTGCCCGTCCGGCAGCCAGCGTCCGCGCTGCTCCTCGTCCACCCATGCGTCGAAGAGCCGGTCCACCGGTGCGTTGACGGTCTTCGAGGCGGTGATCGAGAACCCGTCGGCGTGCTCGCCGACCGCCCGGCCGCCGCGCGCCCGCTCGTAGCCGACGGTGAGGGTCTGTGCCCACCAGCCCGACACGCCCTGCTCCTCCGCGAGCCATCGCGCGATCTCCTTGTGCGCCCGTTCGCCAGCGCCCCAATCGTCGAGGAGGTCGAACCACTCCTCCCATCCCCGTCCCGTCTTCTCCACGACGGAGGCCTCCGACACCTGCATCACCGGCGCCGCGGTTGCGCCTTCGTCGGGGCCCGCGAGCATCGCCGCCCGGGCCGCCGTGTAGCTCTCTCCCGTCTTCTCCATCCGGGCTCGGACGAGGCGCTTGAACGACTTCTTCTCGGTCACGGTGCTCCTTTCGTCGGGCGGTGCACCGCGACTCACGCTCTCGGCGCCCCGCCGGAAAGGGCATAAGGACCGGCGTCCCGAGAGTTCGGACTCCCTTTGCCCCCGCTTCAGCCGGCGGCGTGAGCGCCGGAATCGGAGGTTGGGCGCGGGACGGCGCCGACCTGCAAGATAGCCAAAGGCGCGCCGCCGTGCAAGCTCAGCCGGGTGCGCGCTCGCCGGCCCGAATCGCGACACCGATCCGGTTCGCCGGCGGCGCCAGCGGGCAGACCCAGCGCGGGTCGTACGAGCACGAGGGGTTGTAGGCGAAATTGAAGTCGCAGACCAACTTCCCGCCCTCGATCCCGAGGTCGGCGCCCTTGACCGTGTCGTAGAGGTAGCGCCCGGCGCCGTAGGTCTCGTCGCCGCTCGTCGCGTCGGCGAACGGCAGGAACAGCCCGCCGCCGTAGCCCTCGAGCCAGTAGATCTCGAGCTCGAATGCCTCAGAGCCGATCGTCAAGCCGGCGACGGCGAAGCGGGTGAAGGCGACCGTTCCGTCACCGCTGGTGCCGATCTCGTAGCGCTTCGCCTCCGCTTCCCGCACCTCGCCGAGAACTCGCAGCGAGGGGTCGTAGTCGTAGAGGTGAAGTCCGTCGAAGCGACCGCGCGCCTCGGGCAGGAGCGGCGACTGCGGGTGGTCGCGAAACAGGCGGTCGCGCTCGGCGCGCCAAGCCGCCCATGCCGAGCCCGGGTCCTCAGCCGCCCGAACCGCCGCATAGATGCCGAGCACCTGCAGCTTCCAGTCGAGCAGTTCGAGCGTGTCCACGGCCGCAACCCTAAAAGCCACCGAGACGCCGCGCCTCTACGATCCCGCCGGTGAACGCCGCTCCAACCGTCCTCGTCATGGCCGCCGGCGAGGGGACGCGCATGCGCTCCTCGACGCCGAAGGTGATGCACCCGCTCTGCGGCCGCCCGCTCGTCGCCTGGCCCGTGCTCGCCGCCCGTGAGGCCGGCGCCGGCCGCGTCGCGGTGATCGTCTCGCCGAACCGCGACCTCTCGCCGGCCCTTCCCGAGGGGACCGAGACGGTCGTTCAGGAGGAGGCGAACGGCACCGGCGGCGCATTGCGCGCAGCACTCGACGTGATCACCCACTCGAAGACCGTCGTCGTCCTTTCCGGCGACGTCCCGCTCGTCTCCGCCGACGTGATCGCCCGCCTGATCGCGACCCACGAGGAGACCGGCGCCGCCACCACCGTGATGACCACCGAGCTCGAAGACCCCGCCGCCTACGGGCGGATCGTCCGCGACGAGGCCGGCGACATCGAGAAGATCGTCGAGGCGAAGGCCGAGGGCGACGCGACGCCCGAGCAACTCGCGATCAAGGAGATCAACGTCGGCATCTACGCCTTCGCCGCCGAGCCGCTGGCGATCGCGCTCGGCGATATCTCCAACGCCAACGCCCAGGGCGAGTACTCCCTCGGCGAAGTGCTGCCGTCGATTCGATCCGCGGGCGGCCGCGTCGTCGCCCACGGCGAGGACGACCCCGGCGTCAACCTCGGGATCAACAACCGCGCCGACCTCGCCCTCGTCGCCGGCCACGCGCGCCGAGCGATCAACGGGCGCCACATGCTCGCCGGCGTGACGATCGTCGACCCGGGCTCGACCTGGATCGACGCCGACGTCGAGATCGGCGCCGACACGACGATCGAGCCCGGCAGCTACCTGCGCGGCGCGACCCGGATCGCGGGCGACGCCGTGATCGGACCGCACTCGACCCTGACCGACACCACCGTCGGAAGGGGCTCCGCAATCGTCCACTCGCACCTGATCGATTGCGACGTCGAGGCCGGTTGCTCGATCGGCCCGTTCGCCTACCTGCGCCCCGGCGCGGCGATCCGCGATGGCGCCAAGGTCGGCACGTTCGTCGAGGTCAAGAACTCCGAGATTGGCCCGGGGACGAAGGTCCCGCACCTCTCCTACATCGGTGACGCCGACATCGGCGCCGGCTCCAACCTCGGCGCCGGCACGATCACCGCCAACTACGACGGTTTTGCCAAGCACCGCACCCGGGTGGGGGACCGCGTGAAGATCGCCGTCGACACGATGCTGGTCGCCCCGGTGAGCGTCGGCGACGACGCTTACACTGGCGCCGGCGCTGTGATTCGTGAGGACGTTCCCGATGGAGCCCTCGGGGTTTCGAGCGCCGATCAGAGGAACATCGAGGGTTACTCCGAGCGCAAGGCCGAGGAAGCGGGAGAGGACTAAAGCCATGGCAACCGTCGAGGAACGGGCGCAGCCGATCAGCTCGCTCGTCCACGAGTACAACAAGCGGTTGATGGTTTTCGGCGGCCGCGCATCCGGCGAGCTCGCCGCGCGGATCGCCGAGCACCTCGACGTCGACCTCGGTTCGGTCAACCTGAAGACATTCGCCAACGGCGAGGTCTACTGCCGCTTTGAGGAGTCGATCCGCGGCGCCGACGTCTTCATCGTCCAGTCGACGGCGGGCAACGAGCAGCAGGGGCTGACCGCGAACGACGCGCTGATGGAGCTGTTGACGATGATCGATGCGGCCCAGGGTGCCTCCGCACACCGGATCATCGCTGTGATGCCCTGGTACGGCTACTCGCGCCAGGACAAGAAGTCGGCGCCACGCGAGCCGATCTCGTCACGCGTCGTCGCCCGCTGCCTCGAGACTGTCGGCGTCGACCGCGTGTTGACGATGGACCTGCACTCAGGCCAGGTCCAGGGCTTCTTCGAGATCCCGGTCGACCACATGACCGCGATGCCGATGCTGACCCAGTACTTCCTCGATCAGCATTTCGAGGACGAGCTCGTCGTCGTCTCGCCCGACGCCGGCCGGGTCAAGATGGCGCGCAACTTCGCCCGCAAGATTGGCACCCACTGGGCCGTGATGGAGAAGGAGCGCCCGGCCCAGCAGGTCGCCGAGATCGGCTACGTCGTCGGTGACGTCAAGGGCAAGACGGCGATCCTCGTCGACGACATGATCGATACCGCGGGCACGCTCTGCGCCGCTGCCAGCACTGTGCTCGACGAGGGAGCCGCCCGGGTGATCGCTTGCGCGACCCACGGCGTCTTCTCGGGTCCTGCGTTCGAGCGCCTTCCGTACGAGAGCTCGTCGATCGAGCGGATCGTCGTCACCGACACCGTGCCGATCCGCCCGGGAGCACCCGACAACATCACCGTGCTCTCGACCGCTCAGACGCTCGCCGACTCGATCCGCCGAATCTTCGCCGACGACTCCGTCTCGGAGATATTCGCCGGCGAGAACCAGCTGTTCTGACCAACCTCGAGCTCAGTCGCCGAGCCGTGAGATCTGCCACTCGCCGTCGCTCTCGACGAGCTCGAGCGAGCTGTCGGCGGGTGGCGCGCCTGAGCGCCTGACCTCGGTCTCGGCGACCGCCTTAGGCCCGCTGACGCGGACATTGGTCACCGTGATCGAGATGTCGGTGCCCGCCTCGCCGACGGTCGCCGAAAGCTGGTCGGGGCATTGGGCGCCGCCGATCTGCTCGGCGAGCTGTTTGGTGAGCAGCCCGCACGCTGTCTCGAACTCGCCGGCACCGACCGTCGAGACGAACTGCTCTGCGGTCGAGCGTGCCTCGGCCGCCGGGTCGTCCTCATCGCCGCCGCCGCCGAGGACGAGGATCAGCACGATCACGAAAACGACGATGCCGGCGATCAGCGCAATCAGCCGCATGCGCGGTGCGTCCAAGGTCATCCCGCCCGGACTCTAATCTGCAGGACGGTGGAACCGCGCACCAAGGACTCGATGCTGCTCGCCGGGCTCGGCGGCATCCTTCGCTGTCTGCTCGACGGTCCCAGCCCGACCGATGGCTGAATCACCGGTGTCGCTGCGCCGTATCGGTCACAAGGGCGCTGACGCGATAGCCCCGGGAAACACCCTCGAGAGCTTTGCCGCCGCGGTCGAAGCCGGCGTCGATGTGATCGAGTTCGATGTCCTGCGCCCGCGCTCGGACTTCCCCGACGGCAGCGACTGGCGCCGGGCCTTCGCCGGGCCGGTGAGCGGCGACCCTGAACCGTTGCTCGTCGCCCACGACTGGGGCGATGCCGAGCGCCGCAACGCGCTCCCCCTCGTCGAAGTCCTCGACGCCTTCGCCGCGCCGCCGCTCGACTCGGTCGAGATCGACCTCGACCTCAAGGTCGCGGGCCGCGAGGACGAGGTCGTCGCCGCGCTCGCGGAGCGCGGTCTCACCGATCGGGCGATGGTTTCGACGATGGAGGTCCCGAGCGTCGTCGCGGTCCGCGAGCTCGAGCCGAACCTGCGGGCGGGGTGGACCTATCCGCGTACGACCCGCGCCTGGGACCGCAAGCGCTGGGCCCGGCCGCTGATGCTCGCGGCGATCGTCTCGATGCGCCGGCGCCTGCCCGACCTCGCCGCTCGGCGTCTGGGCGAGCTCGGCGCCTGGGCGATCTGGGTCTACCACCCGTTGGTCAGCGAGCGGCTCGCCGCAGCCTGCCACGAGGCCGGGGCGGAGCTGATTGCCTGGACCGTCGACGAGGCCGAGCGGATGCGCGAGCTGCGCCTACTCGGCGTCGACGGGATCTGCACCAACGATCCGCGGCTGTTCGATGCGTTAGATCACTGATTCCCAATCCCCGCCCACCCGGATGACGCGCCTGACACATCGCTGGATCGCCACCCACGGCACTCGCACGCAGCTTCAGCTGCGCGCTTCGGCCGCGTGCGCCGCCCAGCTCGGTCAGTCACGCCCCCGTGCGCACGCCGATTAGGAATCAGTGATCTCGAGGGCGATGTCGAGTCACGCTATGCCCCCGATTCGTCGATATAGGCTGCCGCCATCTCGATAGTCGGTCACCACCACCGCGGGGAGCACGCGGCCAGACCGGCCGACGCCGATGGCTCGGCAGACGCAAAGGATTCCGGCGACGCGTTACCCCCCGGCGCCACGGTGGCAATGTTCGCGATCGGCCTCGGCGTGATCGTGATCGCCAACGACTTCACCGCGCTCAACTTCGCGCTGCCCGCGATCGAGCAGGACTTCGACGTCGACGTCGACACCGTGCAATGGATCGTCAACGCCTACGCGCTGGTCTTCGGCATGGCGATCGTCACCGGCGGCCGGCTCGCCGACATGTACGGCCGGCGCAAGATCTTCTTCGTCGGCGCGGGGATCTTTGCCACGTTCTCGCTGTTTGGCGGCCTCGCTCCGAACGCCGAGGCGCTGATTGGGATGCGCCTGCTGATGGGCATCGGCG
Organism: Solirubrobacterales bacterium; assembly: GCA_050996575.1. Taxonomy (GTDB): domain Bacteria; phylum Actinomycetota; class Thermoleophilia; order Solirubrobacterales; family 70-9; genus DASUSH01. Next base: position 20,694 of record JBPCRS010000228.1, read on the forward strand.
GGGCCCTGATGTGGCCAGCCCTGCTCGGGCTCAGCTACGCACTCTTGCCCGAGTCGAAAGCGGGCCTCGCGGGCGGGCTGATCCTCGGTGCCGCCGGGATCGGCAACGCGCTCGGGCCGTTGATCGGCGGCCTGCTCACCGAGGAGATCTCATGGCGGGCGATCTTCTTCCTCAACATCCCGATCGCTGCCTTTGCCGTCGCGGTGATCGCGGCCAAGGTTCCCGCCGACCGCCCGGGCGCACGAGAGGGCATTGACTACGCCGGCATCGCCACCCTCTCGGTCGGCCTGATTCTGCTCCTGCTCGGCTTCGACCAGGCCGGCGACTGGGGCTTCGGCGACCCGCGCGTGATCGCGTTCTTCGCCGTCGCCGTCGTCATGATCGTCAGCTTCGTCGTGATCGAGCCCCGCCAGGGCGAGCGAGCGCTCGTCCCGCGCGATGTGATCTCGAACGCGAACTTCCGCGCCGCCTGCCTCACCGTCCTGCTCTTATCCGCCGTCTTCTTCGCCGTCGTCCTCTACGTGCCACAGTTCACGATCAAGATCCTCGGCTTCACACCGCTCGAGGCGGGCGCCGGTCTGCTGCCGATGCTCGGCGTCTTCGCCGTCACCTCGTTCGTCGCCGGCCGCTTCTACGAGCGCATGGGAGCGAAGCTCGCGGTCACGATGGGCGCGGCGGCGATTGCGGTTGGCGTCGGCCTGCTCTCGACGATCAGCGACGACTGGATGTACGCCAACCTGGTTCCCGGTCTCGCCGTGCTCGGCCTCGGCGTCGGCATCTTCTACTCGTCGGTGACGACCGCCGCCGTCACGTCGCTCGAGCCCTCGCGAACGAGCCTCGCCGGCGGGATCATCTACATGTTCCAGGTCGCCGGCGGGGCGATCGGCCTCGGGATCACGACGACGATCTTCACGCTGAGCTCGGAGAACGAGCTCGAGGACAAGGCGACGGCGGCCGGCACCTCGCTCTCGGAGCACCAGTCGAGCGTCCTCCACGGGCTGCTTTCCGGCACCGAGACAAGCGCCGCCGCAAAGAGTGAGCTCGCCCCGGAGATCCTCGGCAAGATCGATGTGATCGTCCGCGACTCGTTCGCCGCCGGGATCCAATCGGGTTTTCGCTTCGCCGCGATCTTCGCGATCGCCAGCTTCTTCGTCTCGCTCTTTTTCGTCGGCGGCCCGCTGCGCCCCCACAAGCAGGCGGCGTGACCCGCCGCGCCGCCGCCCTGGTCCTTGCCGCCTGCGTTGTGCTCGCGCTCGGCTGCGGCGGCGGAGAGGACGAGCCCACCGGGCCCTGCGTCAACGAGTTCACCGGCGTGCCGACCGAGTGCTCGAACAGATCGGCGATCTCGGCGTCAGAGGCCGATATGACGCCGGCTTCGACGAGCACGACGGCCGACGGCGCGACCGGCGCGAGCTCAACCGTCTCGACTTCGACCTCGACAACCGCCACCCAGGGCGCGCCGATCGAGCAGCTCGTCGCCGCGGCGGCGGGGGTTGCGGCGGACGAGGTCTCCTGCGGCGAGGAGGCGCTCGAGGAGGCGATCGCCAGCGCCGGCACCTGCGAGGCGGGCAACACCGACTACGTCGTCGCCGACCGCGACGAGGATCTCGAGCTCGACACGCTCACGGTCCGCCTCGCCGACCTGGCGACCCAGCGCACGATCAGCGGCAAATTCAAGCCGCCGCGCGACTCGAAGAACGGGACGTTCGTGATCGCCACGCTCTCGGTCGAGAACACCGGCACCAAGAAGGCGCAATTCGACAACTTCGGCGAACAGGTGCGGCTGACCGTCGACTCGGAGACCTTCGACGAGCCGTTCGGCATCCTCAACGGCGTCGCCACCGACTCATTCCTTTGGAAGGCGGAAATGATCAAGCCCGGCGACAGGCAGGTCGGCAAGGTCGTCTTCGACGTCCCCCAAGAAGCGCTGATCGGGCTCGAGACCAACGGCGCGATCCAGGTGCTCAACTTCGGCTACGAGGGCAACGTCCAGCGCTCCGAGCAGATCGGCCTCCTGCGCACCGGAGAGTCCGCGCTCTAGGCGTCGCGGAGCAGCGTCCCCAGCTCCGCCAGCATCAATTCCGGTCGCTCGAACACGTCGCCCCAGACGAAGCGCCGAAAGGCATCTCCGCGGGCATAGGCCTCGCGCTCGCGTCGCCGGTCGGCCTCCCAGGCGTGCCGGGATGCGTGAAAGCGGTAGGAGTCAAGCTCGACGGTGAGGTGTCGGTCCGGCCAGCGGCAGTCGACGCGATACGCGCCGGCCGGCTTGTTCGTGATCGGTAGTGGCAGGCCGTGTTCGCGAAGGAGCTGGAGGAAACGACGCTCGAGCTTCGAGAGGGCGACCTTGGTCTCGCCGCGGATGACCGCACAGAGCTTTGCGGCTCCAGGCGAGTTCGGACGGCGAGCGAGGACGGCCTCGACGTGGGCAGGGGTGGTGCGATAGAGGACGCCGGCCTCGTGGCAGGCACGGGCGAGCTCTTCGGCTTCGAGGGTCGCCGCGAGGTCGACGAGGGTGCGGGGGACGGTGGTGGTTGGGATCCCTTTGACCTTGGTCGCGTCGCGGCGGTCGATCGATCGCGAGCGGCGGGTGCGGATGCCGGGGATCCGGCGCTCGGTTGGGGTCAGAACCTCGGGCATGTGAGGAGGGTGCTTCAGCAGGCGTTGGAGGAATGCGGCGGAGTGGCCGGCGAGCAGGGCGCCGGGGCCGCAGGCGAGGACCGCCGCCATATAGGTGGCCTCGATCGCTCGGGCCGCGTGGCCGACGCGGTAGACGCCTCGGTGGATGGTGATCAGGGCGCCCTTACTGATCCGCAGATCGATTTGTTCGGAGCTCAGCCCGGCCTCGAGAAGCTGTGCCCGGGACACCACACCATGCCGGCGCCCGGCGATCGAAGCGATGATCGCCTCCGCTGTCCTGACTTGCCCGTGCATACGCGGGGTAAAGCAGGACGGCGGCCGAATTCTCCCCTCGCCACCCCACGTGCCCCGCGACCACGACGCCTTGGGGCACGATCGCTGCGCCGGAGGCCCTCCCCTACAGCGCCCGCCGCAACCGCGCGGCCAACAGCGCGAGCATCGCGACACCGAGAACCCCCGCGATGATCCCGGTCGCGTGGGTGGCCGTCAGCCCGTCGGTTAGCGCGTCGGCGAGGTGCATCGCGAGACCTCCCCAGACGAGCCCCAGCCCCAGCAACAGCAGGACGAGGTTCTGAGGACCGGCATCGGCGCACGGCCAGAGTGCCGCCGTCAGCCACAGCCCGATCGCGCCGACGATGCCGAGTGCGAAGAACCAGGTCGGGTCGGGGATCCCTTCGGCGAGGTGCTGGCCGAGGTGGACGGATAGGTCGAGCGCGGCCGCGGCGACGAGCCCGCGCGCGAGCAAATCGGCGCGCAACCTAGACCGGCCGCTGAGCGAACCCGGGCACCCGCTTTTGCCCGCGCGACTCGAAGTACTCCCATTCCTCCTCGCCGAGCGGGGTCGCCGGCTCGTCGGCGTAGACCCACTCGCGCATGATCCGGTACCAGTTGCGCTTCGCCTTCAGCTGGGCGAGCACGGCGAGCACCCCGGTTTCCATCCGCCGGCCCATCAGCTCGTCGGCGGGTATCGACTCGCGGCGCATCAGGTCGTAGTACTCCGAGCGCGGGTCCGAGGTCGACTCGATCACCTTCATCACCCGCCGCGCCGAGACCTGGTACTCACGGTCCTCGAGGTACCAGCCGCCGACAAGCATGACGTGGTCGAGCAGGCGCTCGGCGTCGACCTTCTTCGGGTTCTTGACGAAGCCGAGGTCGTGCAGCGCAACCCGCAGCGCCTCCGGGTCCTTGCGGACCGCGGCGTCGACCGCGACCTGCTCGAGCTCGATCTGCTCGGGGTCGAGCTTCTTCGTCATCCCGAAGTCGAGGAAGGCGACCCGGCCATCGTCCATCAGGATGTAGTTGCCGGGGTGGGCGTCGGCGTTGAAGTGCTGCAGGTGGTAGATCGAGCCGAAGTGGAAGCGGAAGACGATCTCGCCGTAGCGGGAGCGCTCCGTCTCGCCGAGCTCCTTGACCTCGGCGAAGTCGATCCCCTCGACGAATTCTGAGACCAGGACCTTGCGGCGCGATAGCCGGGTGATCACCTGGGGCACATAGATGAACGGGTGGTCGCGGTAGGCGCGCGCGAATGAGCGCTGATTCTGCGCTTCGAACTCGTAGTCGAGCTCCTCCATCACCCGCTCCTTGAGCTCCTCGGCGATCGCCTTCGGGTCGAGGCCCGGGGCGAGCGCCTTGGCGAGGCGGACGATCGTTCCGGCGTTTCGCAGGTCGGCCTCGAGCGCGTCGGCGATCTCCGGGTACTGGATCTTGACCGCGACCTGGCGGCCGTCGGTCATCCTCGCCCGGTGGAACTGGCCGATCGAGGCGGCGGCGAACGGCTCGGGCTCGATCTCGTCGAGGAGCCCATTGACCCGCTCGGGGGCGTACTCGGCCTCGAGCACCTTGACGACCTTCTCCCAGGGCATCGCCGGGGCGTCGTTGCGCAGCTTCGCCATCTGCTCCTGGTAGAGCTCGCGGTACTCCTCGGGCAGGAACTCGGTGTCGACGAAGGAGGCGAGCTGTCCGAGCTTCATCGCCGCCCCCTTCATCTCGCCGAGCGTGCCGGCGATCTTCAGCGCGGTCTCGAGGTGGCGGTTCTCGAGCTTCTCGTCTGAGCGCTCGCCCGAGCGGACGACATTCGCCGCCTTCGTTCCGGCGTAACGGCCCGCCTGTGTCCCGAGCGCCGTGCCGAGCTTGGCCGAACGCCGGACGCGGCCCTTTGGGATCTTGTCGTCGGCCACTAGTGGGTCTTCCAGAAACGTTGTGCCTGAAACGGCGAGACGCAGGCGCCGGCTGGCAAGGACGCAGGGAGCCCGCATGGCAGCGCCATGTGGGCGACTGAGG
>JBPCRS010000203.1:0-10256 GCA_050996575.1 Solirubrobacterales bacterium
GGAGAATGAAGACGCTGAGGAAGAGCACGGCCGCGACGGCGACCAGCCGCCCTCGTCGGCCTCCTCCGCGCAGTCCGTGCGCAGCGCGAGAGCCGAGGGTTCCAAGGCCGGTACGGGCAGCCCTCATGGGGTAAATCTAAACGCCCGGCGAGAAGGTGTCGTCAGCTCTTGCTGCCGGCAAGCCGCCGGCCATCGGGGCCGAGCTCGACCGCGACGCTGATCGAATCGGCGCCGGAGGGTGGCCGCAGCGTCATCTTGCCGCCGATATGGGCCGAGAGATGCTCACCGGCGAGCTGCTCCGGCGGCCACCAGAGGAGGGCGGAACCGCCATTTCCGTTGGAAGCACCGGCCTCGGAACCGGCCGAGGATCGAAGCATGCCACGAACGACGGGCCGAAACGGCTCGGGCGCGATCTCGCTGCCTGCCTCCGCCGCGATCGACGCGGCGACCGCGCGCGCCTGCTGCGCCGCGATGCCGGCCTGGCGCACCGGGAACGCGGTGACCTCGCCGGCGGCCCAGATGCCGTCGACGCCCTCGACTCGGCCATAAAGGTCGACCGGCAGGAAACCGTCGACGTCACGCGGGAGGCCGGCGATCCGCGGACCCTCGATGACGGGCATCGATAGCACTCTGTCCGCTTCGATCACGCTATCGGGGAGAAGGCTCAGCCTGCCCTGCTCGAAGGCGAGTGGCTCGCGCTCGTTGAGCAGCTCGATCCCCGCCCCGTCGAGTCGCGCTCGAACAGCCGCCCCGGCGGCCGGGCCGAGCAGCTCGACCGCATGATCCTCGTGGGTGACGAGGCGAAGGCGATAGCCGCTCAGCCCTTCGCGCGCCGCCCGGCGCGCGGTCGAGAGCGCGAGCTCGTAAGTCGGGAGCGTCCAGCGGACGGCTCGCGGCACGGCAAAGACGACGTCGCGGGCCGCACCGCTGCGAAGCTCGTCGACGATGCCGTCGAGAGTGCCGGCGTCGCCGGTCCCCCAGCAGGTCGTGACGCCCGGGAAGGCGCCCCGGGGGCGCGCGCCAAAGGCGACCACCAAAGCGTCGTAGGCGATCCGCGCCCCGGTGATCGTCCGCACCTCGCGGTGCTCGTGGTCGACGCCGACGATCGCGTCGGAGCGAAACTCGAGGCCGTGCTCGGACGCGAGCGCTCCGAGGTCGAAGCGAGCCGGCCGGCCCTCGGCCGGTGGGGCGCCGGCCGCGTGGATGCGGACGGGAAGGTCGCGAACGGGTGTCAAGAGCGTCACCCGGCAGCGCTCGGAGAGCCTGCTCAAGGCGAGCGCCGTCTCGAGCGCGGCGAGATCACCGCCATAGACGATCGCGCGCAGAGGGGGATCTCGTGGTGCGGCATCCATGCCCTACCCAAACTAGATGCAGCGGCGCCGCGATTCATCGGGGGCATCTACGCAACCGGGCGCGGGAAAGTACGGACATTCAAACGAAACTTCGTCTCCAGACGCAAGATAGGGCGGCCCGAAGGCCGCCCTATCTGGAGGGGGATGCCTAGGTGTGCAACCTAGGGTTCCTAGGTGGGGGGTGTACCTAGGTATTTCACGAAGCGACCCTTCCCTGGATCACCGCTAGGGCTCGACTCCGTTCGAAACTCCGTAGGCACATGGTCCCCCCTTCGCCGGCTCGGCGCATCCGTCTTTTTCCCCCTATTCGTTGCGGGAAACTACGGATTTGCATCCCCCGGCAAATACGAAGGGCGGCCCACAGGCCGCCCTTCGCGAAACGCGTGTTGCCGGACTGGACCTACTTGGAGGTGCAGGCCACCGTGTCCTTGGGTGCGAGCGTGTTCACACCCTGCGAGTTCGCCACGTAGGTGAACTCGGAACCGAACTTCATCTCACCGTTTCCACAGGTTGCGCCGACGTAGTTGAACGTCTCGCCCTTCGACTTGAAGGTCGTGCCGACCGTGGTCTCGAAATCGATGATCGAGCAGGCACCACCGGCGAGCGGCGGAACCGTCACCTTCAGCGTCTTGCCAAAGTCCCCACTGGACTTGACGAGAACGCCCGGGAGGATCTGGATCTGGTCCGTCCCTCCGAGACTCGCGTAGGTGTGCAGCAGCAGAACCGGGTTCTTGCCCTGCTGCTTCCCGTTGAACGCGGTCACAGTCACGTCCGGGATGTCCGGAGGATTGGTGTTGCCGCTGCAGGTCGCCGAAGCGCTGCCCTCGCCGACGATCGCCTTCTTGCAGGTGCTCTTCGCAGCCGCCGTGGGCGATGTCGCGATCGCGTTCTGATCGCACTGGGAAAGGCCCTTCGTGGTGAAGGTCAGGTCCTTGCTGAGGTCGATGTCGACCTGCGTCGCGGGCGGCGGCTTGAGGCCGCTCGAGTCGCGAATGCCGACCGCGACGTTCAGCTTGACACCCTTCGGATCAACCTTCTTCGTATCCTTCTTCGGCAGCTTCTTCGACGGGCTGACCGTGGCATCCAACGTCTGAGTGACACTGCCCTGTGTGGCTCCGTCGGCCAGGGCAAGCCCGACTACCGAAACCGCTACAACGAGTGCGAGCGCGCCGATCAGGCCCGCCGTGCGCTTAATGCGCGTCAAAAGTGACTCCTCTCATCTTCGTCCCGGCGCGCAGCGCGCGGGTCCATGTCGACCCCCATCCGTGGGGATCCTCTCATTCAACACGACTCAGTCAAGTTCGATGCGGCGCCGGACTAGGGCTGGGGCCTGACGTGCAGGTAGTCGGTGTCCTCATGCGGGGCCTCGCCGACCGACTCGAAAGTGCCCTGCTTCGTGCATTCCGTCTGCGGGGCCTCGCTCGCCGAGAGCCTGCCCGCGAACGCGTATTGGCGGTAGCGGTCGAAGAACGCCGTCGAGCCGGGCTGGCGATTCGGCAAGTCGGGATCGTTGGCATCGGCCGGGTCGAGGGTTGCATCGATGCCGGCGGTGCAGTTCGTCGGGTTGAAGACCGGCAGGTGGGTGGCGAGCGCGTTGTAGCCGTTCGGCTTCAGGTACGGATTGGCGCGATTCCAGCGCAGGCGCTGCGGGTACGCGGCGGCTGTCTCCGGGTTCAGCGTCGTCAGCGCGCGCAGGTAGTGCGGGGTGGCGCCGGTCGGCAGGCTCGTCACCGCCTGGGTCGCAGCCGTGACGTTGCCGAGGAACGAAGTGATCTCGGTGCGGTAATCGGCGACCACCTCGAGCAACGAGTTGAGCTGGCGAAAAAGCGGGTTGACCTCGCCGAGCAGTGGCGGCAGGTCTTCCTCGAGCAAGCGCTCGATCGCCGGCAGCCCGTCCTTGGAGGCATCGATCACGGGGCCGAGCCCCTCGAAGAATCGCTTCAGGCCGGGTGCGGCCTCGCCGAGGTCGATCAGCGTCGGGCTGAGCTCACGTACCGCCGGCCGGAGCTGTGTGACGAGCGGGTTGGTGTCGGCGGAGAACTTGTCGAGGCGGTTCAGCGTCAGCGTCGACTCCTCGAAGAAGGTCGGGAGGATCGTGAACGTCTCGGCGAGCTCGGCGTCGCGGTCGGCGGTCGTCTCGAAGACCGTGTTCGTGTTCTCGATCAGGCCGCTGAGCTGGCCCTTGCGCTCGGAGAGCGCGTCGAAGACCTCACCCGTGTCGCGGACGAGCTGGCGGGTGGCGAGCCGCTGCGAATCGAGAATGCGGAGGACGTCGTTGGTCTCCTCGGCAAATGGGTCGAGGTTGCCAAGCGCCGCCGAGAGGTCCGCGCCCCGTCCATTGACCGAGATCGCCGAGTCCTGCATCCAGGTCTGGAAGTTGACCCGCGTCTCGTCGTTGAACGAACGGAAGATCTCGTCGAGCTGAACCGACTCGGAGACCGCCGCGGCGGGCAGTGAGCCGTTCTCGGGCACGGAGCCGCTCGACTCCTCGCCCGGCGTGAGCTCGACGTAGGTCTCGCCGAGCAGCGTCTTCTGGCGCAGCGTCGCCCGCGTGTCGGTCGGGATCGGCGCGTAGCTCGAGTCGATCTCGAGCGTCGCGACCGCGTTGCCGTCGAGATCGCCGGTTCCTAGATCGACCGCCTTCACCTTGCCGACCGAGACGCCGGAGATGCGGACGTCGGACTCGACCGCGAGTGTCGTCGCCTCGGTGAACGGCACGGTGACGCGGTAGCCCGCCGGGCCGAGCGGGACCGGTCCGCCGAAGGCGAGCCAGAGGAAGAGCAGCAGGCCGAAGCAGGAGAGCGCGAAGCCGACCGCGATGAGGATCTGACCGAGTGTTGGCGCTTGCTTTTGCATCTACTCCGCACCCTCCGGCTCGGGGGCCGTCGCGTCAGGCTCGGCCGGCGGCGGCGTCGTCTCGGGCGCGGGCTCGACGGGCGTGGTGGTCGTCGTCGGCGTAGTCGTGGTCGCTTCTTCCTCGGGAGCCGGGTCGCCCTCGGTTCCAGGCACCTCGCTCGGCGCCGGCACGTCGTCGGCGTCCTTCGCTCCGCCCTTGAACGGAAGGTTCGAGGGCGGGCAGATCTCCGGAGCGGTCGGGGTCAGGGTGGCGTCGTAGAGCAGGCGCAGGAACGGCCGCTGGCTCGCCACCTGCTCGGCGAGCTTGGTGTTGCCGCAGGTGATCATCACGATCCCGCGCAGCAGCGGCCCGTTCGCGTCCTGCAAGAGCGAGAGCCCGTTGACGTTGTGGCTGAGCCACGAGGCCCAGAAGAGGAATCCTTCGTCCTGGGCGCCGGGCGGGTTGTAGGAGAGCTCGTTGACGAGGATGTTGAGGTCCTGGAAGCTCGAGCGCAGCGCCGGGGTCGTCGCAGCGAGACCCTTGGCTGCGCGGTTGGTGCTGCGGATCGGCTCGATGATCTCGCGCGTCGCGGGGCGGATCTGGTCGCGGATCGGCGCCAGCGTGTCGCGGAAGAGCGGCCGCACCTGGCGCAGCGCCGGCGCCAGGGCCTGCGCCGCCGGGGTGAGCCGCGTCGCCGCGGGGCCGAGGACCGTCGCCAGCTCGTTCGAGCTGCGCAGCGTCGCCTGCGTCTCGGTCAGCGTCGGCGGCAGCTCTCGCAGCGACTCGCGGATCGCCGCCTCCTGGTTGGCGAAGGAGTCGAGGACCGCGTTCGAGGAGTCGACGAACGTGGTCAGCTGGTCGTCGCGCTTGCCGAGCTCGTCGACCAACTCGCCAAAGTTGTGGATCACGCGCTTCAAGTTGTCGCGGCGGGAGGCAAGGGCGCCCTGGAACGTTGCGATGTCGCGCGTCGTCGGCTCGAAGCGGCGGAGCACTGCGGAAAGCTGCTCGCCACGACCTGAGAGCGCGTTGGCGCCGTCGGCGAGCAACAGGCGCAGGAAGCCGCGCGTGTCCGCGTCGAGCGAGGCGAGCACCTCGTCGGGGTTGACGTTGGGCGCGGTCTGCGAGTTCGGGATCGTCGCGCCCTCCTCGACCGGGTCGGCGTCCTCGGACCCGACGTCGACCTCGACCGTCATGTCCTGCAGGCCGGTGCGCGGGCGCAGCAGGAAGCTGGCGTCCTCGCGGATCAGCGAGCCGTAGCCGGGGTCGATCGCCATCGTCACGACCGCGTTGCCGTCCTCGACCTCGACGTCGGTGAGAGTGCCAACCCGGATCCCGGCGATGTTGACCGACTGGCCCTGCCCCGGCGTCACCGCCTGCGCCGAGGTGAACTCGGCCTTGAGCTCGAACTTCTCCTCGCCGAGGCCGGGTATCCACTCGGGGAAGTTGGCATTCTGCTGGGTGAGGATCACGACCAGCGTGACCAGAGCGAGGATCGCGAGCCCGATGATCGCGATGAAATCGCGTAGGTGTTCGCGGATCGCCCTCTTCACGGCGTCACCGCCGGACTCGCCGGGCCTACCGCGGAAGCGATCCCGTTCAGCTCGGGAACGGAGTTGGTGTGGCAGGCGACGTCACCGCGAAACGGCGGCTTCTTCGAGAGCGTCGGCTGGGTTCCGGTCGTCGGCACGATCAGGTTCGCCGCGAGGAAGTCATTCGGGGCCGCCGTGTTGGGGTTCTGAGATCGGGCTTGGATCTCACCGCCGCCCGGGTTGATTCGCGCGTAGACGCCGTTGCCGTCGAAGTTCGCGCTCGCTCCGGCGCCGTTGACGAGGCCGTAGAAGAACTCGTTAAAGACCTGCTGACCGCTCGAGAACTCGTCCTCGATGACGGTGTCGCCGGTCGGCACGAGAACGTCGGTGACACAGCGGCTGAAGTTCTCGATCTGCGGCATCAGCTCGGTGCCCGCGGCGGTTGCTTCGGCGAGGTTCGGCGCCGTGCGCGCCGTCAGCGAGGCGATGTCGCCAAGCTCGTTCGGCTGCAGCAACGCGGCCGTTTGATCGAGCCAGGGCCGGCCGAGGCGGATCGTCTCCGGCAGCTCTTGAATGCCAGGCACGGATTCGATCGCGAGGCGCCGTAGCGGCGGCAGCGACGCGTCGACGTTGGCCAGAGTCGGCGGCACCTGCTCGAGCGTCGGGGCAAGCAGGCGCAGCGTCTCGCGCAGGTTGCCCGACTCATCGGCAAAGGCGCCGGCGGTGATGTTGAAGTTGGTGATCAGGTCCTGCAGGTTTCGCTCCGAGTTTCGAAGCGCGCCGGTGACTTTCGCCGTTCCGCGAACCAGGCGCGAGAGGTCGTGCGGCTCGGTGCCGAGCAGCGCGTTGTTGGCGATCGCGGTGTCGCGACCGGCGGGTCCGCCGTAGACGAAGGAATCGTTGATCGCCTTCGCCGCGGTCTCACCCTGGACGTCGGGATCCTGGCCGACGTCGGCTGCCGCGTCGGGCTCGTAGGTGAGCGCCGTGCCGTAGCCCTCGAGCAGGTCGCTCAGGTCGGCTCGGGCGGGCTGGTCGAGCGCAGCGAGCACCTCGTCGAGCTGGACCGCGATCGCGGTCTGGGTGACCCCGAGGCTCTCGCCCTCGCCGAGCTCGTCGGCACTCGGGCTGCCCGGCTGCAGGTCGATGAAGAAGTTACCCTCGAGGAAGAGGCGCGGTCGGATCTCGGCGACCGCATCGGTGTGTATCGGCTGACCCTCCTCGCTGACGGTGAACGTCACCTCGGCCTGATCACCGATCGCGTTGACCGAGGTCACCTGGCCGACGTTGACGCCGGCGATACGCACCGGCGAGTTCTTCGACAGGGTGGCGGCGTTCTCGAAGACCGCGCGAACGACCTGGCCCTTGGCATCGAACGGGTACGTCTTGACCAGCTTGGCGAAAGCGATGTAGGTGCCGAGGAGCAGGAACACGACCATCAGCACGCCAAACCAGGCGCTGCGCTTGGTGTCCTGCTGGAGCGTACGCCGGGCCATCTACTTGCCCTGTCCTTCGGTGCTTGTGCCCTGGTCGCCGGGCACGTTCCCGATTACCTGCTCGCGGACCAGGTAGGGCTCGTTGCCGGCCTCGCACTCGTGCGGATCCTGTCCCGGAGCGGCGGTGTTCGGATACGGGTTGACGTGCAGGAAGTTCGCCGAGTTGGGTCCGTTGGCGGTCTGCGAGGAGGGGATGCTCTCGTTGTTGGGCTCGTCCCCCCCGGCGGGCGGATTGAAGGTCAGGAAGCGCTGCCAGGTGCCGATCCCGTCGCTGCCGGAGAAGGCGCTGTCGAGGTTGCGGAAGAGCAGGAACCCGTAGTTGCAGACGGTTTGCGCGGGGGTGATCCAGCGCAGCGTCGGATCGAGCGTGTTCATCGTCTGCGTCAGCCGGCTTAGCCCGGTGCGAACGCCAGCGTCATCGTTGAATTGAGCGAGAGCGGCGGCGAGCGGCGGGAGTCGGCGATTGAGCGCCGGTGCACCGGGGAGGTTCTCAGCGCCCGCGATCGAGGCGGCCTCGAGCCCAGGCGCGTTCTCCGCGAGGGCCCGGGCACCGGGGCGCATGTCGCGGAAGAGCAGCTTCGAGTTGGCGAGGAAGCCGCGAATCCGCGGGCCGGTGTCGATCAGCGTCTGCTCGGTGACGACCGAGCGCGAGATCGTCTCCTAGATGAACGGCGTCGCGACGCCGGCGAGCGCGGCAAAGGTGTCGTCGAGGGCAACAAACATGTCGGCCTGGGTCTGGGCGACCGGGGCAACCTCTGCGGCGGCCTGGGCGAGCGCGGGGAAGAGCTTGTCGAAGCGGGTCTTAGGCGAGGCGAGCAGGCGGGCGACGGGCGTCAGCCGTTGAACCAGCGGCACGAGCTCGCCGATCGCCGAGTTGAGGTCGCCACCGCGGCCGGCGAGGGCGCCGCCGAACTCGCGCAGGTTGACCTGGATCGCGGTCCGGGTAGGCGCGTCGAATATTCCGAGGAACTCGTCGATCTCGACCGGCTCGGGCACCGCAGCCGAGAGCGGCATCAGTGATCCTGCCGGGTAGCCCTCGGTCGAGTCGCCGGGGAGGATCTCGAGATACTTGATCCCGAGCGCGGAGCGCGAGCGCACGATCACGGTCGAGTCGACCGGCAGCGGCTCGACCTCAGGGTCGAGCTTCAGCGCCAGCTTCGCGTTAGCCGTCCCCTCCTCGGTCGCGACGGCTTCTATCCCCTCGATCTGGCCGACCCGGACGCCGCCGATCCGAACCTCGTTGCCGGCGACGAGGGTGTTCGCGTTCTGGACCTGGGTCTGGATCTTGTAGCTGGGCGTGAACGGCAGGCCGCTGTTCGCGTTATAGGCGAGGAAGACGGTGAGGATCGAGATGATCACCGTCAGCGCGCCGATCATCACCGGGCTTGCCGTAATCGCTCTGGCTCCGCCCCGATTCATGACCCGGGCTCGATCAGGAAACGGAAGAGGGCGTCGGCCTCGCGCAGGGAGGCGGAGCCGGACGCTGAGGCGGGCGGAGGGCTGCCGTCGAGACGACCACCCTCGAGCCCACCCTCGATTCCGAAGAGGTCGTCGATGTCGACCTCGGGGGGATCGGCCGGCTCGGACGCCGCCGGCGGTGTCTGGCTTGCCTGCGGGCTGAGCTCGGAAGGCTCATCTCCGAAGTCCGCGGCACGACCGACGGCGTCGGGCGGGGAGGACGCGCGCGTAGAGAGGCCGGGGATGAAGTTCGCCTGGCAGCCGGAAAGCGGCGCGGTCACGTAATCGGTGCAGTTCGTGGCGAGGAACTGGGTACGCAGGAAGTGGCCGTACTGGTCGAGCCCGTTGACCGATCCGGAGAAGTTGTAGACGAAGCTCATCAGGCGCTCGAAGCCACCCTTCTCGCGCAGGTCGCCGAGCAGCTTCTTCAAGTTCTTAGAGGGCCTCTCCGAGGCGAGGGCCAGGTCGCCGACCTGTTGCAAGACCGGGTTGGCGGAGACGAGATCGGGCGAAGCCTGCTCGAGCGCATCGCCGAGCGTCGTCAGGGCCGGCCTCGCGGCCTTGGCAAGCGGCCCGAGCGCCTTCGTCGCGCCGGTAATCGCCGGCGCGGCGCCGCCGAGATCGGAGAAGACCGGCCTCGCTTGATCGGAAAAGCCGCGCAGTTCGATCATCAGCGCGCGCAGTTCGCGCAGCGAGGCGGGCAGCAGGCGGAACTGGGCCTCGATGTCGGCGCGGCGCTCGGCCGAGGCCTCGGCGGTCTGACCGGCGTTGTCGATGAAGCCTGCGACGTTCGCGCGTTGACGGGCGAGCGGTCCGAGGACGGTGTCCGAATCCTTGGCGAGCTGGGCCAGCGTCTTGTCCTGCTCGGCGAGCACGGCGAGCACGCGGTCGGTCTCGCGCAGCGCGGGGTTGGCGCGCTCGATCACTTCACCGAGCTCCTCGCCGCGTGCGGCGAAGCCTGCGCCGAGCTCGTTGAGGATGATCGAGAAGCGCTCGCGGTAGGGCTGGCGCAGGATGTTGTTGACGAGGTCGAGGTCGACCGATATCGCATTCGATTCGAGCGGCAGCAGGTGCTGCCCCGCGCCCGGCTGGCCCTCCTCGATCACCGGCAGCTCGGGCGGTGGCTCGGTGCCCGGCGCGCGCGGCTGTGTCGGTTCGCAGTCGACGAAGCGCTCGCCGAGCAGAGACTGCGGCCTGATGATGCAGGAGGCGTCCTCGCGGAAGTCCTGGAACGCCGTATCGGTGATCCTCAACACGATCACCGCCTTGCCTGGTTCGGAGCTGGGCTCGGGGTCGAGGCTGATGATCTCGTCTTCGCGGCTGATCTCGGTCGCCTCGATCACGCCGACCGTCGCCCCGGCGACGCGGACCTCTTCGTCGGGGACGAGGAAGCTGCCGGTGTCGAAGACTGCGCGGACGATGTAGCCGCCCTCGGAGTCGTCCTCGGCGCCGACGCCGACGACGAGGAAAGCGGCCGCGAGGACCACGAGCAGGGCTGTTGTCATCAGGCGTCTCATCGGGTCAAGGGGGGGGGATGTCGCCGGGGTCGCAGCGGCCGTTGAGGAGGTTTCCGGCACCGAGGAATGGG
>JBPCRS010000211.1:0-3646 GCA_050996575.1 Solirubrobacterales bacterium
CCCGCCTGGCACTTCGCATCTCTTCGTCCTCGCTCGCTCGCGTGCCTACCGGCACGCCACGCTCACTGCGTCCTCGACCTGCTCGGCCAGGCGTGCCCAGCCGTACGCGCGGCCGTGGAATCAACCAACTAATGGACTCCGAGTGAGTCCGGCCGTGCTGGCCGCTTTCAGCGGCACGGCAACCGCGTTCGTCTCGCTCGCGCTGGCCGCGGCTTCGGGCGGTCCGTATCTGAGCTCGGACGGGGTCAACGGCTGGATCGTGGTCTTCGCGCTCTCGCTATTGGCCGCGCTCGTCGCCGCGCCGTTCGTGATCGAGCGCCGGCTGCGCGAGCGCCGCGGCGCTCTCGAGAGCGGCTTGCGGGATGAGCGCTGGGAGGGTGCCGCCGTCGCCTGGGGAGGGGTCTCGGCCCTGGTCCTGCTGATCGCCGTCCCGGTCGGGATCTCGCAGTCGTTCGCCGGCGATTCTCTCGCCGGCAGCGCGGCGCTGTTCGCGACGATCGAGGCGGGGCTGGTGATGGTCACGCTGCTGCTCTGGCTCTTATCGGGCTGACCGGAGCGCTAGATTGACCAGTCAGTCAATCCGGTTGAGGGGCCGGTTTCCGGGAGAGATATGCGCGCAGCTGCCGTTCAGCTCAACGCCACCGAAGACAAGGACCGCAACCTAGAGACGGCGGAGCATCTCGTCCGTGGCGCAGCCTCCGACGGCGCCTGGCTCGTCGTTCTGCCCGAGAAATGGACGGTTTTCGGAGGGAGCGAGGCGATCGTCGGCGGCGCCGAGCCTCTCGACGGACCAAGTATCAGCGCGGCCCGCGCTTGGGCGCGTGAGCTGGGAGTTGTTCTCCTCGCCGGCTCGTTCCCCGAGCGGGTTGAGGGTCGCGAGCGGCTCGCCAACACCTCCGTGCTGATCTCCCCTGACGGCGAGATCGCCGCCACCTACCGGAAGATCCACATGTTCGACGTCGACGTCGGCGGCGTCGCCTACCGCGAGTCCGACAGCGAGGAGCCGGGCGAGGTGCCCGTCGTCGGCGCGGTCGCCGGGATCGAGATCGGGCTGACCGTCTGTTACGACCTGCGCTTTCCCGAGCTCTACCGGATCCTCGCTCTGCGCGGGGCGCGGGTGATCACCGTGCCCTCGGCGTTCACGCTCGAGACCGGTCGCGACCACTGGGAGGTGCTCGTCCGCGCCCGCGCGATCGAGAATCAGCTCTTCGTCGTCGCCGCCGACCAGGTCGGCGAGGCGCCGCCGCACTACCGCTCATACGGCCGTTCGATGATCGTCGATCCCTGGGGGGTGGTGCTCGCCTGCGCGCCAGACGGCGAGGGCCACGTCACCGCCGACCTCGACCTCGACCGGCTCGAGCACGTCCGCACCACGCTGCCCTCGCTCGCCAACCGGCGGCCGGGGTCCTACGACTGGCCAAACGAGGTTGCGGTCTGATGGCTTCGCGCGCTGCCGTCGTCGACCGTCGGCGGCAGATCCTCGACGCGGCGATTCGCGTCTTCGCCCGCCAGGGCTTCAACGGCTGCCGGGTCTCCTACATCGCCGACGAGGCCGGCGTCGCTTACGGACTCGTCTACCACTACTTCAAGTCGAAGGACCAGGTCCTCAACGAGCTCTTCGTCGAACGCTGGTCGCTGCTGCTCGCCGCGATCGACGAGGTCGACCGATCCGACGACCCGCCGCGCGAGAAGCTCGACACCGTCGCCGGCTTCATCATCGACTCCTACCGTCGCGACCCCGAGCTGATGAAGGTGATCATCGTCGAGGTGACGCGGGCGGCGAACTCGTTCGGCCGCACCCATCTGCCGGAGATCCGCCGCGCCTATCAAGGGATAGCCAAGATCGTCTCCGGTGGTCAGGAGTCGGGCGCGTTTCGCAAGAACGTCGACCCCGAGTTCGCCTCGATGTGGTTCTACGGCGCGATCGAGCAGCTTCTCTCGGGCTGGGTCTTCGAGCTGATCCCCGCCGGCGACAGCGATTTCGACGAGGCTCGGGAGATGGTCGTGGCGACGATCTGCCTTGGGCTGGAAGTTCGGCCCGAGAGGTCTGAATGACCACGATCCCGGGTACGTGAAAGACTCCGCGACCGCAATGGACAACGACATCGTCAAGAAACTGGTTTGGAGCGGCCTGATCGCCGCCACCGGCGCGCTCGCCAACGTGCTCGCCTACAGGCTCGCGGTCTTCATCTGGGGGCGTGCCTTCAACGAGGACCCACCGGACTAGGCAACACTGCGCATGGCCACTCCGCCGAAGACCGACCCGCGTCCCGACGAGAAATCCGTCGGCGAGCTCGTCATTGACGTCTCCGAGAAGACGTCGGTCCTGATCCGCGAGGAGATCGAGCTCGCCAAGGCGGAGGTGACCGAGAAGGTCACCTACCTGGCGAAGGGCGGCATCGTCGCCCTCGCCGCCGGGATCTTCCTGCTGCTCTTCCTGGCGATGTTCATGCATGCGATCGCCTGGCTGCTCAACGATCTCTTCTTCGGTGACACGATCTGGCTCGGCTTCATGGTCGAGGCGATCTTCTGGCTGATCGTCGCCGGCGTCGCGGGGTTGATCGCCTACCGGGCGATCCAGGCGGGTGCTCCGCCGACGCCTGACATGGCGATCGAAGAGGCGAAGCTCACGCGCGAGACTTTCGAGGGGACGTCCTCGCGATGAGCGAAGAGCCCCAGATGCCGCCCGCGATCGCCTCGCAGCCGTTGTCGGGCACCGGAGCGCCCGGCCGGACCCCGGCGCAGATCCGCGCTGATATGGAGCGCACCCGCGGTGAGCTCTCGCAGTCGGTCGACGTTTTGCGCGGAAAGATCAACGAGCTGACCGACTGGCGCGGCCAGCTCCGCCGCCACCAGGACCAGATCGTTACCGGCGCCGCCGTCGTCGGATTCGCCGTCGGCGCCCTGCTCGTCGCCCGCCGCCTGCGCCGCCGTTAGCGCTCGCACTCGTCCGACAGCGTTCTTAGCCTGGCGGGCGGCATGGGCCCCTCGGTGTTATCGACGCGGCTGATCGCAAAGATCGTTCTCGTCGCAGCCCTCGTTGTCGCGGCGCTTTACTTCGTCTATCTGATCCGCGTGACCCTTGGCCTGGTCCTGATCGCTGTCTTCTTCGCGCTCGCTGTCGCACCCGCGGTCAACTGGCTCGACCGCCGCGGCAGGTTGCCTCGATGGCTTGCGATCCTCGCCGTCTACTTCGGCATCGGGCTGGCGATCTTCGGGATCGGCCTGCTGATCGTGCCGCCGCTCGGCGACGGAATCGACGAGATCTCGACCGACTTTCCTGGATACGTGGAGGACCTGCGCGACAACGAGACCTTCCGCGAATACGACGACCGATACGACATCACCGAAGGTCTCGAAGACCAGGCGGCGGAGTTGCCGAGCTGGCCCGGCGATGCCGCCGGGACGTTGCGCGACGTCACGGTCGGCGTCTTCTCGAGCTTCGTCCAGCTCTTCTCGATCCTCGTCATCGCCTTCTTCTTGCTGATCCAGGGCGATCGGATCCTGCGTTTCGTCTACACGCAGTTCCGCCCGCAGCGGCGTGATCGGCTGATCAGCATCGCCGACGACATCTCCGAGGCGATCGTCGGCTACGTCTTCGGCAACTTCGTGATCAGCGTCGCCGCTGGCCTCGTCACCTACGTCA
>JBPCRS010000217.1:0-17575 GCA_050996575.1 Solirubrobacterales bacterium
TCGCAGCGCCAGCAGTGCGGGTAGGCGTGCTCGTAGTCCTGGGCGCGGAAGAGCCTGCCGGCGGCGTCGAGGGCGTCGACGATCTCTGTGTTGTGGCGGTAGACGATCTCGCCCTGGAAGTCGGGGACCCGCTCGTCGTAGGTGCCATCGAGGCGGACCGGGTTCTGCAGCGTGATCCCGTGCTGCTCGCCGAGCCGGAAGTCGTCCTCGCCGAAGGCGATCGCGGTGTGGACCAGGCCGGTGCCCTCGTCGGTGGTGACGAAGTCGCCGAGCAGGACCGTGTGGCCCTTGGGCCCGTAGTCGGAGATGAATGGGAACGGGGGCTCGTACGAGGCGCCGGCAACCGCCTCCCCAGGGAAGGCGGCAAGGATCTCCGCGTTCTCGCCGAGGACGGTCTCGACTCGGGCGCGGGAAAGCACGTAGACGTCATCGCCGCCCGCGACTCGAGCCCGGACGTACTCAATGTCCCCGCCGGCCGCGACCGCGGCGTTCGAGATCAGCGTCCACGGAGTCGTCGTCCAGACGAGCAGGTTGTCGCCCTCGACAACCGCCGGCTCGGGCCGCTCGTCCGAAGGTGCGACCGAGGTGATCGGGAGCTTGACGAAGACCGCGGGGTCGACGACGTCGCGGTAGCCGAGCGCGACCTCGTGTGAGGAGAGCGCCGTGCCGCAGCGCGGGCAATAGGGCACGACCTTGTGTCCCTCATAGAGCCGCTCGTCGTCCCAAATCCTTCGCAGCGACCACCAGACCGACTCGATGTAGTTGTTCTCGAGCGTCACGTAGGGGTCCTCGAGATCGATCCAGAAGCCGATCCGTTCGGTCAGCCGGTTCCACTCCTCGACGTAGGTGAAGACCGATTCGCGGCAGCGCTGGTTGAACTCGGCGATCCCAAACTCCTCGATCTCCGCCTTCGAGGAGATGCCGAGCTGCTTCTCGACCTCGAGCTCGACCGGCAGCCCGTGTGTGTCCCAGCCCGCCTTGCGCAGGACCCGGTAGCCACACATCGTGCGGTATCGCGGGTAGATGTCCTTGAACACGCGCGAGAGGACGTGGCCGGCGTGCGGCCTGCCGTTCGCGGTCGGCGGGCCCTCGTAAAAGCTCCAGGTCTCGGCCCCCTCGCGCTGGGCGAGCGAGCGCCCGAAGACGTCGTCGGTGCGCCAGCGCTCCAGCACCTGCTCCTCGAGCTCGGGGAAGGGCTGCTTCGGGTCGACGGGGCGGAATGGGCTCACTGGCACCAGATTCTAGGAACGAGCCGACCGCAGCCGCCTGAGCTCCTGGGCGAGCCGGTGCCGCAGCGATTGCGATGTGTGGACCGGCTCGCGCCCGCGCTCGGGCCAGCGGGCCGGCGGGTCGTTCGCGACGAGCTCCGAGCGGGGCACCTCGACGCGCTCGCCACGAAAGGCGACGAGGTTGACCGTGTTGCCGGGGTTGTGGGCGCGCAGCATGTGCGGCATCTGCAGCTCGAGCACCGAGCTGAAGCCGGCGTTGGCGAGCAGATTGAACAGCGAGGGCCGGGTCAACCAGAAGCTGACCTCGTTGTCGAGCGAGGCGCGCAGGTTGCCCTCGCGGTCGCGCTTGCCGCTACCGGCGGGGTGTTCCTCGACGACGCAACCCCGGTAGCTGCGCCCGCCGAACTCGCGCCGGCGCTCGGCGAAGCGGCTGACGTGCGTCGAGAGGAAGAGAAGGCGCCGACTCATCCGCGCCAACTCGTGGACGTGCTCGAACACCGCCGGCGCATCGAGGTGGTAGAGGATCCCGACCGAGAAGACGACGTCGAACTCGCCGCTGGTCTCGACGCTGAGCTCGCGGATGTCCCCCTGGCTGACCTGGTACCGATCGAGCCCGAGCGCCTCGGCGGCGAAGCGCGCCCGCGCGACGTTTCCCGCCCGGCCCTCGATCGCCACCACCTCCGCGCCCTGGCGCGCCATCTCGATCCCGAAGGCGCCCTCCTCGCAGGCGAGGTCGAGGACTCGCAGCCCGGCGAGCGAATCGCCCGCCGCGTCCGAGACCGCCTGCAGGTAGCGCCGCAGGCGCGAATTCTCGACCAGCTCGCGATCGCTTCGGGTCCAGACCCCATGGCCTAGGTGGATGTTGTGCGAGTGCCACGGCCCGTGCTCGGCTTCGATCGCCGCGATCCCGGCGCGGACCTCGTCGGCGTCCATCGGTCTACCAGCGGACCAGCATGTCGCCCGGTTTCTGCGGGTCCGGGTTGGCGTGGACCGGCAGAACCACACCGGGGCGCATCCGGTAAGCGACGAAGTTCGACATCAGGATCTTTTGCTGGACCCTCCGCCGCGCCTGGCCGGGAACCTCGACGTCAAGGACCATCTTCAGCACCGGCTGGTCGTTGATCCGCGTATTCGAGGAAGCCTCGACGAGCGTCGCGGTGCCGCGCAGGCCGTTCTCGAAGAGCCAGCGATCGTGCTCCGCTTTCTTTGTCTGCTGGCGGGCGACGAGCGTCGCCTCGTCGGGGTCATCGGCCTCGATCGAGCCGACGAGGTCGCCGTAGGCGAGTTCAAACGAGAAGTCGTGCGGCTCTGACTCGGCGAGCCAGTCGATAAAGGTCGGCGAGACAGCCGTCGCATCCAAACCGGATCCTGGTAGAGCGCCGACTGGACTCGGAAGCGACCGTTCAGCTTCTCGCTCTCCGTCCAGAACTCGGACTCGCGGATCTCCATCCCGTAATGAATCGTGTCTGTCCAGCGCCCTTTACGGATGCAGAACAGGCGTGGGACGACCGCCTGCGATTCCTCGACCCGGGCGTGGACGATGTTGAAGCGAAACTTGCCGCCGCCCTCGTCGCCGGAGTAGGTGTGACGGCCCGAAAGCCCGGTCAGGCCCCCGGGCAGCCGGCCTCTGACGGCGGGGTCCAGCACTCCACCCTTCGCCAGCAGCGGCGTCAACGGTTCGACCCCGACCGGGCCCGCCGCGATCAGCCCGTGGTGCTCGGCCAGGGCGCGGTAGCTCTCCTCGACGCTCGCCATCGGCGCCGCAGGCTACCTCGCGTCCACGGGTGAGCCGAGCAGCGCCGCTCCCTACGATTGCCGGGTGCGCCGTCTCGCCGTCCTCGCCCTTGCCTCAGCGGTCCTCGCGGGCTGTGGCTGGGACTCCTCGCAGACGCCATCGGCCTGCCTCGGCGGCAGCGACCAATACCTCGCAGCGCTCGAGTCGGCGCCGGGAGAAGTCCTCCTCGGAGGCGAGACGCCGATCAGTGATTGCCTCGTAACGGCACAAGAACCGGGGGCGCTCGCTTCGGTCGGCGAGGCGACAACCGCCGCCGCCGATTCGCTCAGTAGCCAGGTACTCGAGGATCGCCGCGGCGAGGCAGCGGTCCGCCTCGGGTATCTCGTCGGCGCCGTGCAGGAGGGCGCGTCCGCCAGCGGAGGCATCCACGCCGACCTCGTCCGCCGGCTTGAGACAGCGCGCTTCGACGAGCATGGCAAGAGCCCTGGACCCGAGTTCGAGCGGGCATTCGGCGAGGGCTATGCGGCGGGCCAGGCGACTGGGTAGAAATCCGGGGGGAGATTAGGTGAGCTTTCCTGCTTAACGTCCGACATGCGGACGCTGGACAGGAAAGCGGAGGAGATCGTCGCCCGAATCGCCGGCACTCAGCACGGTGTCGTGGCGAGGGTGCAGCTTCTAGCCGCCGGCATCGCCGCGAGCTGGATCGCCCGAAGGCTCGAGGCCGGCTCGCTGATAAAGGTGCATCCCGGCGTCTACCGCGTCGGTCACGCCGCCCAATCGACCCTTGCGACATACATGGCGGCGGTTCTCGCCTGCGGCGACGGTGCCCTTCTTCGCCATCGAGCGGCAGCGCACCTCCACCAGTTGCTGAAGCGCCCTCCCGAGCTTCCCGAGGTGTTGACACAGATTGAGCGCAGGATCCTCCGCATTCGCACGAAGCGCTGCCGCCGCCCAATCGACCCTCGCGACCAAACCGTTGTGAGAGGGATCCCCGTCACCACCGTGGCGTTCACCATCGTCGACCTCGCCGCCACACTGAATGCCAAAGAGCTCGCCAAGGCTTGCCACGAGGCCGGCGTCCGTTACCGAACCACCCCGCGTCAGGTTGAGGAATGCCTTGCGCGCCACCCGAACGCGAAGGGAGCGGCGAAGCTCCGCTCGGTCCTCACCGGAGAGACCAAGGTTGCCCTCTCGGGGCTCGAGGAGCGATTCCTCTCTCTGCTCGCCAAAAACGGCTTGCCTCTCCCGATCACGAACAAGCCAGCGGGCGGCCGCCGGGTCGACTGCCGCTGGCCCGACCGCAAGCTCACCGTCGAACTCGACTCCTACACCTTTCACTCCTCCCGCCACGCCTGGGAGCAGGACCGGCGCAGGGAGCGCCAGGCCTATCAGCGGGGCGATGAGTTCCGGCGGTTCACCAGGGGCGATGTGTTCGAGCGGCCGGTTCCGATCCTCCGGGAACTCGAGCAGCTTCTCGGATAGCCTGAAACCATGGCATCGACGACAAGCAGCGAGAAGCTCTGGGGAAGCGAGACCGACAAGGCGGTCGCCAACTTCCCGGTCTCGGGTGATCCGGTTCCCGCGCCCGTCATCCACTGGCTCGGCCGGCTCAAGGCCGCCGCTGCGCGGACGAACGCCGAGCTCGGCCTGCTCGACGAGGGCGTCGCCGAACGCGTCGCCGAGGCCGGCGACGCGATCGCCGCCGGCGAGCACGACGACCAGTTTCCGGTCGACGTCTTTCAGACTGGCTCGGGCACCTCGTCGAACATGAACACGAACGAGGTGATGGCCAACCTCGCCGGCGACGAGGCGCACCCCAACGACCATGTCAACATGGGGCAGTCCTCGAACGACGTCTTCCCCTCCGCCGTCCACCTCGCCGCGCTCGAGGAGGTCTCGCGCGACCTGCTTCCCGCTCTCGACGAGCTCGCCTCGGCGCTCGCCCGCAAGGCCGACGAGTTCCGCGATGTCGTCAAGGCCGGCCGCACCCACCTGATGGACGCCGTGCCCGTGACGCTCGGCCAGGAGTTCGGCGGCTACGCGGCGCAGATCCGCCTCGGTGCCGACCGTGTCCGCGGGACCCTCGGCCGGGTCGGCCAGATCCCGCTCGGCGGCACCGCGACCGGCACCGGCCTCAACACCCACCCCGAGTTCGCCGAGCGCGTGCGCTCGAAGCTCGCCGCCGACACCGGCCTCGAGATCTCGGCTCCGGCCGACCCCTTCGAGGCACAGGCCAACCGCGATGCGCTGGTCGAGCTCTCGGGGGCGCTCAAGGTCGTCGCCGTCTCGCTGACGAAGATCGCCAACGACCTCGCGCTGATGGGCTCGGGCCCGCACGCCGGGCTCGCCGAGCTGCGCCTGCCCGAGTTGCAGAAGGGCTCTTCGATCATGCCCGGCAAGGTCAACCCGGTGATCCCCGAGGTCGTGATCCAGGTCGGCGCCCAGGTGATCGGCAACGACGCCGCAATCACGATTGCGGGCTCGCAGGGACAGTTCGAGCTGAATGTGCGGGTGCCGCTGATCGCTCGCAACCTGCTCGACTCGATCAAGCTGCTCGCCTCCGCGTCGCGCCTCCTCGACGAGAAGGTGATCCGAGGCGTCGAGGCCAACGAGGAGAACTGTGAGCGACACGCCGAGGCGACGCTCGCGACGGCGACCGCGCTCAACCCGCACATCGGCTACGACCGGGCGACGGAGATCGTCAAGCACGCGGCCGAGAGCGGCAAGATGCTGCGCGATGTCGCACAGGAGCACGGCGTCGAGGAAGAGACGCTCGACCAGGCGCTCGACCATCGCAAGATGGCCAGGCCACACGAATAGCTACGGCCGTAACGAAAACGCGGCCCGGGAGACTGACTGATATGAGCGAAGAGGACGGAACCGCAAGCGAGAAGGGCCCCGAGGCGACTGAGGTGGCGACCTTCGGCGCAGGATGTTTCTGGCAGGTCGAGATGGCCTACAAGGAGACCGAAGGCGTCGTCGAGACCGCGGTCGGCTACGAGGGCGGCCACGTCGAGCACCCGACCTACGAGCAGGTCTGCACCGGGACCACCGGCCACGCCGAGGTGACCCAGGTCACCTTCGACCCGGCCCTGGTCTCCTTCGGGGCATTGGTCGACAAGTTTTGGGAGCTTCACGACCCGACCCAGGTCGACCGCCAGGGCTGGGACGTCGGTACCCAATACCGCTCGGTCGTCTTCTTTCACTCGCCTGAGCAGGAGGCGGCGGCGAAGGCCTCAAAGGAGCGAGCCCAGGAAAAGCTCTCGAAGCCGATCGCAACATCGGTCGAGCCCGCGACCGGTTTCTGGCGCGCCGAGGAATACCACCAGTGCTATCTCGAGCGACGGCGCCCGGCGAGCATGCTGCGCAGCCTGATCGGCCGCTGAACAGCTAACTCAGCGCCTCGATCCGCTCGACCGCGAGGTCGAGCGCGACGTCCCAGTAGCGGCGGCCGTGCTCGGCGCTCGCCTCGCGCGGGTCACCGATCACGCCGTTCTCGGAGAGCGCCCGGACGCCACCCTCGAACAGCGCGCCAATCGCCGACTCCAGGTCGCCGACGTAACCCGGCTCGGCGGCATCGAGTTTGGTCAGTTCCGGGTGGATCGCGGCCATCATCGATGTCTCCCACTCACCGGCGTGCAGGCCGCCGCGCTCAAGCGGCACCCCGTGCTCTGATGCGCCGAGCTGAGCGACTTCGAGCAGGACGCCGAGGTCGGTTAGCGCGACGACGTTGATCCCGCTGTCGGCGCCGAGCGCCTCGACCGCAGCGGCGAGCGGGCCGAAGTTACCGCCGTGAGTCGGGATCAGGACGACGCGCCCGAAGCCGCCCTCCGCGAGCGAGCGGACGATGTCGGCGACGATCGCGTGGAAGGTCTTGTCCTCGAGCGAGATCGTGCCCGGGTAGCCGAGGTGGTGGCTCGAGCAGCCGAGCCGGACCGTCGGTGCGAAGAACGCATCGAGCCGCTCGGCGATTTCGCGGGCGAAGTGATCGCCGATCAGCGCGTCGGTCGCTAGCGGCAGGTGGGCGCCGTGCTGCTCGGTCGCGCCGAAGGCGATGATCACCGTGTCGCGACCGGCGGCGAGCTCGAACTCGACCTCGGGCCAACTCAGCTTGTCGAGCTCGACGGCGCCCATTGACCTACAGATTCACAGCGACGTACTTCGTCTCGAGGTACTCCTCGATGCCCTCGTTGCCGCCCTCGCGGCCGATCCCCGACTGCTTGACGCCACCGAACGGCGCGCCCGCGTTCGAGACCATTCCCTGGTTGAGGCCGATCATCCCGGTCTCGAGGCCTTCGCAGATCCGAAGCGCCCGTTTCAGATCGCTGGTGTAGACGTAGGCGACGAGTCCGTACTCGGTGTCATTGGCGGCGGCGACCGCTTCCTCGTCGGAGCCGAACGAAGCGACCGGCGCGACCGGGCCAAAGATCTCCTCTCGGAGCAGCCGCGCATCTGCCGGAACGTCGCCGAGCACAGTCGGCTCGTAGAAGTAGCCTGCGCCGTCGACCGCCTTGCCGCCTACGAGTGCCTTCGCGCCCTTGCCGACGGCGTCATCGACGAGCTCGGCGACCTTGCTGCGCTGGTTGTCGTCGATCAGCGGCCCGATGTCGACGCCGTCATCGACCCCGCGGCCGACCTTGAGCGCGCCCATTCGCTCGGCGAGGCGCGACGCGAAGTCCTCGGCGAGCGGTTTGGCGACATGGAAGCGGTTGGCCGACGTGCAGGCCTCGCCGACGTTTCGCATCTTCGCGATCATCGCGCCCTCGACCGCGGAGTCGAGGTCGGCATCGTCGAAGACGAGGAATGGGGCGTTGCCGCCGAGTTCCATCGAGACGTTGAGCACCTGCTCGGCCGATTTCGCGATCAGCCCCTGGCCGACCTCGGTCGAGCCGGTGAAGCTGAGCTTGCGAAGGCGGTCGTCGCTGAGCACGGGCTCGGAGATATCGCCCGAGGAGGAGCCGGTGATCACGTTGAGGACACCGTCGGGAAGCCCGCACTCGGCGAGCAGCTCGGCGAGCGCCAGCGCCGAGAGCGGGGTCAGCTTCGCCGGCTTCCAGACCATCGTGCAGCCGGTGGCGATCGCCGGCCCGATCTTCCGCGTTCCCATCGCCGTCGGGAAGTTCCACGGGGTGATGAAGAAGCAGGGGCCGACCGGCTGGCGCATCACCAGCACCCGGCCGGCGCCGTTGCCGGCGGACTTGTAATACCCGTCGATTCGCAGCGCCTCGCCGGCGAACCAGCGAAAAAACTCCGCCGCGTAGGTGATCTCGGCCTTCGACTCAGGCGTAGCCTTACCCATCTCGAGCGTCATCAGCAGGGCCAGGTCGCCGGCGCGCTCGGTGAGCAACTCGAAGGCGCGCTGGAGTATCTCGCTGCGTTCATTCGGCGCCGTGGCGGCCCAGCCCGGCTGCGCGCCGGCCGCGGCGTCGAGCGCCGCCCGCGCGTCGTCGGCGGTGCCGTCGGCGATCTCGCAGAGCGCCTCTCCGGTCGACGGGTCCTCGACGGCGAGCGTCTCGCCGCCACAGCCGTCGCGCCATTCGCCGCCGATGAACAGCTGCTTCGGAGCGGATTCGATTACCTGCTGCTCGGAACTCAACCGCGCGACCTCCGTTTCGGTTTGAAGCGCCAGCCTATCCAGGCACCCGTTCGTGCAACCGCGACCCCGAAAGGGATCGCGTGTTGGCTGGGGAAGGAGGAAAGGTGCCCGATCCACGCCTCAGAGCACGACGTAGCGTCGCCGCCATCGCGATCGCCGCGGTCGCTCCGTTCGCGTTTGCCGAGGCCGCCGCCGCGAAGTTCGTCGTCAAGGGCCGCGGCTTCGGCCACGGCATTGGCCTGAGCCAGTACGGGGCGTATGGCTATGCGAAGCACGGCGTCGGCTACGAGAAGATCGTCCGCCACTACTTCAGCGGAACCAGGCTCGGCAGCTCGGCCGGTGAGAACGTCCGGGTCCTCGTCGGCAGTGGCGGTGGCGTCAGCTTCAGTGGTGCGAGCCGAGCCTGCGGCAAGGCGTTGAAAGAGAAGAAGAGCTACCGCTTCGAAAGCTCCGGCGGCGGAGTCGCGCTGACCTCGGGAGGCGGATCGCGGCTCGTCGATTGCGGCGAAAGTGGTGGCGCACGCGGCGGCTCGACCGTCACTTACTCCGGCTACGGCGAGCTGCGCGGCGAATTGCTCGCGGTTTCGAGCGGCGGCGGGCTCAATGCCGTCAACCGGCTCGATATCGACGAGTACGTCAAGGGCGTCGTGCCGAACGAGGTGCCGAGCTCCTGGCCCGGCGATGCGCTCAAGGCGCAAGCCGTGGTCGCGCGCTCGTACGCGCTCTCGACGACCGTGGACGGCGACGGCTTCGACCTCTACGACGACACCCGCAGCCAGGTCTACGGCGGCAAGTCGAGCGAGGCCGGGCCGACGAACCGCGCGGTCAAGGCGACCGCCGGCGAGGTGGTCGAGAACAACGGCCAGATCGCCGTCACCTACTACCACTCGACCTCGGGCGGGCGCACCGAGAGCATCCAGTTCGGCTTCCCCGGCGCCGAGCCACGCTCGTACCTGAAGGGAGTCAAGGATCCCTACGACGACGCGTCGCCCCATTACCGCTGGAACGAGAGCTTCAGCAGGGGGGAGATCGAGAGTCGGCTCGGCGGACTCGTCCAGGGACGGTTGAGAGATATCGAAGTCCTCAAGACCGGCACATCGCCGCGCATCGTCAAGGCGAGGGTCGTCGGTTCGGCCGGCAGCGAGACCGTCAGCGGGGCGACCCTGCAGGGCCAGCTCGGGCTGATGAGCACCTGGGCGCGGTTCAAACGACGCTGACCAAATACCCGGCGGGAGTGGAGATCCCGCCGAGCAGGCCGATGCGCTTCAAGAGTCCATTTCGACCTTGAGCTCGCAGCGGTCGACCGATGCGCGGGTGCCGGGTGTATCGGACATGTCCATCGAGTCGAAGACCTCCTCGGCGGCGCGCATCTTCTCCTCGTCGGCGAAGAACTGGAGGACTACCGCAGTCCCCTGTGCCTCGTCATAGAGCACCTGGATGCCGGCCGCGTCGACCCCGGGCGGGGGACCTTCGCCGCCCTCAATTCGCTCGACGATACCGGCGATGCCGTCGCTGCTGACATCGGTGAATCTGACTACGCGTGTGTGCATGTGTCCTCCCGTTCGGTTGGGCCGACACTAATCCACGACCGACGTGAGTCAACCTCTGCTGGTCAGCCGTCCGGGTAGGGCTGCAGCGGAATACCGTGGTCGGTCTCGCGGGCTCCGAACTCGTAGGCGGCGCCCCCCCGAACCTCGAGCCGGCGCGACGGTTGACCCTTGCGCTCGACGGTCAGTTCGAGGTCGGAGATCGAGCAGTTGAGCGTGTTGTGCTCGGGCCCGACCGGATCGGCGTATACCCAGGCGACGAAGTCGCGCGGCTCGGCGCCGACGCGGCCACTCAGCGTGATGTCCTTGCCGGAGAGGCCGAAATCGCAACTCGTCGGCGACTCGGCGACCTTTGTCGAGCGGGCTCGATCGAAGCCGCCGAGGCGATGTCGCTCGCCATCGAGCATCAGCATCCCGTTGCCGACCCACGGGGTCGTCCAGCGACCGATCTTGATCCGGCCGACCGCCATGTCGAACCAGCCCTCGCCACCGCCGTCAAAGCCGGCGCCCTGGATCCAGACCCAGCGCTCTGCGTGCTCGGCGCCCCAGTTGTGGCCAACCATCCCGGGCCAGTGATCGAGTTCGATCTCGCGGCCGGCCACCTCAAGCTGACCGGACCAGCTGGCCTCGGGGTAGGGGCTGAGAAACTTCGTCCGCGGCAGCCGCGCTCCGTAGAGAAAGTCGTAGGGCAGATGGTGAAAGGCCTCGCCGGAGTCCTCGAAGCGCAGGTCCCAGTTCGCATCGAGCGCTTCGGTCGAGATCGAGCCGGTCGCAGTTCCAGGGGCGAAGCAAGCATCGGCGACCTCGATGTAGCCGCCGGCCGGCACCGAGAGCCCCGACTCGGGGACGGTGACCTTCGACGCCAGCGGCCCGTCGGCATCGGCATCGAAGAGGGTGAACCAGATCGAGGCGGTCATCTCCTCGCCGGGGCGCTTGTGAACGGTGTGGCGGATCCAGACGCTGAGACCGCCGCCCGGACGAGAAGCCTTGATGTAGAAACTCTCGTAGTGGCCGGCCTTTCGGTCGACCTCGGGGAAGCGGGCGTGGGTTCTCATCCCCTGCCGATGAGACCAAATCAAAGCCGGACGCAAAGCGGAGGATTCGACGGTCCTCATTCGGCGAACCTAACATGGTGGGGATGCGTCGGACGGCGGGAAACGAGGCCGGTGGCGGCTGGCCGCGCCGGCTCGGCGAAGGAACCCGCGCCCTGCTCGGGCTCGCCGCGCTGGTCGCGGCCGCCGCCGCGATCGCTTTCGTCGCGACGCGGCTGATCGGCGGTCCCGATCCGCCCGAGGTGCAGGCCGAGGAGGTGGCGGCGGCGGGCCGCGAGGCCGGCGGTGAGGCGGCCGGGGAGGCGGACCCGTTCGCCTGGAAGCCGGATCGGCGCGAGGACTTCGAGGACCGTGCCGCGGACGGCCTCGCTCATGTCCTCTACGCCAACAGCCCGGGTGGCGTTCTCGCCTCGGCAAAGAGAACCGCACGTTGGCGTGACGAGATCGAGGCGGCAGCCGAGGGCGCCGACTTCGATCCCGACCTGCTCGAGGCGATGGTCTTCCTCGAGAGCGCAGGCCGCCCCGACGTGATCGCCGGCGACGACGTCGAGGCCGCCGCCGGTCTGACCCAGATTCTCGCCTCGACCGGAAACGACCTGCTCGGGATGGAGATCGACGTCGACGCCTCGCAGACGCTGACGAAGCAGGCGGCGAAGGCCTCGGCGAAGGGCGACGAACGAAAGTTCCGCGAGCTGCTCGCCGAGCGTGCCCGTGTCGACGAGCGCTTCGACCCCGAGGAAGCGCTCGCCGGCGCCGGCCGCTACCTGACCGCCGCCCGCGCGGAGTTCGCCGAGGACGACCTCGCGGTCGTCTCCTACCACATGGGCATCGGCAACCTCGAGGACGTGATCCAGGCCTACGCGGGCAGCGACGCGCCGGCTCGCGAGCTGGTCGAAGGCGAAGACCTGAGCTACGCCCAGCTCTTCTTCGACTCATCACCCGAGCGCCACCCGGAAGCCTGGGCGGTCCTCTCCGAGTTTCTCGACGACTCGGCGACCTACCTCTGGCGGGTCTACGCGGCGCGCGAAATCATGCGCCTTTACCGCGACGACCCGGCTGCGCTCGAGGCCCGCGCCGAGCAGCAGACCGCGAAGGCAACCCAGGAAGAGGTCATGCATCCTCCGGAGGAGACCGAGATCTTCGAGGAGCCCGCCGACATCGCCGCGGCGGTCGAAGACGAGGAGTTGGTCAGCTTGCCCGTCGACTCCTCGCTCGGGTTCACGATCGACAAACAGATGGGCGAGCTCGCGACCAAGCTCGATCAACCGCCCGAGCTCTACCGCGCGCTGCGTCCCGAGGCGCTGGCGGCCCTGATCTACCTCTCCTCGCAGGTTCGCGAGGCGAGCGCGGCGACCGAGCCGCTGCGGGTGACGAGCACGGTGCGCGACGCCTCCTACCAGGACCTGCTCGTCGGCCAGAATCCCGAGGCGACGAGCGGGTACTCGCTGCACACCACCGGTTACTCCTTCGACATCCTGCGCAAATACCAGAACGACAAGCAGGCCGAGGCGTTCCAGTTCGCGCTCGACCGCCTGCGGGCGCTCAACGTCCTCGACTACGCCTACGAACCGGCGGCGATCCACATCACGGTCGGCCCCGACGCTGCCCCGCTGGTTGATTGAGCGAGTAGCTCAGACCTTGATCGTTAGTACGTCTCCGTCCTCGACGACGTAGGTCCGTCCCTCGGTCCGCAGCAATCCTCGCTCGCGCGCCGGCGTGTAGCCACCGACCTCGATCAGCTCTTCGCAGCCGATCACCTCGGCACGGATGAAGGCGGCTTGGATCTCACCGTGGATCCGTCCAGCCGCCTGCCATGCGTTCCAGCCGCGTGGAATGCTGCGCGCATTCGCCTCGACGTCGGGGCCGGCGGTGAAGAACGTGATCAGGCCGAGCAGCTCATAGGCCCCCCGGACAAGCCGGTTGAGCCCGGGTTCGGAGGGCAGCCCGAGCTCCTCGCGCATCGCCTCGGACTCGCCGAGCTCGAGCTCGCCGAGCTCGGACTCGACCCGAGCGCTCACCGCGACCGCCCAGGCGCCGCGCTCGGCGGCGGCAGTCGCAACGGCCTCGGGGACCTCGTCGTCGCCCTCGTCGACGTTGGCGACGAACAGGACCGGCTTCGAGGTCAGGGCGTGGAGGCGCTGGGGTGCTCCCTCGGCGACGCCCGTCGCGGGGACCGAGCGCACCGGCTCTCCGCGCTCGAGCGCAGCGACGACGCGCTCCAGCCACTCCTGCTCGGCGACAGCCTCGGGGTCGAGCGAACGCGCCTGCTTGACCACCCGCGCGAGCCGGCGCTCAGCCTGCTCGAGGTCGGCGAGCAGGAGCTCGGCCTCGATCGTCTCGATGTCGCCGAGCGGGTCGATCTCGCCTTCGGGATGGGGAACTTCGGAATCGGCGTGGGCGCGGACGACGTGGCAGATCGCGTCGGTCTCGCGGATCGCCCCGAGGAACTTGTTGCCGAGGCCCTCGCCCTGCGACGCGCCGCGGACGAGCCCCGCGATGTCGTGGAACTCGATCGTCGCCGGCACCAGCTCCGAGCTGCGTGCGACCTCGCCGATCCGGGCGAGGCGGTCGTCGGGTACCGCCGCGATCGCGACGTTCGGGTCGATCGTCGTGAACGCGTAGCCGGCGGTATCGGCGCCGCCGCGGGTGAGCGCGTTGAAGAGGGTCGACTTGCCGGCGTTCGGCAGGCCGACGATGCCGACCTTCACATCACCGGAGGGGCGGGGGGCACAGGGGGATCGCTCGGTTCGTCGAGGCCGGGGATTGCCTTACCGATCAGGCGGCCGAGGATGACGCCGACGAGGACGTCGGAGGGGTAGTGCATGCCGAGGTAGGGGCGGCCGACGCAGACGAGTGCGGCGAGCGCGTATAGGCCCGGTTTGGCGGCGGGGGAGACGCGGCCCATCGCGGTCGCCGCGGCGACCGACGAGGTGGCGTGGGCGGACGGGAACGAGAGGGAGCTCGCCGCGTAGCCGAGCGCCGGCAGTTCCTCGATCACCGGCCGCTCGCGATTGATCGTCCGCTTGAACGCGTAGTTGGCGACGATCGCGGCCGGGGGTATGACGGCCGTTGCCGCCCAGCGGCCGCGCCGGCGCTCGTCGCTCGCGGCGGCGATGAGTGCCGAGCCCGACCATATGGCCCCCCACTCGCCGGCCCAGCCCAGCCCCCGCATCGCCCGCTCGATTGGGCGCTGGTGGCCGTGGGAGCGCAGGAAGCGGGTGACCGCGAGGTCGACCTTGGCCATCGCGCTGCCACGCGCCTTGAGCGCAACGTAGAACCTGTTTCGGCGCCGGGCGAGCACGGCGGCGGAGGATAGGAGGGGTCGTCCGAAGCTCCAGTTGAAATGTCGTGTGTGGATGACGATCTACGCGCCTACGAGCGCCGCTTCCGCCGTGCTGGCCTGCCTTTGTTCATCGAGGACTTCAGCGCCTCGACCGACGTCTTCAATCGCGCTGTTCCGCTGCTCGGGGTGATCTTCATCGCCGAGACACTGAACGCGCTCAACCTCGAGTGGTCGGCGCTCGCCAACATCGCCGCCGTCCTCGGCGGTATCGCGATCCTCCTGCTCGCGATCGGCATGCTTAACCGCTACCGAGGTAGGCCCTTCCGCTCGGTGCCGCGGACCGTCGGTAAGGCCGAGCTCAGCTTCTTCGTGATCGCGCCGGCGCTCTTGCCGCTGATCTTCGGCGGCCAGTGGCGCAGCTCGTTGGTAACAATCGCCGCCAACCTCTTCCTTCTCGGCTTGATCTACGGCGTCTTCGGCCTCGGGCTGGTCGCGATCCTGCGCTGGGTTCTCGCCCGGTTGATGAGCCAACTCGCCGGATCGCTCGAGCTGATCGCTCGGGCCGTTCCGCTGCTCGCGATCTTCGCCCTGCTCTCGTTCACGACCCAAGAGATGTGGGAGATCTTCTCCTCGCTCACAGTCGGCATCTTCTGGACGATCATCGGCCTCTTCGTCTTCCTCGGCACCGCATTCCTCGTCGTCCGCCTGCCTCGTGAGGCGCGCGTGCTCGAGCGCGAGGCAAAGGCCGACGACGTTCCGCTCAAGCGCCGGCAGCGGCTCAACGTCGCGCTCGTGATGTTCGTCAGCCAGGCCCTTCAGGTCCTCATCGTCAGTCTTGTGATCGCGGGCTTCTTCACCGTCTTCGGCCTGCTCGCGATCAACGATGCGATCCGGACCGATTGGATCGGCTCGAGCGGAGAGGTCCTGCTCTCGTTCGAGCTGTTCGGCGAGCAGCTCGAGCTCACCCGCGAGCTGCTGCGGGTCGCGATCGGTCTCGGCGCCTTCTCCGGCTTCTACTTCGCGATCGCGATGCTGACCGACTCGACCTATCGCGAGGAGTTCCTCTAGGAGCTCACCTCGGAGATGCGCGCCAGCTTCGAGGCTCGCGCCGCCTACCTGCGCCTGCGCGCCGCCTAGCGCCTCCGCGTAGGGTTCCGCAGATCAGGCCACGCCCCGCCCGCCGCGTCCCCAAGGAGAGAGCATGAGCACGATCTACGCCAGCCCGTACGACGACGTCGAGATCCCCGACGTCGACATCACCTCGTTCGTCTTCGAGCGCGCCGAGGAGCTGGGCGACAAGCCGGCGCTCGTCGACGGCCCGAGCGGGCGCACGCTGACCTACGCCGATCTTGCCCTCGGCATTCGCCGCCTCGCCGCCGGGCTCGCCGCGCGGGGCTTCGGCGACGGCGACGTGCTCGCCGTCTATATGCCGAACCTGCCCGAGTACGCGATCGCCTTCCACGGCGCGACTTCGGCCGGCGGCAAGGCGACGACGATGAACCCGCTCTACACCGCGAACGAGGTCGCGCATCAGCTCGAGGACTCGGGCGCGAAGCTCTTGATCACCGTGCCGCCGTTCCTCGACGCGGCGCTCGATGCCGCCGAGCGGATCGGCCTCGAGGACGTCTTTGTGGTCGGCGCCGATAAGGATCTTCCCGAGCCGGCAAAGCCTTTCACCGACCTTCTCGGCGACCCCGATGAAGCGCCGGAGATCTCGGTGGACGCCGCCGAGGACGTCGCCGTGTTGCCCTATTCGAGCGGCACCACCGGCCTGCCGAAGGGCGTCATGCTCACACACCGCAACCTGGTCGCCAACCTGAACCAGACGATGGTCCCGCAGGCGATCGGCGAGGACGATGTCCTGATCGGCGTTCTGCCGTTCTTCCACATCTACGGGATGCAGGTGATCATGAACCTCGGTCTGCGCCAGGGCGCGACCGTGGTGACGATGCCGCGCTTCGACCTCGAGCAGTTCCTCGACCTGATCGAGAGCCACAAGGTCACCCGTGCTTACGTCGTGCCGCCGATCGCGCTCGCGCTCGCCAAGCATCCCGCGGTCGAGGGCCGCAACGTCTCCTCGCTCGAGGTGATCATGTCGGGGGCGGCGCCGCTCGGCGCCGAGCTCTCCGAGGCGGTCGAGAAGCGAACCGGCGCGGTCACGATCCAGGGCTACGGGCTGACCGAGACGAGTCCGGTCACGCACTGCATCCCCTCCAGCGGAGGCGCGGCCGGATCGATCGGCCCGGCGCTGCCGAACACCGAGTGCCGGATCGTCGAACCCGAATCCGGGAACGACGTTGACGCCGGCGAACGTGGTGAGCTCTGGATCCGCGGGCCGCAGGTGCTGAAGGGCTACCTCAACAACGACGAGGCGACCGCGGCGACGATTGACGGCGAGGGCTGGCTGCATACCGGCGACATCGCCGTCGTCGACGATGACGGCAACTTCGAGATCGTCGATCGGCTCAAGGAGCTGATCAAGTACAAGGGGTTTCAGGTGCCGCCGGCCGAGCTCGAAGCGCTGTTGATCAACCACCCCCAGGTGCAGGACGTCGCCGTGATCGGCGTCGCCGACGAGGAGGCCGGCGAGCTGCCGAAGGCCTACATCGTCGCCGGCGACGAGCTCGATCACGACGAGCTGATGGCGTGGGTCGGGGAGCGCGTAGCGCCGCAGAAGAAGATCCGCCTGATCGAGGAGATCGAGGAGATCCCGAAGTCGGCCTCGGGCAAGATCCTCCGCCGCAAGCTGGTCGAGCGCGAACGCTCCACGGCCGCGGAGGTACCCGGCACCTGAAGTGCCAGGTACCGAGGTGCCAGGCTGATGGAGGCTGCCGCCGGGGCGACGATGGTGCCGGGTTACCGGCACGTGCCCGGCAATCACTGCGGCTCGACCGCGCTGCGCAACCTGCTCGCCTTCCACGGCGCCGAGCTCTCGGAGGAGATGGCGTTCGGCCTTGGCGCCGGCGCCTGCTTCTACTACATAGCCTTCGACGAGGGCTCGCCCTCGCGGTTCACCAACGGGCGCGTCTCGCGGCTCGAGGAGCAGTTCGTCGCACTCGCCGGCGCGCCGATCGAGCTCCGCACCTTCTCCGAAGAGGAGGAGAGCTGGGAGGTGGCGCGCGCCACAGTCGAG
>JBPCRS010000015.1:0-13179 GCA_050996575.1 Solirubrobacterales bacterium
GGTCAAAACCGGAAAGGCGATGTCGAGTGGTGCCCTCTACTCGCCGGCGGCCGGCGGGGCGGTCGGGTCGGAGCCCTCCTCGCCGAGGCCCTCGCGGGCGATGTAGTCCTCGGCCAGCAGCAGGTTCTCCTTCGAGCGCTCGACCACGTTCAGGAGATCGCCCATCAGCGCCACCTCCTCGACCTGCTCCTTGACGAACCGCTGCATGAACTGCTCGGCGCGGTAGTCCTTGGTCTCGCGGGCGAGCTCGAACAGCGCGTAGATCTCGGCGCCTACGGTCTTCTCCTGCTCGAGCGCGAGGCTGACCGGCTCGACCCCGTCGCCGAAGTTCGTCTGCTTCGCCTCGATGTCGGGAATGTGCACTTCCTCGTCGACGTCGAGCAGGTAGCGGATCATCATCATCGCGTGCTCGCGCTCCTCGAGCGCCTGGCGGTAGAAGAAGCCGGCGAGCCGGGGCAGCGTCTCGGAGTCGTAGTAAACGGCGATGCCGACGTACTGCTGGGAGGCGCCAAACTCATTCGCGATCTGCTCGTTGAGTGCGGCGGGGAAGCTCTTCTCGGTCATTGGTTCCTTTCGATTTCAGAGTTCGCAAGTCACCGTACCGAAAACCTCGTTTTCGGCTTGCCTAAGCGGTTTGCAGGGTGCCCTAAGCCTGGATCGGTGGATCCAGGCTAAGAGGCCCAGCGGAATCCGCTCGGCGCGGGCTGCGGTTGAAGCGGGCTGTCGGGCAGGTCGTCCGGCACGGCGGGGTCGTTGTAGCCCGACGGGGCGGTGTCATTCGGCGTGTCGGGGTGAAACAGCGAGGCCAGGTACTGGATCTGCTCGCGGCCGACACCGACCTCGCCCTGGCCGCCGCCGTAGACCTTGATCCCCTCGCGCTCGCAGTGCTCGTAAATCGCCAGCAGCTCCTCGAGCGAGCCGAACCGCGACGGCTTCGAGTTGATCGCCTTCGGCTTGGTCTCGAGCCCGGTGATGTCGGCAAGCGAGTGCAGCGGCGCGTCCCAGGTGATCCGGTCGGCGTGCGGCTCGAGCACCGGCCGAGTCTCGTCGTTTATGTCCGGGTCCTCGAGGAAGGCGCCGGGAAACTTCTCGGCGACCGCCGCGTAGAGCGCCGGGTCGGTGTCGCCGTCGACCGGGGTGCCTCTGTCGAGGCCCTTGAGATCGAGGATCTCGACCGTGGCGATCTCGGCGATCGCTTCGATCAGCTCGGCGTCCCAGTCGTTCTCGGGATCGAGCTTGAAGCGCAGCCCGGGGTGCTTGGCGAGCCGCTTGCCGATCGCCTCGGTGTTCGAGCGGTTCTCGTCGCCGAACGAGGTCAGCCGGGTTGAGCAGACGAAGCTGAGCGGCCGCAGCTCGATTTCGAGCGCCTCGTGAAGCGGCAGGCCGGCCTGGCGCAGGGCGAGGTCGAGCGCCGCCGACTCGTACGCCCAGCGGCGATAGTGGCGTGAGAATTCGCGCACGGGCTCGGCGCTCGGAAAGAGGTCGAGCTCACCCGCGAGCCCACAGAACTCGCCGAGCGTGCCGGCGCCGGTGAAGTCGAGCACGGGCCCGGCGTCGCGCTGGGCGAAATGGTCGAGGTCGTCGTAGACGACGTCCTCGCCGACTCCTTCCTCACCGCCGCCGCGAAGATGGACGATCGTCGATGGCCGGGTGAACGTCTCCGACATCTTCAGGTCGCGGTCCTCGAGCTCGTAGGACTCGACTACGAGTGGCAGCGCCGCGAGCTTTTCGAAGTTGGCGCCGATGAGCCGAGACTACCTTTGGCATCAGCTCTTCTCCTCATCCGGTGCGGTGACGCCCTTGATCGGTCCGGCCTCGCCGGCGGCGAAGCGCCGCAGCAACATCACGATCTGGCCGAAACGGATGCGGTCGCAGGGACCAGGTCAGCGGTGCTCGGGATTGGGGAAGTCGAAGCGGGCGCCGGCGTCCCATTCGGTGCGCTGGTTGCCGTGGGCGGGGATTCCGCCCGCGTCCTTGAGCATGCGCGCCAGGTGCAGCAGGTTCCAGGTCATGAACGTGGTGTTGCGGTTGGTGAAATCGTTCTCCGGGCCGCCGGAACCTTCGTCCAGGTAGGACGGACCGGGTCCCGCGGCACCGATCCAGCCCGAGTCTGCCTGCGGCGGGATCGAGTAGCCCAGGTGCTGCAGCGCGTAAAGAGTTTCCTGCGCGCAGTGCTTGACGCCATCCTCGTTGCCGGTCACAAGGCAGCCGCCGACGCGGCCGTAGTAGGCGTACTGGCCGGCGTCGTTGAGCAGGTGCGAGTTGCCGTAGAGCCGCTCGACGATGTGGGTTGCGACGGAAGACTTCTCGCCGAGCCAGATCGGCATCCCGAGGACGAGGATGTCGGCGGCCATCACCTTTTCGTAGATTGCCGGCCACTCGTCGCGCTCCCAGCCGTGCTCGGTCATGTCGGGCCAGACGCCGATCGCGATCTCGTGATCGACCGCGCGAATGGCCTCGACCGCGACGTCGTTTCGCCGCATGATCTCCATTGTGATGTCGATCAGGCCCTGGGTATGCGACTGCTCCGGGCTGCGCTTGAGAGTGCAGTTGATGAACAGCGCCTTCAGGTCCGAGTAGTCGGTCGTGCAGCGCTCGCAAAGCGAGGCCTGCTTCTCGGTGAGGACGTCTCGATCGTTCATTGACTCTCCTTTGATTCGCTCTCGTCACACGTCTGCCACACCACGCAGCCGTTACGCGACAACTATTGAGGTGCCTGGCACCTTTAGGTTTCGAGCGCGCGGGCGGTGAGGTCGGCGAAGGCCTCGATCGCGAGTGTGAGGTCGGCTTCTGTCGAGTTCTCCTCGGGGGCGTGGCTGAGGCCGGCGACCGAGCGGCAGAAGATCATCGCGGTCGGGACCAGCGGGGCGACGCTGGCGGCGTCGTGGAGGGCGCCGCTAGTCAGAATCCGGGCAGAGCCGGAGGCCGATTCGCAGGCCTCGGCTGCGAGCCCGACGAGGCCGGGGTCGAAGCCGGTTGGAGCGATGCTCCAGACCGGGGATTCGGATAGCTCACATCTGCGTTCCGCCGCCGCCGCGAGCGCCGCCGCGCGAACCGCGGCGGTCATCGCCGCGAGCGGCTCGGCCTCGGGGTGGCGGAGGTCGACACCAAGCTCGGCTCCGCCCGGGACCGCGGTGATGATCCCTGGCTCGAGCCCGAGCTCGCCGGTTGTGCCGACCCCGTGGCGCTCGGTGGCGATCCGCTCGATAGCGAGAGCTGTCGCCGCAGCGGCGAGGCCGGCATCGCGGCGGAGCTCGATTGGAGTCGTCCCGGCATGCGAGGCCTGGCCTTCGAAGCGAAGCCGGAAGCGCTCGATACCGGCGCAGCCCTCGACCGCGGCGAGGGCGAGGTCCTCGGATTCGAGCACGGGCCCCTGCTCGATGTGGAGCTCGAGATAGGCGCTCAGCTCATCGATCCAGCCAGTCGCGTCGGCGATGCGATCGAGCTCGACGCCGCTCTCGGCGAGCACCTCGCCGGCGGGGCGGCCGTCCTCGTCGCGGAGCCCACTCAGATGTCCGGCGTCGAGGCTCCCTGTCGCCGCCTGGCTGCCAACCAGGGAGTGGCCGAATCGCGAGCCCTCTTCGTCGGCCCAGTCGATCAGCATCAGGTCCCTCGGCGGCCGCCGGCCGCAGCCTGCCCATGCGCGAATGACGCCGGCGGCGGCGATCACCCCAAGCGCACCGTCGAGCCAGCCCCCGGCGGGGACCGAATCGAGGTGGGAGCCGAGCGCGACGGCGGCGCGCGAGTCGCCCTCGAGCACCGCCCGCTGGTTGCCCGCCGCGTCGGACTCGGCTTCCAGGCCGATCTCGGCGAGGAGCTCACCGAGGAACCGCCGAGCTTCGTGCCAAGTTTCGCTCCAGGCGACCCGACGGGCCCCGCCCGGCCCCCCGGTTCGCCGGTCGAGCTCGCGCAGGTCGGCGATCACCCGCGCCACGTCGACGGGGGGCGCGTCGTTCATCCAGCCTGGGGATCGCGCCGCAGTGCCTGGGCGAGGCAGTGGGCGCCGCCGCCGCCGAGGGTGAAATAGGAGAGGTCCGGATCGAGGACCTCGATCCCGAGCGCGCGCAGGCGCTCGTTCAGTCCGACCGAGCCCGACGGCGAGAGCACGCTGTCCTCGCCGAGCGCGATCGCGTTGACGCCGAGCGCGAATGCGTCGGTGAGCGGGACATCGAGGATCTCGAAGCCCTTGCCGCGAAGCCAGGCGACCAAGCCGCCCGACGCCGCCTCGACGCAGACCGCGGCGAGCTTCGGGCCGAGAATCGAGACGAGCACGTCGACGTGGACGAACTGCCCTGGGATCGGCTCGATCCGCACCTCCCAGCCATCGTCCTCGAGCCAGCCGGCGAGCTGGCGCGCGGCGGGTGCTTGCGTGCGCTCCTCACCGTTGCCGATCAGCATGCAGCCGGGCTCGATGATCATCACGTCGCCGCCCTCGATCGCCGCCGCGGTGATCATCCCGCGCAGCGGGATCCCGGTCGATTGGTAGAAGCGGACGACGGCGGCGTATTCGCCGCGCCGCCACCATTGATTTAGCTGGGTGACGACGGCGCCGGTCGCGGTCATCACGCTCGAGTCACGAGCGAACACTTGATAGGGCAGGGCCGAGTCGGGCTCGAGGAAGTGACAGCTGACCCCGGCCGACTCGTAGGCGGAAACCATCTCGGCGTGTTGAGCGGCCGCCGCGGCCGGGTCGAACTCGCGGCCGCTCTCGAGCGTTGCCCGCGAGATCGCGCTGGTCGGCAGCCAGCGGAAGTTCTCGGGCGGGCAGAGCAGGACGTCGCGAAGGCGGCCGTGCTCGGAGTCGGCGCCCCAGGCGGCCTCGGCCTCGGCGCTCACTCGACCACCACCCGGATCGTTCGCAAAGAGCGGTCGCTGGCTCCGCGGACCGCGCCGCCGTGGTCGACCGATTCGCGGATGTAGCTCAGCGTCTGGGCGGTGAGCAGCTCCCCGGGGAGGACGTTGGGTATCCCCGGCGGATAGGCCGCCAGCGACTCGGCGGCGATCCTGCCCTCAGCCTGCTCGAACGGCACCGCCTCCTGGGCGGCGAGAAAGGCATCGCGCGGGCGCAGCGCCAGCCTGCCCCACGGCGGTGGCGGTGCGAGCGGCTCGTCCGGATTGGCGTCCTCGGTCTCGAGCGAGTCGACCGCGCCGCGAAGCGCGCCGAGCAACCGCTCGCTCTGCGCCTCGGCGTCGGCACCGAGGCCGAAGACCGCGACGACGACGTTCTCCGATGCCATCTCGAGGTTGATGTCGTCGCGCTCGCGCATCGAGTCGGCGATCCGGTGACCGCTGCGCCCGGTCCCGCGAACGTCGATCGAGAGTCGCAGCGGGTCCCAGCCGGCGACGCTCCGCCTGCCCTCGAGCCGCTCGTCGAGCACGTCGAGGCCTTCGATCTCGCGAACCGCGGCCCGCGTCCGTGCGAGTACGTCGACGATCTCGCCGATCAAGCGCTCGCCGTCGACTGCGACGTGGCGCCGGGCGGCATCGAGCGAGCCGCCGAGCAGCGCGCTCGGGCTGGTCGACTCGGTCAGCGTCACCGCGCGGTCGAGGAAGCTCTCGTCGACGCGGCTGCCCTCGCCGAGGTGGAGGATCGCCGACTGGGTCAGGCTGCCGACGATCTTGTGGACCGAGGAGACGACGACGTCGGCGCCGGAAGAGAGGGCGCTGGCGGGGAGTCGGTCGGAGAAGCGCAGATGCGCCCCCCAGGCCTCGTCGGCGAACAGCGGCACTCCGTGCGCGTGGGCGACTTCGGCGAGCGCGGCGACATCGGCGACGGCCCCGAAGTACGTGGGCGAGACGATGAACGCGGCAGCGGCGTCCGGCGCTCGCTCGAGCGCCTCGGCAAGGGCGTGGGGGGTGAGGCAGTGGGCGAGGCCGAGCTCGGGGTCGATCTCGGGCGCGGCGAACTCGGGCTCGAGGCCGGCGACGACGAGGCCGTCGATCACGCTGGAGTGGACGTTTCGCTGGACGACGACGCGCCGACCGGTCTGCCTAACCGCGAGGCAGCCGGCGAGGTTTCCCTGCGATGCGCCGTTGACGCAGAACCAGCTGCGCTTCGCTCCCCAGGCCTCGGCGGCGAGCTCCTGGGCGCGGCCGAACGGCGTCGGCTCGGCGCCGACGTCGATTCCCTCGATCAGCGAGGGGATGTCGTGGAGCAGCGCCCCCGAGCCGAACGCCTCGGCCATCGCCGGATCGGCTCCCGGGCCGCCCTTGTGGCCGGGGATGTGGAAGCGACCGGGGTTGCGCGCCGCATAGGCGACCAGGGCCTCGAAGTAGGGGGCGTCGCGCTGGTTGGAGCTCACACGTCGAGGCTAAGGGACGCTGAGGCGATGGAGGAGCGAATCCCACCACCCCCGGCGCCCACCCCCGAGCCCGAGTACGCTGCCGTCCGATGAGCACCGAGCTGAACCGGGAAACGATCGAGCGCTTCTACGCCGCCTTTGATCGCCACGACGGCGAGACGATGGCGGCGTGCTACCGACCGGATGCTCATTTCCGCGACCCGGCCTTTGGCGACCTCAGCGGCGAGCGTGCGGGCTCGATGTGGCGAATGCTGACCGGACGCTCCGAGGACCTCCGGGTCGAGCTGCCCGAGCACGACGCCGGCGAGTCGAGCGGCAGCGCTCATTGGATCGCCCGCTACACGTTCAACACCGGCCGCACGGTGGTCAATGACATTCGCGCCGAGTTTCGCTTCGACGACGACGGCCTGATCGTCGAGCACATCGACAGCTTCTCCTTCTGGGCCTGGTCGCGGCAGGCGCTCGGGCCGATCGGGCTGATCCTCGGCTGGACGCCGATCCTGCCGGCGATGACCCGCCGCAAGGCGCTCGCCCAGCTCGACGAGTACGAGTCCGCCGGCAAGTAGCCGAAATCGAGCGGCGTGGGCTCGCCGCAGCGCTGGTAGCTTCGCCCGGCCTCATAGATAAGACGAGACCAGGGCGAGACTTGGCCGGGGAGCTGTGCCGTCGCGACTTCGTTCGCCGAAGCGGCCAGGCAGGCCTGGCGGCCACGACGGCGAGTTCTACGCCATGGGGTCCGGCTGAAGCCTGACCCCGTTCGGTCGCGCCGGTGCTAGCCTCTGATCGTCGCCTGTGAATGACGACGACGACCCTCGAAGTACGGGGCCGCACGCCCCGTCCAACCCTCTGAATCGGGACCCTGAACCCGGACGCCGCGGCGCGGCGCACCGATGAGCAACGTCCTGTTGATAGTCGTCCTCTTGCTGTTGGTCGCGATCAACGGCGTCTTCGTTGCCGCCGAGTTCGCGCTCGTGCGAACGCGCCGCAGCCGCGTCGAGGCGTTGCAGAAGGACGGCGTCAAGGCAGCGGGCCGAGTGCTTAACCAGGTCGAGCACATCGACGAGTATCTCTCGGCCTGCCAGGTCGGGATCACGATGGCCTCGATCGGGATCGGATTCATCGGCGAGCCCGCGATCGCCGACCTGGTCGAGCCGGTCTTTGGCGGGCTCTCGCACGGCGTCGCATTGGCGATCTCATTCGCGATCGCCTACACGCTGACGACGTCGCTGCACATCACCGTCGGCGAGCAGGTGCCCAAAATCCTCGCGATCAGCCGCGCCGAGCGCACCGCCCTGTTTCTCGCCGCGCCGGTCGCGGCCTTTCGCTGGGTCAGCCTCCCGTTCACCTCGCTGCTGACGAAGATCTCGAACGCGATCTTGCGGCTGTTTGGGGTCAAGCCGGGAGATATCGAGGAGACGCACTCCTCGGACGACCTGAAGGCGATCATCTCGAAGTCGGCGTTCGGCGGCGAGCTCGACCCCGGTGAGGCGGGGATGCTCTCCGGCGTCTTTCACTTCCACGAGCAGCAGGCGCGCGAGGTGATGACGCCGATACCCGCCGTCGTCACCGTCGACGCCTCCGAGGACGTCGAGGCGGCGCTGCGCCGGTGCGTCTCATCCGGACACACGCGGCTCGTCGTGATCGAGGACGACAACCCCGATCGGGTCCGCGGAATCGTCCATAACAACAGCCTCGCTCGGCTCTACATGAACGCCGGCCCGGAAACCTCGATCGAGCCGGCGATCCGCCCGGCGCCGGTCTTCCCGGAGACGAAGCCGCTCGACGACCTGCTCGCCGAGCTCCAGCGCCAGCGCACCTCGATGGGGATCGTCGCCGATGAGTACGGCCGCACGGTCGGCATCGTCACCGTCGAGGACGTGCTCGAGGAGGTCGTCGGTGAGATCGAGGACGAGACGGATCCTCACGCCGACTCGGTCCGCCGCCTCTCCGACGGTGACTGGTACGTCCGCGGCCACGTC
Organism: Solirubrobacterales bacterium; assembly: GCA_050996575.1. Classification (GTDB taxonomy): domain Bacteria; phylum Actinomycetota; class Thermoleophilia; order Solirubrobacterales; family 70-9; genus DASUSH01. The sequence continues at coordinate 8,282 of JBPCRS010000015.1, forward strand.
TCGCTCGGCGATCTCGAGGACGCGGGGATCAAGCTCCCCGTCGACACCGACGCCTTCAACTCGGTTGGCGGCTACGTCTTCTCCGAGCTCGGCCGCCTGCCGAAACGCGGCGACACCGTGCGCTCGGACGGCTACACGATCCGGGTCGAGTCGGTGCGCGAGAACCGGATCGTCGCGGTTCGCATCGGCCCGCCGGCAGCCACGGCCTGACGCTCAACCTCCACGGACCGGACGGCTGGTTCCGTCCGCCTTCGTGCGTAGGTTCCTGCCAGTCTCGGCGACTACCAAGGAGGCCCGCCGTGTGGGTCGTTCGCCTCACCGATAAGCAGCTCGAGGTACTGAGAGCGCTCTTGCGCTCGGAAGATCACCTCGGCCCCGCCCTCCAGCGCTCGCTCGAGGCGCTCGAGCTCGCCCGCTGGGACGACCTCCCCGACGCGCAGCTCCCCTGGGCCGATGTCTCCTCGACGGCGAAGCGCCAGGGCGTCTCCGAGGCCGACGTCGTCTGGGATCTCTGCGGTCAGCACGAGGAACCAGCCGCCCCGAAGCGGGCGAAGAAGGCGCGGCGCAAGAAGTCGACGCCGCGCAAGTCCTCGGCCTAGACGCCTCAGTCGTACTCGTAGAAGCCGGAGCCTGACTTACGGCCGAGCCTGCCCGCCGCAACGCGGCGCGCCAGCGCTTCGGGCGGAGCGTGGGCCGGCTCGCCGGAGTCGGCTTCGAGCGCTTCGCCGATTGCCGCGGCGACGTCGAGGCCGATGAAATCGAGCAGCTTCAGTGGCCCCATCGGGTGGCCGGCGCCGAGCGTCATGCAATCGTCGACCGCGGCCGGTTCCAGCCCCGTCCGCTCGGCCAGGCGGACAGCGTCGAAGAGGTAGGGGAAGAGCAGGCGGTTGACGACAAAACCGGCCTGGTCGGGCACCTCGATCGCTCGTTTGCCGATCCGCTCGCACCAGGCCCGGGCGCGGTCGGCGATGCCTTCGCTCAGTTCCGCCGGCAGGCAGAGCTCGATCAAATCCATCCTCGGCACCGGGTTGAAGACGTGAAGCCCGTACACACGCTCGGGGTGGCCGCATCGCCGGCCGATTTCGCCGATCGTCAGCGAAGACGTCGTCGTCGCCAGGTCGGCGCCGACGGCGACCTCGGCGAGGCGCGCGATCAGTTCGGCCTTCGCCTCGACGTCCTCGACGATCGCCTCGACGATCAGGTCGCATTCGGAAAGTTCGGCCTCGTCGGTGGTCGCACGGATCCGGCTCTTCTCGGCACCCTCGAGCTTCGCGCAGGCGGACGCAGCGCCCTCGATCGCGCTCGAGGCCGAGTCCTCGCTGCGGGCGAGCAGGACGACTTCGCCGATCACGCTGACGCTCGCGGCCACGCCGCAGGCGATAGCGCCGCTACCGGCGATCGCGGGCCGCTCGTATCCGTGCTCGCTACTCGTCAAGTCGGGCGGGTTCGTATCACGCGCCCGTCCACGAGGGCGCCGGGCAGCGTGCTGACTGACCAGTCAATCGCTCCGTTATCGTCATCAATGACGCTCCGGAAACAGGATTGATCCTGTCCCCGGTCAAATATTGGAGCCGAGGAGGCACGCGAGATGACTAGCAACGGTGGAAACTTCCAGGGCCGCGAGGTCGTGATCGTCGAGGCGGTCCGCACACCCGTCGGTCGCGGGCACGCGGAGAAGGGCATCTACAAGGACTCCCACCCCTCGAACCTGCTCGCCAAGGTCTACTCCGAGCTCTTCGCCCGCACCGGAATCGAGCCCTCCGAGGTCGAGGACGTCGTTGCCGGCTGTGTCCAGCAGTTCGGCGAGCAGGGCATGAACATCGGCCGCAACGCCTGGCTCGAGGCCGGGCTTCCGATCGAGACTCCGGCGACGACCGTCGACCGCCAGTGCGGCTCGGCCCAGCAGGCGGTCAACTTCGGCGCTGCGCTGGTCGCCTCCGGCGTCCACGACGTCGTCATCGGCGGCGGCGTCGAGCACATGGGCCACATCTCCTTCGCCGACGGCATGTCGGTCATGGCCGAGCACGGTGCCGCCTTCTCGCCCGAGCTGCTCGAGGCCTACAACCTGATCCCGCAGGGCCTCTCGGCCGAGATGATCGCCGACCAATGGGAGATTCCCCGCTCCGAGCTCGACGAGCTCGGGCTCGAGTCCCACCAGAAGGCCGCGAGGGCAACCGAGGAGGGCCGCTTTGAGCGTGAGAGCGTCCCCGTCCAGGTCAACGGCGACACCCACGTCGCCGACCAGGGGATCCGACCCGACACGACGCTCGAGAAGCTCTCACAGCTGAAGCCGGCGTTCAAGGAGGACGGCAAGATCACCGCCGGCAACTCCTCGCAGGTCTCCGACGGCGCCGCCGCGGTGATGCTGATGACGCGTGAGAAGGCCGACGCGCTCGACCTCGAGCCGCGGGCGAAGATCGTCGACCAGACGACGGTCGGCGTCGACCCGGTGATCATGCTCACCGGACCGATCCCGGCGACCCAGAAGATTCTCGAGCGCAACGGGATGGAGATCGGTGACATCGACCTGATCGAGATCAACGAGGCGTTCGCCTCGGTCGTCGCCGCCTGGCGCCGCGAGCTCGACCCCGACATGGACCGCGTCAACGTCAACGGCGGCGCGATCGCGCTCGGGCATCCGCTCGGCTCGACCGGCGCCCGCTTGATCACCACCCTCCTGCACGAGCTCGAGCGCTCGGACAAGGAGGTTGGCCTCGTGACCATGTGCTGTGGTGGAGGGCTCGGCACCGGAACGCTGATTCAGCGGATCTGAGCAAATAATCCGCCGGGACTTCGTCCCTAGCTCGAACGATGCTCTCGGCTGACGAATATCTGCGCCGCGCCGATCCGGTGATGATGCGGTTGATCGACGCGCGGGGGCCGATCTCGCCCGAGATCGACCGGCGGGCGTCGCGGCCGGATCCGTTCCTCGCGCTCGCCCGGGCGATCGTTGGCCAGCAGATCTCGACCAAGGCCGCGGCCTCGATCTGGGCCAAGTTCGAGGCAGCGTTCGACGGCACGGTCGTTCCCGAGGTGGTCGTCGAGGCCGAGGAAGAGCTGCTTCGCGGCGCCGGGCTCTCGCGCTCGAAGGTCGCCTACCTGCGTGACCTCGCCGGCCACGTCACCGACGGGCGGCTTGACCTCACGGCGATCGCCGAGCTCTCCGATGAGGACGTGATCGCGAATCTGATCGAGGTCAAGGGAATCGGTCGCTGGACCGGCGAGATGTTCCTGATCTTCCACCTCGGCCGTCCCGACGTCCTCTCAACCGGGGATCTCGGCATCCGCCGTGCGGTCGAACTCGCCTACGGCCTCGGCGAGCTTCCCGGGCCGACCGACCTCGAGCGGATCGCCGAGCCCTGGCGGCCGCAGCGGACGCTCGCCTGCCTCTACCTCTGGCGCTCGCTCGACAATGCGCCTGACTGAGATAGGTTTCCCGGTCCGATCCCGGCCAGAGGAGTCGCATGAAGCCCAAGCTGTACTCGTCGATAGCCGCCGTCTTCGTCGTCGCCACCATCGGCGCCGGTTGCGGCGGAGATGACGAGACGACGACGTCGACCACGTCATCCTCGATCACAACCGGGACGAGCGGCGCCAGCGGCGCCAGCGGCACGGCGGACTCGACTGTGCTCGCCGCAGCCAACGAGATCTGCGAGTCGACCGACAAGGCAGTCGACGAGGCGATCGCCGCGATCCCGGGCGGGGCCCCAAGCGGACCGCCCACGGGCAAGCAGGCCGAGCAGGTCGCCGACGCACTTACGCCGGTGGTCGAGGACGCGCTCGATCAGATCAGCGCCGTGCCCGGCGCCGAGGATGATCCGGGCATAACCGAGTTTCTCGACGCCATCCAGAGCGACCTCGACGCGGTCAACTCCGACCCGGAAGCCGCGTTCTCTGGCGATGATCCGTTCACGGCCACAAACGACGCGGCGACCGAGGCGGGTCTCGACGAGTGCGCCAACTGATCCGGCGACCGCAGCGAACCCCGTGGTAATCGACCGTCGCACCTCTGTTCTCGCCCTCGTGCTCGTCGCAGCCACGGTCGCCGCCGGCTGCGGCGGCGACGGGGAGACGACTGTTACGACGACGGCTTCGACGACCGCAGCGACCGAGACAACCGCAACGACGGGGACCACCGGTACCGGCGAGACGCCGACCTCGTCCACCGAGATCACCGCCGAGCGTGCCGCGCTGATCGAGGAGGCGGATGCAATCTGCGCCGCCGGCGACGCCCAGATCGAGGCCGCGCAAGAGCCGCTCGCCGGCGCACCCGTTGAGGAACAGCAGGCGTTCGTCACCGACACCCTCGTTCCCGCGATCCAGGATCAGCTCGACCTGCTCGCCGAGCTTCAGCCCGCCGAGGCCGACGATGCTGAGTTCCGCGGGATCATCACCGATGCTCAGGCCGCTGTCGACGCGCTCGCCGCCGACCCTTCCTTGGTCACGACCGAAGGCGTCGCGAGTCCGTTCGCCGAGGTCAACGCGCGGGCGCAGGCGTTCGGGCTCGAGGCCTGCGGTAGCTGAGCGCTGCGCCCGATTTGATTTGTGGCGACTGAGGCACGTCCGACGTGCGCTGGCCGGCCTGGCGCTGGCCTCGTTCGTCGTCGCCGGCTGCGGCGAGGAATCGAGCCATGCGCCGCCGCAGGAGGCCCGATCCGATCCCGCCTCGGCGCCGAGCAAGCGCGAGTTCCTCGACCGTGCCGACGAGATCTGCTTCTCGATCGACGCCCAGATCGAGGCCGCGGGCGATGATCTGCTGATCGGGTTGAAGCCCGACGAGCGGCCTTCCGACGCCGCGCTCAGGCGCTTCTCGCGCGAGACGGTGGCGCCGAAGCTTCGCGAGGAGGTCGATCTGATCGCCGCACTGCCGCCGCCTGAGGGCGGCGAGCGCCGGATCG
>JBPCRS010000083.1:0-17202 GCA_050996575.1 Solirubrobacterales bacterium
CCGCCGGGCCGGAGGCGATGTAGTCGCCGCCGAGCAGGGCGGCGACCCCGGGACCCGGCCGCCGGCAGACGGCGAGCGCGAAGCCCGCGGCAGGTCGAAGCTCGAGCGAGCGGTAGCCGTCGAAAAGCACCGGGTCGTAAAGCCCCGAGCCGGCGGCGAGCTCGGTGACCGCGTCCTCGCTCGCGGTCCGCTCGAGGCTGCCGGTGCCGCCGCCGTTGACGAACTCGAGCGGCGCGACGTCGGTGACCGCGGCGACGACGGCGGCTCGGCGATCGGCGATCTCGCTCATCGAGGCGCCCTGCATCGCCCGCACCGCGAGGTTCCTCAGCGGGTTGCTCGACGCGTCGTCGCCGACGCCGGCAACCTGGCCCTCATACGCCATCAGGCCGACGAGCCTGGCGCCGGCGCGGCGGTCGATATCGAGCGCGAGCGCCCGGGCCTGCTCGGGCGTGCGAACGGGCGAGCGCTTCGGCCCGACCTTGACCCTGCCTCCGAGCGGCCACCAGCCGGCGTCGACCTCGATCGCGACCCGGATCGGCGCCGCGCGATTCTCGGCAGCCGCCTCGATCAGCTCGAGGTGCTCGGCGCTGTCGACGATCAGCACCGGCGCAGTCTCGGGCTCGGCCTCGGTCAGCGAGGCGAGCCGCCCGATCGCCTCGCGGTCGGCGGTCGGATAGGCGCAGACGATGTCTTCGAAGCCGAGCTCGGCGAGCCAGAGGGATTCGGGCAGGGTGAAGGTGAGCAGGCCGCGGAAGCCGTCGTCAAGCGCGAGCACACGGCGTAGTACCTCGGTCGAGCGCACCGACTTCGAGGCCAGGCGGATCGGCTTTCCGGACGCCATCGCGAGCATGTCGCGAGCGTTGCGATCGAGGGCGTCGAGGTCGACGTAGGCAAACGGCGGCTCGAGATCGGCGAAGGCGCGCTCGTAGCGCCGGTGGAGGCTCTCGTCCGTCGACTTCGACATCGGGGCGAGCGTATCCGCCGCATCTACAATCTCGGGCCCCGGAGAGGTGGCCGAGTGGCTGAAGGCACTCGCCTGCTAAGCGAGTAGGGGGCGCAAGCTCTCTCGAGGGTTCGAATCCCTCCCTCTCCGCTTGATGAAAGGGAGAATCAATTGAAGATCCCGTTGGAGGATCGGTACCGCCCCGGGCTGGTCTTCGCCGCCGCGCTCGCTGTCGTCGGCCTCGGAGTGATTGCGCTGGCGCTGCTCTCCGACCGCTTCGAGGGCAACTCCGACCCGACCGCGCCGCCGAGTGGGGTCAGCCAGGAGCCCGGCTCCGCCGCTCCGAGCGCCGCCGACGTCGAAGCGGCGATCGAGGGTGAGGGCCACGGCCTCGTCAATGTCCTCCCAGGGGAGCCGACTGAGGTCCTCGATGCGCCCGTCGGAGAGCCGATCGGCTTCGTCGGCGGCGAGACCGCATTCGGTGCGCCGACCGCTCTCGCCCTGGCCGAGCGCGAGGGTCCGTGGCTGGGCGTCGAGACCGAGCTTGCCGGATCTCGACCGCTCGGCTGGATCCGATTCGCGCCGGAGCGGCTGGATCTCGACGCGACGCCTTGGTCGTTGCGCATCGTTCTCGGAGACCGTGTCGTCGACCTGCGCCGCGACGGCAAGGTGGCCGAGTCCTACCGGGCGACGGTCAGCGGCGAGCAGGCGATTCCGCTCGGGCGCCACGGAGTCAGCGACAAACTGCCGGCCGGCGTCAGTCCCTCACTCGGCGCCGGCGCGCTCGCTCTGACCGCGGTCAGCGGTGCGCTCGGCCCCGATTCGCCGACCGGCGACCGGATCTCGATCCACGGTGGTGAGGGCGAGGCGGGCGTCGCCGTCGGCCTCCGCCTCGACGACGCCGACCTCAAAGCGCTCGCCGACCGCGCCCCGATCGGCGCCCCCGTCTTCATCGAGCCTTAGTTCTCGGCCGTCTGCTCGTCGATCGCAGATTCGATCGCGGCGGAGAGGTCGTCGACGTCGGCGAGCACGTCGCGGTCGCCGGCGAGGCCGAAGTAGACGCCGCCGTCGTAGCTGACGATGCCGATCGAGAGCGCGTGGCCCTGCGGCGAGAGCGGCACGAACGGATAAACCTCGCGCATCCTCTTGCCGAGCAGGTAGAACGGAAGCTGCGGGCCGGGCACGTTCGAGATCACCAGGTTCCAGGTCAACGGCCGCGACATCGCCGCCGAGAGCACGCGGTTGATCGTCGGCGGCGCCCAGCCGGTGGCCTCGATCACCAAAGAGGCGGCGCGCGCCTGCTCTGACTCCTTCAGCCGTTTCGTCGCCTCGCGGATCTTCTCCAGCCGCCGGCCCGGGTCGCGCTCGCCGAGCGGCAGCGGCACCATCAGGGTCGCGATCCGGTTGCCGAGGTCGTGCTCCTCCTCGGGGCGGCGGATCGACATCGGCACCAGGGCGACCATTTGCGCCGGAACCACTTCGCCGCGCGCCTCGAGGAAGGACCGAAGCGCCCCTGTCGCGACCGAGAGGATGACGTCGTTGACCGTGGCGCCGTTTGACCCGCGAGCGTCCTTGATCCGCTGCAGGCTCGTCGCCGCATACCCGACCCGCCGGTCGCGGCCGATTTCGACGTTGATCGACATCTTCTGCGCACTTGGGCCGCCGGCGGCGAGGCTGGTGAAGCCCTCCGCCGTCTTGATCACCCTGCCGGCGGTCTCGCGCGGCATCGTCACGGCGCCGAGCGCCGCCTTGCGTGCGACCTTGAGCGGCTTGCGGATGCGGTCGCGGGCACCGCGGATCAGCAGCATCTCCGGGCTGGGCTCGTCGGGATCGAGGCGTTCCTCGGCGATCTCCATCTCGGTTCCCTCGGGGTTCGGGTCGAGCATGATCGTGCCGACGTCGACCGCGGAGACGCCGTCGACGAGCGCGTGGTGGGTCTTCGAGATCGCTGCGTGGCGACCGCCCTCGAGTCCCTCGATCAAGTAGAGCTGCCAGAGCGGCCGGGTGAAGTCGAGCGGCTCCGACATCACCCGGCCGACGAGGTCGCGAAGCTGTGCCATATTGCCGGGACGGGGAAGTGCGACATGGCGGACATGCCACTCGAGGTCAAAATCGATGTCGTCGGACCAGACGGGGTTGGCGAGCCCGAGCGGCACCTCGGTTACACGCTGGCGGAAGCGAGGGACAAGGTTGAGCCGGGTGCGCACGTGATCGAGGAATTCGTCGTACGGGGGCGGCTCCCCGTCGAGGACGATCGTCGCCCCGACGTGGACGTGGATCGGGCCCCGCTCGGCGAGCAGGCTCGACATGTCGGAGGAGGAGAGGCGCTCGCTCACGGCTCGCGCCGCGAGCCTACCCGGATGGCGCGCATCGCTCTGGCTTTCGCGGCTGCCGGGCTCCTCGCTTTACCGGGCGCCGCCCTCGCGAAGGGCGTGCCGACGGTGATCCGCACCGGCGGTCCGAGCGCGCCCGCCGACGCGAAGGTCGCGATCGTTGCCTCCGACCGCAACCTCGGCGGCGAGCGGTTCGAGGTCGAAGGCCCGGGTGAGGCGGTAGGCGGGAAGCTGCGACCGGCGAAGGGCTTCAGCGGCCCCTGGAAGCACGCCTACACGGCGGACATCAGCGCGATCGGCGAACCCGGCAGCTACCGCGTCGCCGCCGCCGGTGCGCGCTCGAAGCCGTGGCTCGTCCTCACCGAGGGGGCTCGCCCGGCGCTTCAGACCATGCTCGACTACTTCGCGACCAATCGCGACGGCACCGAGCCGGCGCTCCTGCACGGCCCGGCGCACCTCAACGACGCCGTCCTTCCCGACGGCCGGCGGATCGCTCTCCAGGGCGGCTGGATGGACGCCGGCGACATGATTCATTTCACGCAGACGACCGCCTTCGCCGCGACCGCGCTGCAGCTCGCGGCCCTGCTCGACCCCGCCGATGCGGCCGCGCTCAACTCCGAGGCCGACGTCGGTATCCGCTGGCTGGTCGCGGCGCATCCCGAGCCCGGCCTGTTCATCGCCCAGCTCGGCGACGCGCGCGACCACGACGAGGGCTTCCGCGACCCGGCGAGCGACGACGCCGCCTCGAAGCCGGGGATCGGCCAGCGGGTCGCCTACCCGGGGACCGGCGGCGACGTCGCCGGCAAGGCGGCGGCGGCGCTGGCGCTGGCGGCGATGCGGGCGCCGGCCGGCGCCGGTCGGACGGCGCTTACCCAGCAGGCGCGCGAGTGGTACGCGGCGGGCGAGGCTGCGGCGGCGCCCCTGCGCGGCCTGCCCGAGGTGGCCGGCGACTTCTACTTCACCGATAGCTTCGAGGACGACCTCGCCGCCGGCGCGGCGATGCTCTTCCGCCTGACCGGCGAGGAGGTCTTCCTCGCCGATGCGGTCGACTACCTGCGCGGTTCGCCCAGCCGGATCGGCTTCGGCGTCTACGACCTCGGCTCGCTGGCCGCGGCCGATCTCTGCGGCGGGCTCGGGTCACCGCCCGTGGCGGACTCTGCCGCGCGCGATTTCGGCTGCGCGACCCTCGGGGAGGCGGCGAGCGACGCCCGCACGATCGCACGCCAGACCGCCTTCGCGAACCCCGGGCCGTTCTCATGGGGGACCACGGCGGAGACCGGCAGCTACGGCACCGCGGCGGCGCTCGCGGGCCGCACCGGAGTCGCCGCCGACGGCCTCGCGGTTGCCGCCGGTGGCCGCGACTATCTGCTCGGGCGAAACCCCTGGGGGGCCAGCTTCGTCACCGGCTTCGGGCCGAAGGCGCCACGCGAGCCCCACCACTGGGCCAGCGTCTTCGGCGATGGCCTTCCCAACGGCGCCGTGGTCGGTGGCCCGGCGCCGCTGGACCAGCTCACCGAGCAGGGCTTCGGCAAGGGCCGCTCGGCCTTCGCCAAATTCTCGACCTCGAAGTCCTCCTACGAGGATCGCCGCGCCAACTACGTCAACTCCGAGCCCGCGATCGATTACACCGCCGCCTCGATCCTGCTGATCGCGGCGGTCAACGGCCAGCCATGAGCGAGCTCACCCGTCGCGACGTAGTCCGCCACGCCGCCGTGGGCTCGGCGGCGCTGGCGATCGGCGGCGCCGTTCCCGGCTGGGCGCGACTGCGCCCGCCGCTGCTCGCCGAGGGCCGCTTCGAGACCGGCGTCCTCGCTGGCTTCCCCGGCCAGCGCTCGGCGATCCTGATGTCGCGGCTGGCGCGGGTCGAGCAAAACGGGCGGGTGCGGTTCGAGGTTGCGGCCGATCCCGGCTTCGGCAAGATCGTCAAGGCAGGCGAGACGCGGATTCGCCCGAACTCCGACTTCACCGCCCGCAAGACGATCCGCGGGCTCGAGCCCGGCGAGCGCTACTGGTACCGGTTCGAGACGAAGCGCCGAAGCTCCCCGGTCGGCAGCTTCCGCACCCGCCGCCCGCCCGACTCGGCGGAGCCGGTGCGGATCGGCTTCTTCTCCTGCCAGGGCTGGCAGCCCGGCTACTACACGGCTCACGCCGGTCTAGCCGAGGAGGACCTCGACCTCGTTGTCTCGCTCGGCGACTACATCTACGAGCTCACCGACGACGACGGCCCGCGGGAGGACACGATCGGCCCGGCCGGCGACGGCGAGGCGCAGACGCTCGCCGAGTATCGCGAGAAGTACCACCTCTACCAATCCGACCCCGACCTACAGGCGACCCACGCTGCGCACGGGTTCGCCTGCGTCTGGGACGACCACGAGCTCGAGTCGGGCTGGCAGGGCCCGCACGAGGGCGAGACCCAGGGCCGCGAGCGCCGCGTCCCCTACGAAAAGCGGGTCCGCAACGGCCGCCGCGCCTTCTTCGAGCATCTGCCGGTGCCGCGTATCGCCGGCAACTCCGCGCGGATCTACCGCTCGATCCCGCTCGGCCGATCGGCCGAGCTGTTCATGCTCGACCTGCACTCCTACGCCTCGAACTACGTCTGCGGCTTCGCGATCCCGCCGAAGCCGTGTCCCCAGGCCTCCGATCCGGCGCTGACGATGCTCGGTGGGACCCAGAAGGAGTGGCTCAAGGGCGGGCTCGAGCGGTCCGGCGCGCGCTGGAAGGTCCTCGGCAACTCGCTGATGATGATGTCGCTCGACCTCTACCCGGGGCAGTCGTTCAACTACAGCCAGTGGGACGGCTACGAGGTCGAGCGCCGCGAGCTGATGCAGTTCCTGCTCGACCGGCAGATCGACGGCGTTACCGTCGTCAGCGGCGACATCCACACCTTCTTCGCCGGCTCGGTGACGACCACGGGGCGCTCGAACGGGACCGCCGCGGCGACCGAGTTCGTCGGGGGCTCGATCTCCTCCGAGGGGATCGCCCAGGGGGTCTCCGAGGCGCTCGGCGTGCCGGAGGACTCGTCATCGACCGAGTTCGTCACCCAGCGCCTGCGTGAGGTCAACCCGCATTTCGCCCACGTCGACACGGTCAACCGCGGCTACGCGGTGCTCGAGGCGACGACCGAGGAGCTGCGGGTGGACTTCCGCGGGCCGGTCTCGGTGCTCGAGCCGAAGTCGGAGATCAGGACCTGGGCGAGCTTTCGCGTCGATCCCGAACGGCCGGTGGTCGAGTGGGTCTAGCGGTACCGTTATGGCCGTGAAGGAGCCGTGGCGAGTGATCACGGCGGCCGACGAGCCCGTTCCCTGGAAGCGGATGGAGCGGACCAAGTTCGAGGCGACCGTCGAGGAGCGCAGGCTCCTGTACCGGGGAACGACTCCAGGGGAGCGACTCGAGAGCCGTAAGCTCACCTTGTCGAGAGCGACAGCGACCCGATCGGACCGAGGTCGAGCTCGATGCGCCTGTCGGGCTCGAGCGAGACGGGCGGGGTGAGCGAGCCCGCGATGATGCGCTCGCCAGGCGCAAGAGTCACGCCGTGCCGGGCCAGGAAGCCGCGGACGTAGGCCAGGATCTCGGCCGCATCGATCAGCTCATCGGTGGCGCGCTCCTCCACGCCGTCGACGACCAAGCGGCAGGAGGCGCCCGCCAATGCGTCCCCCGGTGCCTCGGCGCCAAAGCAGACGCCGCGGTGGAAGACGTTGCCCTCCAGCACCCCGACGATGTCGTCCAGGGGCCGGTCGATGTCGACGAGCTCGAGCGCAGGGGAGATCACCGCGACCTCCCCGTCCTCGCCGACGCGGATAGCGACCTCGGGCTCGATCATCGGGACCTTCCAGGCCTCGATCGAGATCGTTTCGCCGGGAGCGATCAAGCCTTCGCTGGTGAGGTAGCCCACCACCGGCCCTTCGAGGCCGAGGCGCTGCTGGACCTCGGGCACGTTCAGCCCGATCTTCCAGCCAACCGGCTCGGCGCCGGCCTCGATATCGGCCGCGCGCCGCGCCAGCAGCGATTTCATTCCCGCCTCGACGCTCATTCGGCGGGATCGTAGGGCGGTGATTACGCGAGCAGGATGACGAGCACGATGATTACGAGCAGCGCTCCGATTCCGATGTACATATCCCTTCCTCCTTCCGTGGGGTAGGGGCCTGATACCCGCCTGGGCACGTCGGTAATCTCGCCGGCGTGGGGCTCTTCGACTTCCTCCGACGGCGGCGCGAGCCGCGAATCGTCCGCCACGAGCCGAACGACCTGAACTGGTGGTGGCTCTATCTCCAGGATCAGTCTCCGCCCGGGGACGACCGAGTACTACAGCAGATGGAGGAGGTCTGTCGTCAATATGGGGTCGACCCGACGAGTGGCCAGGCGACCGAAGTTGGCTCGGTGCCCGGGCTGAAGGGAGCGCTGCTCGAGGTCTGCGAGGCGAACGGGATCGCCCCGCCGGCGAGCTCCGACTCCCCCTCGACGGGTGCGGCGGGACTCGAGTTCGGAGGGTCGACCTGGTCCACCGACAGCTCCGGCTGGAGCGGTGGCTCCGACTCTGGGGGTGGCGGTGGCGACTCGGGCGGCGGAGGGGACTCCGGTGGCGGGGGCGGTGGCGATTCAGGCGGCGGAGGAGGAGGCGGCGGCGAGTGATCGCGCCACCTGACGAGCCCTACAATCGCCCGTCCGGGGTACCGTCCCCGAACCCGCGCCCGTAGCTCAGCCGGATAGAGCGTCGGTCTACGAAACCGAAGGTCACAGGTTCGAATCCTGTCGGGCGCGCTGCGCTAGCAAGCCATTTGTGGCTTGCTAGAGCCTCTACGACTCGGCTGAACGATTGATGCGGCGACCGCACAGAACCGCCCTGGACCGCACGATAGGCAGTGCGAATGTGGTGCGAATGTGGTGCGGCGCTCACTTCTCACCGACGAGCAGGTAGCTCGCCATCCGACCCTTCCCCTTGATCTCGATCATGCCTCGGTGGCGTAGGTCGAAGCGACCGGTCAGACGGTCTCGGGCTCTTTCCGTGACCTGGATCGCGCCGGGAAGGCTGTGCGACTCCATCCGGCTGGCGGTGTTGACGGTGTCGCCCCAGAGGTCGTAGATGAATTTCGACCGGCCTATGACGCCGGCGACGACGGGGCCGCTGTCGATTCCGATTCGCAACCTCAACTCATGCTCGAGGACCTCCGAGCAACTCTCGACCTCGGGCTGCATCGCAAGCGCCAGGGATGCGACTGCCTCGGCATGGTCGTCGCGACGCACCGGTACTCCGGCCGCGGCCATGTAGGCGTCGCCGATCGTCTTGATCTTCTCGACGCCCCGCTCGGCGGCGAGCACGTCCCAGCGGGCGAAGATCCTGTTGAGGAGCGCCACCAGCTCGTCGGCCGGCATGCGTTCGGCCAGCTGCGTAAACCCCACCAGGTCGGCGAACAGCACCGTAACCTCGGAGAACTCGTCGGCGATGATCTCCTCGCTTTCCTTGAGGCGATTCGCCACCGGTTCGGGAAGGACATTGAGGAGCAGTCGCTCGGACTTCTCCTGTTCGACTTCGAGCGCCAGGTGCTGGCGCGCGAGCTCGGCCGCCACCCGCTCCCGAGCGCGCACGAAGTACTGCAGAAGCGCGTACGCGGTGGTTGCGACGCCGAGGAGGTTGAGCGCGAAGAAGACAATCAGGGTCGCCTGTGGAATCTCGGGTGCCGATGCGGCGAGCGAGGAGTCGAGTGCTGTCGAGAGCCCGACCAGGCCGACGAAGCCCGCAAACCATGGGACCGACTGACGGGCTCCGACGAACATGAGCGCGCCCAGCGGGGAGGTGATTCCCCACAGACAGACGACGGAGCCGTTCTCGAAACCCCCTAGGCTCCACTGAAGCACGAAAGGGAAGATCAGGCTCATGAGCAGCTGGCTGCGACGGAACACGATAAACCTTTGCGTTCGCGTGAAGGCGAGGATGCTCGCGGCGGAAGCCAGCTGATAGACGAACGGGATCGCAGCCGATTCCCAGAGGCCGAGGAGCGCGTACGTCACCACCCAGATCGACGACAGGCATGTCATCAGCAACGCCGAGAGGACGAGGACCGACTTGCGCAGCCGCGTCTCCTCGGAATCGGCCGGGACGCGGCCGATCGAGACGAGCCGCTGCACCCAGTTCGGCAGCCGGTTCATCGCCTGATAACCACCGCGAATGAGCTCGTCGTACCGAGTCATGACCGGGCAGTATCGCGGCTAACGTGATCCGTCCCCGGAGGTGCCGGAACGCGTCCGAGACCACAGGTCGCAATCTCGCCCGGCGGCCGGTCCGAAGAGTCTTTAGCGGTGGGCTTTGAGAATCTCCGAGCCCGCCTGATGAAGAGGAACTATTGGTGCTCGACGGGCTCTACTAGGAGCTGCCTCTTCGTCAATGTTCGCCTACGTCCCGCCTACGGCGCGTAGGCGCGTAGGGGATTGAGGCGGGCCGTAGCGGTCCTTTTCGGTGGACAAGAAACCGGCGGTCTAGCAGGGAAATCTTCTCGAAAAGTGCTCAGGTGGTGGGCCTTCTGGAAGCGTTCAAGAACGGTCTACGAAACCGAAGGTCACAGGTTCGAATCCAGTCGGGCGCGTCGCTCTAAAGCGGTTTGCGGCTTGACTGTGATCCGTTCGACCGCCTCAGGCGTACTACTTGCTATGAGCAGCCCAGTGCAGGTAGATGAAACACCGGGAATCAGGGCGATTTATCTCGCCGACAAGCGCGCCAAAGCCGGCGGCTACCAATTTTCATCTACGACGAGGAACCGACTCGGTTCATCGAGTTTTCGAGCTGACCGGCCTGGATCGAAGCCTTTCGTTTATCGCATGAGCTCTGCGATCCGTCCGCTTGGGATTACAAGTCTTCAACCGAAGGAGCGTCGTGCTTAGACGAAATTCGAACGTGATTCATCTCCCGGGTGCGTACATCTCCGAAAGGCGGGGGGTTGCTCATGCTTCTCGCTGAGATCAGTGGAAACAGCTACATTTTTCTCGCGGTCCTGATCATCATGGTCCCAGCAATCGGCTACATGCTTTTCACTGTACGTGGCAGCGGAATCAGCCTGAGGCCGCATGACGGTTCGGATGGAGCGCCGGGAGCCAAGGGACCGTCAGAGGCCAGCGGCGTCGACGAAGGTCAGGGATCAGCGACGGACTCCGATGCAACTGGAACCAGCGACTCCCAGCACGGGACCAGATGAAACGCTAAGGCTTCCCCGTGCTAGTGGCCCTTCCATAAACGTTCGACCGGAAACTCCAGGCCGGTGGCGAATCACTCGCCATGTCCCGACCTGGGAGGTGGCGATGAGACCGCCCGAAGTGTTCGCCCGCGATCTGAGCCCGCAGGAAGGCCAGCGACTGCCGCCGCTCGGGTCGTCGATTTCGTAGACGCCGATCGTGCAGACACGGGCCACGATCAGAGGACAACGACCTGGCGCAGCGCCTCGCCGCTCGCGAGCCGGTCGAACCCTTCGTTCAGCTCGTCGAGTCCGATCCGGTCGCTGATCAGTCGCTCGACCGGGAGCCGGCCGGCGCGATGTAGGCGGATGAAGTGGGGGATGTCGCGGGCGGGCACGCAGGAGCCGAGGTAGGAACCTTTCAGCGTGCGCTCCTCGGCGACCAGCCCGGCGGCCGAGATCGAGAGCATTCGCGAGGGGTGGGGAAGGCCGACGGTGACGGTCGTGCCGCCGCGGCGGGTCGCGGCATAGGCCTCGGCGAGGACGACCTCCGAGCCGGCCGTCTCGATCACGTGGTCGGCGCCGCCGCCCGTTGCCTCGCGGACGGCCTCAACGGCTTTCTCTCCGCCGGCGATCGTCGTCGTTGCTCCCAGCTCCGCGGCGAGCTCGAGCTTCGATTCGATCACGTCGACGGCGACGACCTCGCGCGCGCCGGAGGCGACCGCCCCGAGCAGCGCGCAGAGCCCGACGCAGCCGAGGCCGAAGACGGCGACACTGTCTCCGGCGCGGACGCCGGCGCTGTTGACGACCGCGCCGACCCCGGTGAGCACGGCGCAGCCGAAGAGAGCGGCGACGTCGAAAGGGAGGTCGGCCTCGACCCGGACGGCCGAGCCGGCGTCGACGACGACCCGGTCGCTGAAAGCGGAGACGCCGAGGTGGTGATTGAGCTCGGTGCCGTCGTCGCGATGAAGCCGGCGTTCGCCGGCTAGCAGGGTCCCTGCCGTGTTCGCCGCGGCCCCCGGCTCGCAGAGGGCGGTGCGGCCGCCGCGACAGGGCTCGCAGTGCCCGCAGGCGGGGACGAAGGCGAGGACGACGTGGTCGCCGAGATCGAACCCGGTGATCCCGGCGCCGAGCTCGACGACCTCGCCCGCGGCCTCGTGCCCCAGCGCCATCGGCATCACCCGCGGCCGCGAGCCGTCGATCACCGAAAGGTCGGAGTGGCAGAGGCCGGCGGCGCGGATCTCGACCATGATCTCGCCGGGCCCAGGTGGGTCGAGCTCGACCTCGGCGATCTCGATCGGGCGCGACTCGGCGTAGGGCTTCGGCGCCTCCATCCGCTCGAGCACCGCCGTCCGCGTCCTCACCCGTCCACCCTCAGCCGCTCCAGCGAGGCTCGTACGTGCTCCGGGATCGGAGCGGGCCGCCGACCCTCGCGCTTGACGAAGACGTGTACGAACCACCCCGTCGCGAGTAGTTCCTCATCGCCTTGGCGGAAGAGCCCGATCTCGTAGCGGACGCTCGAGCTGCCGAGCTTCCTCACCCGCAGCGCCGCCTCGATCGTCTCGGGGAAGGCGATCGCGGCGAGGAAGCGGCAGTGCGACTCCGCGCAGAGCCCGATCACCTCGCCCGCGTGGATGTCGAGCCCGCCCTCCTCGATCAGCCAGCTGTTGATAACCGTGTCGAAGAAAGCGTAGTAGTCGACGTTGTTGACATGCCCGTAAACGTCGTTGTCATGCCACCGCGTCGGAATCGCCAATACATGCGCGTACTCCTCCCGCGATTCTGCGCCTTCGCTCACCTTCTAAATCTAAACGCGCGCGAGCCAGGTGGCGTGGGCGGCGCCGAGCTCGCCGACGGGTTCGGCGCCCTCGACGAGCTCGCGGAACAGGGCGCCCCAGGGGGCTCGGGCTCGCAGGGTGGACGCGAACTGGAAGAGCAGGCCCTCCATCCGCCGTAGCAGCAGCGCCTCGGGCGGCAGCGTCATCCGCCGCATCTGCGCGATCAGCTCCTCGCCGCCCGGCTCGCGCAGCCGCTCGGTCGATCGCCAGAGGTCCTCGGGCGCGAGCCGGACCGGCTCCTCGGCCTCGAGCCACCAGGAGATCTGGCGCATGTGCTCGATCAGGAGCGCCGGGTCCCAGCTCTCGGCCTCGCCCGAGAGGTAGCCGAGCTCGGTCAGCCCGCGCTGCAGGGCATCGGTGTCGCCCTCGCGAACGGCGGCGAAGATCACAGCCTCGCGGCGCAGGTAACCGGCCGGCAGCCGCCGGACCATGCCGAAGTCGAAGAAGGCGACGTGGCCGTCCGGGCAGAGCAGGTAGTTGCCCGGGTGCGGGTCGCCGAGCGCGAGGTCGAGCTCGAGCGCGTTCGAGTAGAAGAAGCGGTAGACGAGCTCGGCGTAGCGGTCGCGGACCTCGTCCGGTTCCTCGGCAACGGTCTCGAAGTCGAGCCCGTCGACCCACTCGGTGACCAGCACCCGTCGGCGGCTGAGCTCGGTGTCGACCATCGGGATGCGGATGAACGGATGGTCGCTCCAGAAACGCGCAAGGCGCCGGTGGTTGGCGGCCTCGAGCTCGTAGTCGCACTCCTCGGTGATTCGCTCGGCGAGCTCGGCCAGGACCTGCTTGACGTCGAGCCCCGGCATCATTCGCCGCATTACCGGCGAGAGCATTCGCAGGTTGCGCATATCGGTCTCGACCGCCTCCCCGATCCCCGGGTACTGGACCTTGATCGCGACCTCGAGCCCCTCCTTGGTCTCACCCCGGTAGACCTGGCCGATGCTCGCCGCCGCCGCCGGCTCGCGATCGATCGAGGCGAGCACACGCTCGGGCTTCTCGCCCCACTCCTCGGTCATCAGCTTCGACATCTCTCCCCAGCCGACCGCGGGCACGTCGTCGCGCAGCGAGGCGAGCCGGCCGCGCAGATACTCCGACTGCTCGGGGTCGAGCCCGGGGAACTCGACGGTCGAGAGCGCCTGGCCGAATTTCATCGCCGCGCCGCGCATCGCCGCGAGCTGGTCGACGAGCGAATCAACCGTCGCGACCATCCGATCGCCTCGGCGCCGGCGCTGGTCCTCGTCGGTTCCGCGCGTGTCGATTCTGTCGCCGGCCCAGCGGAACGCGCCGCCGGCCGCAACCCGGCCGATTCGCGCGGTGCGCGCTCCTCGCCCGCGAATCGGGCCTTCGGCATCCACCTCGGTCATCCCGGGAGTCTCGCAACCCGGGCCGGTTCGCCAACGCGGCGCCGCGCTGTCGAAGCCCTCCGCCCGATCTTTGGACAGCGGGATAAGCTCGTGATATCGGGGTACTCCTACTCTCCTCGTCGTCACGAGGTAGAACGGAGTCGAAGCGGCACCTACGCGACGCCCAAGTGGGCGTCGCCAGCGTCAGGAGGAAACGCACTCACATGATCAGGACTCGTCAGCAGAACGTCACGGCGGCACAGTGGAGCCCGAACGGCGACGCGCTCGGTCAGACCGATCTGACCCAGCCCGATAACAATCCGTTCGGCGCCAACGTCTTCTCGCTCCAGGTGCAAAAGGAACGACTCGCCCCCGAGACGTTCGAACGCCTGCAGAGCACGCTGAAGTCCGACGAGGCTCTCGACGCCGACCTCGCCGACGAGGTCGCGAACGCGATGAAGGAGTGGGCCCTCGAACGCGGCGCCACCCATTTCACCCACATGTTTCAGCCGCTTACTGGCCTGACCGCCGAGAAGCATGATTCTTTCTTCGAGCCCGACGGCCCCGGCGGCGGGTCGCTTGCCGAGTTCTCCGGATCGGAGCTGATCCAGGGCGAGCCAGACGCCTCCTCGTTCCCGACCGGTGGCATCCGCGCCACGTTCGAGGCGCGCGGCTACACCGCCTGGGACCCGACCAGCCCGGCGTTCATCCTCGAGAACCCGAACGGGGCACTGCTCTGCATTCCGACCGCCTTCGCCTCCTGGACCGGCGAGGCGCTCGACGGAAAGATCCCGCTGCTGCGCTCGATGGACGCGCTGTCGCGCTCGGCCCTGCGCGCGCTGCGCCTGCTCGGCGACAGCGAGGCCGCGCAAGTCTTCACCACCGTCGGTCCCGAGCAGGAGTACTTCCTGATCGACGAGCAGTACTACTTCGAGCGCCCCGACCTGGTCACCACCGGCCGGACGCTGTTCGGCGCCAAGCCGCCGAAGGGCCACGAGCTCGATGACCACTACTTCGGCTCGATTCCCGAGCGGATCCTCGCCTGCATGATGGAGACCGAGCTCGAGCTGCTCAAGCTCGGCGTGCCGGTGAAGACGCGCCACAACGAGGTCGCGCCGGGCCAGTACGAGCTCGCGCCGGTGTTCGAGAACTCGAACGTCGGCTCCGATCACCAGCAGCTGACGACGCAGGTGATGCAGAACGTCGCCCGCCGCTACGGCCTCGTCTGCCTGCTGCACGAGAAGCCGTTCGCCGGCGTCAACGGCTCCGGCAAGCACAACAACTGGTCGATGGGGACCGATACCGGTTCGAACCTGATGGACCCGGGCGATACACCGGCCGACAACCTCAACTTCCTCTTCTTCTGCGCCGCGGTGATTCAGGCTGTGAACAAGCACCAGGGCCTGCTCCGCGCCTCGGTCGCCGACATCGGCCAGGACCACCGGCTCGGCGCCAACGAGGCGCCGCCGGCGATCATCTCGATCTTCCTCGGCGCCGAGCTCGAGAAGGTCTTCGCCGCGATCGAGTCCGGCGAGGGCGACCCGCATACTCCCGGGTCGTTCCTCGGCCTCGGCGCCCAGGCGCTGCCGCAGCTGCCGATGCACGGCGGCGATCGGAACCGGACCTCGCCGTTTGCCTTCACCGGCCACAAGTTCGAGTTCCGCACGGTCGGCTCGAGCGGGTCGCTCGCCTTCCCGAACACGGTGCTGAACACGATCGTCGCCGAGGCGATCGACGAGCTCGCCGACAAGCTCGAGGCAACCGAAGGCGACGTCGCTGAAGGGGTTACGGCGGTCGTCCGCGACTCCTACGCTCAGAACAAGCAGATCCTCTTCGCCGGAGACAACTACGACGAGGCATGGCACGCCGAGGCTGAGAAGCGCGGGCTGAAGAACCTGCGGACGACGCCCGACGCGCTGCCCGAGGTGCTCGCCGACGACACGGTCGCCGTGTTCGAGCGCTATGAGGTGCTCTCGAAGCGCGAGCTCGAATCACGCTTCGAGGTCTGGATCGAGCAGTACATCGTCCGCGCCAACATCGAGGCCGAGACGACCCAGTCGATCGCCCGGACGATGTTGTTGCCGGCGGCGCTGTCCTACCTGGCGCTGATCGACTCGGCCGAGGTCGGCGCGCTCGGCGAGCAGGTGCGGCCCCTGGTCGATGACCTGCTCTCGGCGATCGAGGCGCTCGACACGGCGAACATCTACCCCGACGGCGTCGAGGGGATCGAGCTCGCGGTCTACGCGCGCGACAGCCAGATCGCGGCGATGGCGACGGTCCGCGAGGCCGCCGACGCGCTCGAGAAGGTCGTCGCCGACGACCTCTGGCCGCTGCCGAAGTACTCCGAGATCCTGTTCATCAAGTAGTCGCGGAGCAGTCCCGGCCGGGCAGCGCGATCGTGGGCCCGACGCGAGGGGCCTCGCTGTTGCGGGCACAAGGTTGGGAGCGGGCGGGCTAGCCGAGGAGCATCCGGGGGTTCCGGCTCCGCAGCGCCCTACTCCCGGAGACCGCGCCCCGGTCGCGCAGCCGGGGAGGGGCAGGCCCCCTCGGCCGTCGGCATCTGCCGCGAGGGGCAAGCTACGGACGGGCTCGGACGATCCCGGCGAGGCCCCTTCGCGAAGGGGAACGAAAACACGACCGGTGGTGGCGCGAGCTAGGCCTGCCCGTGCGTAGCCTTCGCACTGAGAAGCTTTTGCCGACCACCTTCGAGAGCGAGTTCGCCTGGCTCGGCGCCTCCTTCTCTCTCCCGGTCGCAAGGCGAAGTTACCCCCGCGTCGGGTTGATGTCCAGGGCCCACGGGTCAGGGTTTTCGCACTTTGCGGGATTAACGGCTTCTGGAGAGCACTCTGTATAGGGTGCCCGCCGACGATGATCGATGCCGAAGACGGATTCGAGGCCTGGGAGGTCGAGCTTCACGGCCACCGGGCGGTCTATCGAGCAATCGGCGAGGGGCCGCCGGTGGTGCTGATCCACGGCATGGTCAACTCCTCGCGGCATTGGCGCGATGTCGCCCTGAAGCTGGCCGAGAGCCATCGGGTGATCGCCCCCGACCTGATCGGCCACGGTGACTCGGCTACCCCGCGCGGCGACTACTCGATCGGCGCCCACGCCGCGGCGATTCGCGACCTGCTCGTCGCGATCGACGTGCCCCGCGCGAGCTTCGTCGGCCACTCGCTCGGCGGCGGGATTGCGATGCAGTTCTTCTGGCAGTTCCCCGAGCGCGTCGGCCGCCTCGTCCTCGTCTCGAGTGGCGGCCTCGGCCACGAGGTCAGCCCGATGCTGCGAGGGGCGGCGCTCCCGGGAGCCTCGGCCGCGGTCTGGACCGCCGCTCATCCACGTGTGCTCGCCGCGATCTCAGCAGCGGCGGCATCGCTCGACACGCGCGGCTCGAAGCAGGGCAAGTACCTGCGCGCCGTCATCCGCGCCCTGCGACCGCTCGAGCAGGCCGGCGCCCGCGAGGCCTTCCTGCAGACGCTGCGGTCGGTGATCGACGTCCGCGGCCAGCGGGTCTCGGCTCGCGATCGCCTCTACCTGCTCGGCCCGGTGCCGACGATGGTCGTCTGGGGCGAGCACGACCACACGATCCCACTC
>JBPCRS010000132.1:0-3447 GCA_050996575.1 Solirubrobacterales bacterium
AGCGCGACTCGGAGCCGATCGAGCTCTCCCGCGAGCCGTCCTGGGGCCGGCTCGCCTATCGGCCGTAGTTCGTAGGCCGCGGGACCGCAGCTGGGGCCACTTTGCCGATCGTTTTGCAGTTGACCACCTGTGCGGGGGCAAAGTGCAAAACCATTCCGATTTCGGCGTACAAGCCCCTCGCGACCACAAACCCTCGCGACGCGTTAACGACGCCCCCGCCCCACCGGCGCCCCGCCGAATCAGTGATCTACAGCTTCTCCAACAACTCCGCGTTCGTCTTCGAACCATCGATCAGCTCGCGCAGCTTTGTCGCGGCGTCGCGCGGGTCGAGGTCGGCGAGCTCCGAGCGCAGCCGGCGCCCGGCGTCGAGCTCGTCGCCCTGCCGTAGGTCCTCCTCGCCGCTGACCCTTGAGCGGGCGGCGTCGATCGCCGGCACGACTCCCTCGGCGGCAAGCTCGGGATCGAGCGCGATCAGCGCGCTCTCGGTGGTCGCGATGGCGTCGGCGACCTCGTCGTCCTCGAACACGGTCGCGATCACGGTCAGCGAGCCGGCGCTCTCCTCCTCGATCTCGCGCCCGGCGCCGAACAGCGCCTTGGCGGCGTCGAGCCGTCCGCGGGCAGCGACGAGGCGGCTGAGCGAGTCGGCGATCAGGACTGCGTCGGCGCCGGACTCGGCGATCCGCTTGGCGCGGGCGAGGGCAAGGTCGGCGACCTGGCCCTGCTCGGCGCCGGACATCTCCGCGGTCGCGATCGCGAGGCGCGACTCGGGGAAGGCGCGCCGCCACCGCGTCGCCTCCTCGGGGCGCTCGTCGATGAGCAAGACGATCAGCTCCGGCCCCTCGGCCGAGTCGAGCGCACTGGCGAGACCGCGCAGCAGCGTCGTCCGCCCCCCTCCCGGGGTCGTCGCGACGAGCACGCGCTGGCCGTAGGCGAGCGGGGCTAGCAGGTCAGCAGCGCGGACGAGGACGCCCTCGTCTCCATCGACCGACTCGAGCGGCAGGCGCCGCGTCGGCGGCACCGGGGTGAGCTCGTCGAACTCACCGCGCCCGTCCTCGGACGGATCCTCGCCGTTGACCTTGTCGACGTGGACGAGCGCGCGGTGGCGCTCACCGCGGCGCGGTTCACGGGCCGGGCCGCTGACCTCGTCGCCGGGTCGCAGCTCGCAGCGCCGGATCTGAGAGGCGGAGATGTAGACGTCGCCGTCGGCGGACTCGAGGCCCTTCAGCCGCAGGAAGCCGTAGCGCTGAGGCAGGATGTCGAGCACACCGCTTACCGGCTCGGCGTCGAGCGCGTCGACCTCCTCCTCGGCCTCGTGGGCGCGCTCGCGCTCGCGCCCGCGGCGCGCGCCCTGGCGCTCGCACGTTCCGCGCCCTCCCCCGCGCCTGTCCTCGGAGGGGCGGCGCTCGTTTGGCAACTCGTCGCCGCGGCGCTTCTCCTTCTGCTCCGAGCGCGCGACGCTGTCGACGTCGCGCTCGCCACCGGCCTCGCGAACGGCATCGAGCAGCTCGGAGCGGCGCATCAGCCGATAGCCGGGCACGCCGAGCTCGGCGGCGAGCGCGTGAAGCTCGGATATGTGCGCGTCGTCCATCTTGGGCACGAGGCGCACAATAGCCACGGGTGAGAAGAACTCGCCCGGCGGTCAGGTGGCGGAGGCCGGATCGACGCCCTCGGCCGCCATCTCCTCCGGCCAGCGCGCAGCCTCGGCGGAGATCCGCACAGCGTCCCAGCCGTGGACGGAGCCGAGCGCCTCGGCAACCGGAGCCACCGCCTCGACGGTTCTCAGCTCCGGCGCGGCGAGGATCGCGAGCCGGGTCCGGCGCAGGAGGACGTCGGCGACCGAACGCGCCTGCTCGTCGCGGGCCGCGATCACGACCTCGGCGAGCAGGTCGGGGCGACCCTCAACGATCGGGGCAGCGGTCTCGGGACGTTCGGCGGCGACGGCGAGGACGTTACGCGCCGCGTGGCCGTAGCGAAAGGCGAGTTGATTGACGGCACCTTCCGGCAAAGACCCGTCGAGGCCCTCGACGGGAGTCAGATCCGCCTCGCTCGCCGCCATCCCGAGCGGGATGTCGGTCGTCCGGCAGGGCGCCTCGCGGCCCTCGCGCTCGACCAGGCGGTCGACCGTCTGCTTCGCCATCCGCCGCCAGGTGGTCAGCTTGCCGCCGGTGATCGTCAGCATCCCCGACGAGGTCTCATAGAGCTCGGCCTTGCGCGAGATGTCGACCGACTTCTTCGGGTCGCCGGTCGAGATCAGCGGCCTAACGCCGGCGTAGGCCCCGGTCAGATCGCCGCGAGAAAGCGTGGTACCGAAGTAGTCGTTGACCGCATCGAGCAGATACTCGATGTCGTCGCCCGACGGCGGCACGCGGTTGATGTCTCCGTCGTAGTCGCGGTCGGTGGTGCCGATCAGCGCGCGCCCGTACCAGGGCAGGGCGAAGATCGTCCTGCCCTCGCCGGCGGGGATGATGCAGGCGGCGCGCTCGACCGCAAGCTTCGCGAGCGACACCGTCACGTGGGTGCCGCGGCTCGGCGCGATCCGCGGCACCTCGGTCTCCTCGAGGATCTCGCGCGGTCGGATCCGGTCCGCCCAGACCCCGGTCGCGTTGACGACGTTGTCGGCGGCGATCTCGAAGCTCTCGCCCGACTCGCCGTCGCAAACGTCGACGCCGTCGGCCCGGCCGTCCTTCTCGAGCAGGCCGGTGACATCGGCGCCGTTCAGGCAGACGGCGCCGTAGCGCTCGGCCTCGCCGAGCACGGTCAGGACGAGCCGCACGTCGTCGGTCTGGCAGTCGAAGAACAGATACGCCGACTTCGGATCGCGCTCGACGAGCGCAGGAACCAGCTCGATCACCTCCTCGGCCGGGATCTGGCGATGCCGGTCCGGGGCCCAGTAATCGGCCTCGTGCTCGCGTGCCTGGCGCTCGCGCCGCGAGGAGCCGACCCGCGTCGACGCCATCACGTCGTACATGTTGAGACCGATCCCGAGCTTGCGGTCGCGGCGGTCGTCGCCGAGCGTCGGAACGAGGAACGGCGTCGGGTAGACGAGATGCGGCGCCAGCTGGACCATCAGCTGGCGTTCGAGCAACGCCTCGCGAACGAGCCCGAGGTCGAAGTTACGCAGGTAGCGAAGACCGCCGTGAACCATCTTCGAGGAGCGGCTCGAGGTTCCGACCGCCCAGTCGTGGCGTTCGAGGATCGCAACCGAATAGCCGCGCGAGGCCGCGTCGAGGGCGACGCCCGCGCCGGTGATCCCGCCGCCGACGACAACGACGTCGAAGCGGTCTTCGGTCAGGGCGGAGATCGCGTCGGCTCGGGAGATCATCTAGATGGTTGATTCCACGACCGCGCGTGCGGCTGGGCACGCCTGGCCGAGCAGGTCGAGGACGCAGTGAGCGTGGCGTGCCGGTAGGCACGCGAGCGAGCGAGGACGAAGAGATGCGAAACGCC
>JBPCRS010000178.1:0-4077 GCA_050996575.1 Solirubrobacterales bacterium
CCCTCACCCGTGCTCCTCCCTCCCCCCCTTCTTTTTTCGGGGGTGCTCTCACCCCCGCCCGTGTTTTCTTCCGCCGCGGCGACACCGATATCGAACACCCCGTCGCTGTCGCTGAGGTCCTCTACGACAATGGCTTCACCGACGAGGACGTGCTCGCGGCGGCGCTGCTCCACGACGTGATCGAGGACACCGACACCGATCTCTCCGAAATCGGCTCGCGCTTCGGCCCCGAGGTCGAGCGGCTCGTCGCCGAGATGACCGAGAACGAGTCGATCGAGCCTTATGCCGAGCGCAAGGCCGAGCATCGCCGCCGGGTCGCCCGCGACGGCTGCGTCTCGGCGATCTACGCCGCCGACAAGCTCGCGACGAGCCGGGAGCTCCGCGCCGAGCACGCCGGGACCGAGGGCGAGCGCCTCGACCACTACCTGAAGACGCTCGAGGTGATGCGCGAGACCCACCCCGAGCTGCCCTTCTTGCTCGAGCTCCGGCGCGAGCTCGAACAGCTCGCCGGGCGCACCGTAGGCGCGCGCCGAAGCTACGCCTGAGACGTCCCTCCGCGCCCGACCTCGGTTCGCTCGAGCTCTGCCTGAGCGCGCTCGGAGCGCTCCCGAGCCTCCCGCCCCGCCCGCTCCGCCCGCTCGAGCTCTTCGCGCGCGCTCTCGGCCTCCTGCTCGGCGAGACGGCGCTCCTTCGCAAGTTCGATCTCGGCCTCAGCGGCACCGTCGAGCCGATCCCAGGTGCCCGACTTCTCCTGTCTCGTCCAGAACTCGCTGAAGCGCCCGAAGAGGTGCTGGCGGCGCGCCTCGAGGTAGACGATCAGCATCTCGAGGCCCCGGTAGGCGGTCCGGTTCGGCGCCGTGCGCAGCAGGCTCGGATCGATGTCGTCCTGCTCGCCGGCGCGCTGGCGCAGCGCGGCCGCGTCGCGCGCGCGGAGCCGGTCACGATGCTCGCGAATGCGGGGAAGCATCACGTCGCAATCGTGCATGTCGCCGAGCAGACTCTGCAGGTCCTTTGCCCGGTTGCGCGCGCTCGACGCCGGGCGGCCGAAGCAGAAACCGGTCACTTCGAGCACGTAGCGCAGCCGCTTTGCCGCGATCCGCATGTCGTGCTGCTCGGTGAGCGCATCGGGTTCGAGCGCGCGCGGCGTGAACGAACGCAGCTCCTCGAGCCGGACGCGGACGATCCGCGCCGCGTTCTCTGCGAGCGGTCCGCCGGGATCGAGTCTCTTGACGCGCTTCGCCTTCATCGCCCGACCAATTCGGCGATCTCATCCGAGAGCGCCTGAAGTCGTTGCGGCGAGACGACCTCGACGAGCGCCTCGTTCGCCGATGCCTGCTCGCTTCGAAACTCGCTCGCGAGGCCCTCGATCCCGCGCCGATCGGCGGCCGCGAGCTCACCGGCGAATCCGTCGAAGGTGACCAGTGCGACATCGCGGTCGCGGCGTACGCCGAGCGCGTCGGCGAGCGACTTGACCTGGGTGAGCACCGCGCCGAAACGCTCCTCGTTGAAACACGGAGCGAAGATCTCGAGCGCTGCGCGCAGGCGCCGCGTCGCCACCCGCATGTCGTGCAGCCGCTCGATGTCGCCGATGTCGAGCACGCCCTCGGCGTGATCGAACATCTCCGCCGCCCGCGCCTCGACGACGCGAACGGCGACCTGCCGATAGGCGTCGCCGGGCTCGAGGCCGGAAATCTCGCGAGCCTTGGCCATCGCGCAGTTGGCTCGAGCTAGGCGGCGAGGGCGCTCGGCCGGCCGTTACTCGAGCCGTTACTCGAGCCGTCGCTGAGCTGTTCGAGGATCACGCCCTCGCGCAACCCCCCCTTGCCGATCTGAAGCGGCTGACCGAGCAGCTCGGAAAGCTTCTCGAGCAGCAGCACTCCGGCCGGCAACAGCTTCACCCGGAGCGGATCGAGCTCGAAGCGCCGGGCAACGTCGGCGATCGTGTCGCCGGAGAGCACGCGCACCGCGCGCTCCAGGGTCTCGTACTCGAGTGCGGTGCCGACGAGCTTCGAGAGCGAGGTCGCGCTGCCGCCGACCGCGACCGCCTGCGCCGGTTGGTCGACCTCGACGTCGGCAAAGAAGTCCTCGATGTGGTCGCGGAGCCGGCGGATCTCCGAAGCCGAGGGCGGGTCGGACTCGAGGAAGTCGTCGGCGAGCGAGCCCGAGCCGATCTTGAATGAGTGCACGTTGCGCGCGCCCTCAGCGGCGGTACCGAGGATTATCTCGCTGGAGCCGCCGCCGACGTCGACAACGCCGATATCACCGCCCACTGGGTGGCCGAGCGTCTTCGTCGCGCCGACGAAGGCATAACGACCCTCCTCCTCTTCGGAGAGGACGGTCACCGCCATTCCGGCGGCGGCCTCGATCTCGGCGAGGACCGAGTCGCGGTTGCGCGCCTCACGAATCGCCGCGGTGGCGACGATCCGGATCGACTCGGCGCCGACCTCCTCGGCGAGATTGACCTGGGTGCAGACGACCTCGGCGACCTCGGCGACCTTCTCCTTGTCGATCTTGCCGTTGTGGCGAGAGGCGTTGCCGATCCGCGTGTAGGCACGCTGCTCCATCACCTTGCGGAGCTGGCCATTCTGGGGTTCGGCGACGAGGACGCGGGTCGTGTTGGAGCCGATATCGATCGCAGCGCAGAGCATCTTCGTCCTCCACCTATGTTCGCAGAGAACACGGATGAAGCCGCCCGCGTAAACAAACTCTTCACAGGCTGGTTACCGGGGAATAACGCTGTTTGCGGGGTAAAAACCGAAGCTTTGGTCAGTGGCACGGGAGACGCTAGAAGGACGAGCGCAAAGGGGCGCTTCCGTACTTCCCGATTTCGCGGTTGGACCGGAGCGCGACCACGAGGTGCCGGAGGCCTTGCGGGGCCGGCTCGGCCTCAACGTCCCCGACGGGTGGTGGCCATCGGCCCCATTGCTGAAGGCGTTCGAGGCGGCCGGGTTCGGCTGGGTCCAGGTGCATTCCCCGCCACCGGCGGTGCTCGCCACCCCGCGGCTTTGCACCGCGCACGCCGCCGCGTTGGCGGCGAATCTGGGCACAACCGGGCTGCGGACAGTCGTCCACGGCCCGAACAGCTTGCTGGTCGGCACGCCTGAGGCCGACCAGGTTTTTCAGGGGTTGCTCGCTTGGGCGGCGGAGATCGGCGCCGAGAAGGTCGTCTACCACGCACGGGCACTGCCCGACGATCCGACATCGGAGAGCCGGCTGCTGTTCGAGACGCGTTCTCTCGCGCAGCTTTCTCGTCACGCCGAGCGGCTCGGCGTGACGATCGCGATCGAGAACCTGGCGCCCGTCTTCCCGGGCCCGGAGCTCGTCTGCGCCAACCCGATGACGCTGCGCGGGCTCGCGCACCGGATCGGCTCGGACCGGGTCGGCCTCTGCCTCGACCTCGGCCATGCGCACATTATCGCCGACCTCCGGCACACGACGGTCGAGCAGCTGGTCGAGCCCGTGCTCGACATGGTCACCGTCTTCCACCTGCACGACAACCTCGGCGCAAGGTGGGGCGGCCGCGGCGGCAAGCGAAACGCAGGGCTCGACCCGCTGCGGCTCGACCTGCACCTACCCCCGGGCCGCGGCAGACGCCTACCGGGCGGCCTCCAAAGTGCTCGGCTGAGTCTGTCGTTTCCTTTTCGCACGGAACCCGTGTTACACTGGTCCCGTGGCAAACTTAACCCTGAGCATCGACGACGAGGTCCTGAAGCGGGCTCGGATCAGGGCGCTCGAGCAAGGAACATCCGTCAACGCGCTCGTGAGGGAGCAACTCGAGATCTATGCGGGTCGTCCCGCGGATCAGCAACGCGAGACGGCGCGAAGGATCCTCGAGCACGCGCGTGAGGTCGCCGAGAATGCGCCTGCCGGAAGCGGATCCAAGGGGCGAACATGGACCCGCGAGGACTTGTGGGATGAACGACCCAAGTACCTGAGCAGGAAATCGCCACCTTCTTAGGAAGCGTCGGTAATTAACACGCAGGGTTTGGGGCGGGTGGTACCGAATAGGAGGTTGTGAACGAGGCCGAGGCTGCGATCGCTGAGCGTTACGGGCTGATGTCACCACAGCTCAACGAG
>JBPCRS010000202.1:0-11372 GCA_050996575.1 Solirubrobacterales bacterium
CGCTTCGTCTTCAGGAAAAGCTGTGGGTAGGGGATCCGCTCGTAGGCGAGGATCTCGGGCCCGTTGCCGGCGCACCAGTGCAGGAGGTCGATTGTCGGCAGCACCTCCATCGTGTAGCTCTCGACCCGGGGCTTGCCCTGCTCGCGGGTGAGCAGCTCGGCGAGGACGTCGATCTCCTCGACAAGCACGTCGGCGGCGCGGCGCAGGTAGCGGCCGCGGTCCTCGAGCGTTAGCTGCGCCCAGAACGGCTGCACCTCGGCGACGTCGTCGACTACCGCCTGGACCTCGCCGGGGGCGATCGTCTCGACCATCCCGACCAGCTCGCCCGTGGCCGGATTGAAGGATTTGAGCGCGCCCATCGGTCGGCGCAGTCTAGGTGCGAAGCCGGCACCGTCTCGTCCCATGCAGTGTGTATTCAGACGTAAAGTCTTGTGTATCCTTGCGATCCGATGAGAACCAACATCGAGATCGACGACGCGCTGATGGAGGAAGCCCGCGAGCTGGCTGGGACCAAGACCAAACGTGAGACGGTCGAGCTGGCCCTACGCGCCCTCGTTCGCAATCGAAGGCAGCTCAAGGCCACGCTCGAGATGCAGGGCGCCTTCCCGGACTTCCCGACGATCGAAGAGCTTCGGCCCGGGGACGAGGGTCGATATTGGTCGTCGTAGACACAAGTGTTTGGGTCGACCTCTACCGAGATCGCGAATCCGCCCAGGTCGAGGCCCTCAAGACGCTGCTGAGGGGCGAGTCGACGGTCGCGCTGACGGATGTGGTCTACATGGAGGTGCTGCAGGGAGCGCTGAGCGATCGCGACCAGCAAACTCTCGAGGCACACCTGTCCAAGTTTCCGATATTGAGACTGCTTCGGCTCGACGACTTCAAAGCCGCAGCCGATCTGTACCGAACCGCCCGAGCTGTCGGCGTCACGGTCAGAAGCAGCCTTGACCTATTGATCGCCGCCGCTTGCCTCAGGGCCGAAGCTCAGCTGCTCCACTCCGATGCCGACTTCGACCGGCTCGCCTCCTGCACTCCGCTGCGGATCTACGAACCTGCCGCTTGAGCTTTCGATTCTGCCCACTCTGTGCCGTCGAGCTCGAGCCGCGTCGCGAGCGCGCCGAGGAGCCCGAGCGGCCAACCTGTCCCGCCTGCGGGTTCATCCACTACGAGAACCCGGCGCCGACGGTGCAGGCATGGATCGAGCGCGACGGGAAGTTCCTGTTCCTGCGGCGGGCCCGCGAGCCGCAGCGGGGACTGTGGAACCTGACCGGCGGGTTCCTCGAGCCGTTCGAGTCGCCCGAGGAGGCCCTTCGTCGCGAGGGTCTCGAGGAGCTAGGGATCGAGATCGAGGTCGGCAAGCTGATCGGCGCTTTCTCCTCGGCGTACGCGGACACCGGGCGGTCCACTCTGGACCTCGGCTACCGCTGCGGGCTCGCGGACCCGGTGGCCGAGCTCCATGTCTCCGACGAGTCCACGGAGGCCGGCTGGTTCGCCTTGGGCGAGGTACCGGAGCTGGCTTTCGAGGGCGAGCGGCTGGCCCTGGCGGCGCTCAGAGCCGGCACGGCCTAGCGCCGCGGCGATCAAGTTCAGAGCGCGTCGCGAAGCGCCTCGAGCCGGCGCCTGAGCTCGGCCTCGAAGCCGCGATCGGTGGGCTCATAGAAGCGCTCCGACTGGACCTCCTCGGGCGCCAGCGGCTGGTCGGCGACTCCGCCGGGCTCGTCGTGCGGGTAGACGTAGCCGACGCCGCGCCCGAGCTTCTTCGCCCCGGCGTAGTGAGCGTCCTGGAGATATGCGGGCGGCGGCTTCGCACCGTGCTCGCGGATGTGGGCGGCGGCGGCCGAGAGGCCCTTCATCGAGGCATTCGACTTCGGCGCCAGCGCCAGGTAGACCGCGGCCTGGGCGAGGTTGAGCTGGCACTCGGGCAGGCCGACGCGATCGACCGCGGCGCCGGTCGCGGTCGCGATCAGGAGCGCCTGAGGGTCGGCGTTGCCGATGTCCTCGGAGGCGAAGATGACCATCCGCCGGGCGATGAAGCGCGGATCCTCGCCGCCCTCGAGCATCACCGCCAGGTAGTGGAGTGCGGCGTCGACGTCGGAGTCGCGCGCCGCCTTGATCCAGGCCGAGATGTAGTCGTAGTGGCGATCGCCGCCCTTGTCGTAGAGCAGCGCCTTGCGTTGCAGCGCGTCCTCGGCGACCGCGACGTCCACCCCGGTCGCGTCTGTGACCGGCGAGAGCGCCGTCTCGACCGCGCGCTCGAGCGCGGCAAGCGCCGAACGGGCGTCGCCGCCGGAGCGCGCGGCGATCAGCTCGATCGCATCGTCGGCCACTGGCGGCGGATCCGCGATCCCGCGCTCGGGGTCGGAGAGCGATCGCCTCAGCAACTCAGCGACGGCCTCGGGGCCGAGCGGGCTGAACTCGTAGACCTGCGAGCGTGAGATCAGCGCCGAGTTGACCTCGAAGTACGGGTTCTCGGTGGTCGCCCCGATCAGCACGACGAGGCCCTCTTCGACCGCCGGCAAAAGCGCGTCCTGCTGGGCCTTGTTGAAACGATGGATCTCGTCGAGGAAGAAGATCGTCGGCTGGTTCGAGGCGCGACGGCGCTCGGTCGCGCGCTCGATCATCGCCCGCACCTCGGCCCGGCCGGCGTTGACCGCCGAGGCCTCCTCGAAGAACCCGTCAGCTCGGGTGGCGACGATCCGCGCCAGCGTCGTCTTCCCCGAGCCGGGCGGCCCGTAGAAGATCGCCGAGTGCGGCTGGCCGGACTCGATCGCCGCGCGCAGCGACGATCCATCGGCGAGCAGCTCGGCCTGTCCGACGAGTTCGTCGAGATCGCGCGGGCGCATCCGGACCGCGAGCGGCGCCTCGGCCTCCGGCACCGCGGTGCGCCTGCGTTCCGCCCCCTGGTCTTCGTCGAAGAGCCTCTGCATGCCGATCAGATCAGTGATTTCATCGAATTACTGATCGGGGTTGAGTGTCCAGCGCAGGTTGAAGGAAAGCTCGTGATCGCGAACCGCGGCGGCGATCTGCTCATCGCCCGCCGGGATCAGAACCCGCGCCTGCTCGTCGACGATCTCGAGCGTGCCACGGTCGCGCAGGCTTGCCACCCACACGGCCGGGTCGACTCCTCCATCCGCGAGGCGCGACGAATGGCACTCGAGGAACACGGTCGAGCCGGCCGAGCGGGCGATCGTCTCGGCGAGACCGGCGACCGCGAGCGCCTCGGCGCCTTCGATGTCGATCTTGGCGACATCGAAGCCGCGACCGTCCATCACCTCGTCGAGCGTGACGCAGGCAACCTCGATCACGCGCTCGGAGGGGGCCGGCAGCGGCACCGTGCCCGACTGGTCGAGGGCGAGATGAATGAGCAGCGGGGCGCTGCCGGGCTCGGCGGCGGCAGCAGCCTCGATCAGCTCGACCCGGTCGTCGAAACCGTTCGCGCTGATGTTCCGGCGCAGCGCCGTGGCGTTCGGCGGCGTCGGCTCAACGGCAATCACCTTGCCCTCGGGGCCGGCGGCTCGAGCGGCGAGCAGGGTGAGGACGCCGATGTGAGCGCCGCAATCGAGGACGACCGCGCCGGGCTCGATCGCGTCGACGAAAAGCCCGACCTGAAACGGGTGGACGACCGATCCCGAGATCTGATGCAGATAATTGCCGTGCTCGGCAAGCGAGCCGCTGACGGTGAGCCCGTCGATGTCGACCTCGTGCTGATCGGCACCGTAGCGACCGAGCATCCGCCGGACGCGATTGGTAACCGGGAGGAAACCATGCGGCTCGAGCCGATCGGCAACCGCAAAGCCGGCCTCGAGCACCCTGCCTCTGATCGATCGGGTCCCGCTCATTCAGGGCCGAGAGTAACCTGGCTCGGATGGCGGAGAGCGGCATCAGCGCGATCGATGCGGGAAGCGAACTCGGAGTGCAGGCAACGGAGCTCCTGCAGCGGCTGATCCGATTCGACACCACCAACCCGCCGGGCAACGAGCGCGCCGCGCAGGAGATGCTCGCCTCGGTGCTCGCTGACGCCGGCTTTGAGTACGAGCTGCTCGGAGTCGAGCACGAGCGCCCGAATTTGATCGCCCGACTGGCGGGAGAGGCCGAGGGACCGACGCTTTGCCTGCTCGGTCACGTCGACACGGTCCCCGCGAACGCCGACGAATGGAGCCACGACCCCTGGAGCGGCGACATCGCCGAGGAGCAGCTCTGGGGGCGCGGCGCGCAGGACATGAAGGAGCAGGTGGCGACCGAGGTTGCTGCCGCGATCGAGCTCGCCGGATCGGGCTGGCGGCCTCGGGGCGAGCTGCTCGTGATCGTCACCGCGGACGAGGAGATGGGTGCCCACAAGGGCGCCAAGTGGCTCTGCGAGGAGCATCCGGAGAAGGTCCGCTGCGATGTCGTCGTCAACGAGGGCGGCGGGATGAGCTTCGAGCTCGGCGGGCGGCGCTATTACACGCTCTGCGTCGGTGAGAAAGGCGTCTTTCGCTTCCATCTGCGAACGAGTGGCCGCGCCGGCCATGCCTCAGTGCCGGCACTAGGCGACAACGCGCTGCTGAAGCTGGCGCCGCTTCTCGATGCGCTGCGCTCGCAGCCCGAGCCGGAGCCGAACCCGGAGGGCCTCGAGTTCCTCGGCGCGCTGCTCGGCGAGACGGTCGAGCCGGCAGAGCTCGGGGCTGCGCTCGGCCGCCTTGCCGAGCTCGACCCGCTGCTCGCCGCCTTCGTCGCCGAGCCGATGCTGCGGGTAACGCTGACGCCGACCAAGGCACGCGCGTCGGAGAAGGAGAACGTGATTCCCTCGAGCGCCGAGATCCTCGTCGACTGCCGGGTGCCGCCCGAGATGGACGAGGACGATGTCCGCCAGCGGGTCGAGCGCGTGCTCGACACGGCCGCCGCCGAGTACGAGATCGAGTTCGCCGATCGTGCCGTCGGCAACCGATCGCCGAGCGCCTCCGAGCTGCGCGATCAGATCGCCGCGACGATGGAGGAGCTCGACCCGGGCTGTGGGCTGGTCCCGATCGTGATGGCCGGCTTCTCCGACAGCCATTGGTTTCGCAACGCTTTCGATACGGCGACCGTCTATGGCTTCTGCCCGCAGCGCGACATGGCGCTCGCCGAGGCCGGGCCGCTGATCCATGGGGCCGACGAGCGGATCCGGGTGTCGGACATCGACCTGGCCGCCAACTTCTACCGCGACCTGACGAGGAGGGTGCTGGGATGAGCGAAGAGGAACGAATCAGGCTCGGGGGCATGGCGCTGCGCAACGGACTGCTGGTCCACGGCCCGACATCGTGGGCGGCGGCGGCGCGCTCGCCCGAGGGCGCGATCCGCGTCGCCTCCGGCGCCAAGCCGACCTTCCCCGGCCCGGCCGCGAGGATGCCCGTCCTGCGTGGACCGCTGCGCCTCGCCGAGGGGTTCGCGTTCATCCCGATCGCGCGCCAGAAGCTGCCAGTCGCCCGGCTACCGTTCGAGGACCTTCGTGTCGTCGCCGTCGCGCTGGCCGCAACCGCCGCCAGCGCGTTCTTGCGCAGCGGCGAGGGGCGCGCCCCGGCGGCGCTTCGCGAGGCGCTCGCCGCCGGCCTCGGCTTGATGCCGGCGCTCGTCGCTTTGCGTGGCTCCGAGCTCGCCGCCTATCACGGGGTCGAACACAAATCGATCGGCGCTTATGAGCGCGGCCTCGACGACGCGACCGAGGTCGCCAAGGAGCACGAGCGCTGCGGCTCGCACCTGGTCGCGCCGATGCTTGCGCTCTCGCTTGCCGGGCAACTCCTGATCGAGCGCCTCTTCGACGAGCCCGGGAGGATCGCCCGCGGCGCCGCCGCGCTCGGCGGGGTCTCCGGGGCGGTCGAGATCTTCATCTGGTCGGAGGCCAACCCCGAGCATCCGCTGGCCCGCGCCTTCCGGCGCCCTGGGACCGAAATTCAGCGGGTCTTCGCGACGAAGGAGCCGACCTCGGAGCAGATGGAGGTGGGCAGCGCGGCGCTCGACGAGATCCTCCGCGTCGAGGGAGTGAAGTCCTGAGGAGATCGTGCCGATAGGAGTCTCACGGATGCGTCCCGATCTGACCGCCTTCAGCTACGACACGTTTCTCAACGACTTTCTGATCCCGTGGGCGCCGATCCTGCTGCTCGGCGTGATCTGTTACTTCATGTGGCGCACGCTGAAGTTGATGCCGCGGACGAAGCCGCAGGAGATCAGCCCGCGGTCGAAGGCCGCGATCACCTGGGACGACGTCGCCGGGGTCGAGGAGACGAAGGATGAGCTCCGCGAGGTCGTCGACTTTCTTTCCGATCCGAAGCGATTCAAGTCGCTAGGTGCAAAGGTGCCGAAGGGGATCCTCCTGCACGGCCCGCCCGGCACCGGAAAGACGCTGCTGGCAAAGGCCGTCGCGCACGAATCCGGAGCTCAGTTCTTCAGCCAGTCGGCCTCCTCGTTCGTCGAGATGTTCGCCGGGCTTGGCGCGGCGAGGATCCGGCGGCTGTTCAAGGAGGCACGCGAGCACGCCCCGGCGATCGTCTTCATCGACGAGCTCGACGCGGTCGGGACGGCGCGCGGCAGCGACATCTCCGGCGAGCGCGACCAGACCCTGAACCAGCTGCTGGTCGAGATGGACGGCTTCGACGCTCGCGACAACGTCGTCGTGATGGCGGCCTCGAACCTGCTCGAAAAGCTCGACAAGGCGCTGCTGCGCCCCGGCCGCTTCGACCGCCAGGTGTTCGTCCCGCCGCCCGACAAGAAGGGGCGCGAGCAGATCCTCGGGGTCCATGCCAAGGACAAGCCGCTCGCCCAGGACGTCGACCTCGGCCGCGTCGCCCGCCACACCGCCGGGCTGACCGGCGCCGACCTCGCCAACCTCTGCAACGAGGCGGCGATCCTCGCCGGGCGAAACAGCCGTGACTTCATCGCCCAGGCTGATTTCGACGATGCCTTCGAGCGGGTGATTGCCGGGCTCGCGTCGCGCAAGGTGATGACCACTCACGAGAAGCGGGTCGTCGCCTGGCACGAGGCCGGCCACGCGCTCGTCTCCGAGCTCCTGCCGTCCGTCGACGAGGTCCAGAAGGTCTCGATCGTGCCGCGCGGCAAGGCGTTGGGCTACACGCTCAACCTGCCCCAGGAGGACCGCTACCTGAAGACGCGCGAGGAGCTGATCGACTACATGAAGGTCTTGCTCGCCGGCCGCGTCGCCGAGCAGATCGAGTTCGGCCGGGTGACCACCGGCGCCGCCGACGACCTGCGCAAGGTGACCGAGATCCCACGCGGGATGGTCTACGACTACGGGATGGGCACCTCGATCCGCGCCCATCAGCTTCCCGGTGACGACTTCACGATGTCCGAGTCGCTGCGAAAGACGCGCGACGACGAGGTCACGGCGATCGCCGAGGAGGCCTACCGGGGTGCCCACCGGCTGCTCTCCGATCATCGCGACCTGCTCGACGAGATCGCCGAGCGCCTGCTCTCCGACGAGGTGATCGAGCAGCTCGAGATCCGAGCGATCATGGACGGCTCGCCGAAGCCACGGCGAACGCGCCCACAGCTCGAGACCGGCATCGTGCGACCCACCGGCCGGCCGGCGGAGGCCCTCGCCTCGAAGCCTCCGCCCGAAAGCCGCGACTGATCGAATCCCTCGCCTGGTTGAGTCATGCGTCCGCCCAGTCTCCGCAGACGCTCGACGGCGAGCAGCTCGTCGCGCTGTTCTCGAAATGCGACAACAACCCCGGCGGCACTCCACCGTCCGACGCCCCGTGCGCGTCCAATCCCGCCCCGCCGACGGTCGAGGCGGACTGCGACCCGGACGGCACCTCGACGCTCAGGTACGACATCGAGGCCACGGACCCTCAAACCCAGGGCGCGTTCACGTTCGCGCCGGCCACCGGTCCCTACCCGGGAACATTCACCGAGAGCGGCACGGTGACGATCGCGCCGCAGGACGATCCCCCGGTTGCCGTCTTCGACGACGACCCGAAGGGTCAGTCCGCGGCCTCCGCCTGCAGCCCGCGGATGAAGATCGAGAGCATCTTCGAGTAAAGCTCGTCGTCGATGGCGGGGTCGATCAGCTGGTCGAGCAGGAAGCCGTCGGCCATGAAATAGGTCATCGCCGCGATCTCGCCGAAGGGCAGCGGCGGCTCCATCGCAAGCTCCTTCGCGCGACGCCGGAAGAGCTCTGCGATTCGGTCGCGCAGCGCGCGCTGGCGGGCGGCAAACTCGCGGGCGAACGCCTCGTCGCGCGTGGCGTGCGCGGCGAACTCGAAGTAGAGGCGCGGCCACTCGGGGTCGGAGTGGACGAAGCTGATGAAGTCGTCGGCGGCGTCGCGGGCTTGATCGCCGATCGGCTCGCCGCCGGCGAGCTGCGCGTCGAGGCGCTCGAGCTCGGCGGAGAACTTCTGCTCGAGGATCGCCAGGAAGAGCTCCTCCTTCGAGGAGAAGTTGGCGTAGAAGGCTCCCTTCGTGTAGCCGGCTTCGGCGGCGACATCGTCGATCGAGGCACCCTCGAGCCCGCGCTCAGCGAAAAGGGACGAGGCGGCGGCGAGCAACGAGGATCGGGTCCGCGCCTGTTTCTCGGAGCGGGAGAGGGTGGCGTCAGCCGCCGCCATGGCGGTCAGCCGACGAGCACCTCGGCGTCGTGGCGAGGCGTCTCGGTGATCGCCCGCCGCAGCACCGGCTCGGACTCTGGGCGGGACGGGCGCAGGGTGCGGCGCAGGACGAGCTCGCGCAGGACGACCTGCATCTCGAACTGGGCGAAGGCGGCGCCGAGGCAGCGGCGGGTGCCGCCGCCGAACGGGATCCAGGTGTAGGTGCCCGGCGGGCGCTCGATGAATCGCTCTGGTCGGAAGGCGTCGGGCTGCGGGTAGACCTCGGGGTTGCGGTGGACGAGGTAGATGCAGGGGGCGACCTTGATCCCCGCGGGGAGCTCGTACCCGCCGATCTCCATCGGCGCCTTCAGGGTCCTGTTGACCAGAGAGAGCACCGGTCGTAGGCGAAGCGTCTCCTGGATCGTCGCGGTCAGGTACTCCTCGCCGCCGTCGCGGACCTCCGCGGTCAGCCGCTCGAGCTTGTCGGGGTGGCGGACGAGGCGCTCGACCGCCCAGGAGAGGGCGGTGGCGGTGGTCTCGTGGCCGGCGACCAGCAGGGTGACGAGCTCGTCGCGCAGCTCGCCGTCGGACATCGGGCTGCCGTCCTCGTGGCGGGCCTGAAGAAGCAGCGAGAGGATGTCGACGCGATCGGCGAGGTCGTCGGCGTCGCGGCGATCGTGGATCTCCTCGGCGATCAGCCGGTCGACGCGGCCGACGTGGCGCTGGAAGGGGCCGAAGCGCGCGATCCGCTCGGGGCCAAGCGCGATCAGGAAGAGCGCCTGGCGCGGGTCGGTGACCAGGTCGAGCAGGTTGCGGAGCGCGGCCCGGAGGCGCTCGAGCCTCTCCCCCTCGCGGACGCCGAAGACGGCGCGCAGGATGATCTCGAGCGTGACCGCCTGCATCCGCGGTCGCAGGGCGTAGGGCTCGCCGAGCGGCCAGCGCTCGATCTCCTCGGCGGCGATCTCCGCCATCAGCTCGCCGTAGCGCTGCATCCGCTCGCCGTGGAACGGGGGCAGGAGGAGCTTGCGCTGGGAGAGGTGCTCGGAGCGGTCGAGCAGAAGGACTGACTTCGGGCCGACCACCGGCAGCAGGATCCGATTCGCCTCGCCGGCGTGGAGGAGGTTCGGGTCGCCGGTGAAGACCTGCTTGATCGCATCCGGGTGGGAGACGAAGACCCAGGTTCCCTCGTAGGCGATCCGCAGCGTGAAGGTGTCGCCGTAGCGGTTGTGGCAGCGGCGCAGCACCTCCTGAGCGCGCCGGAACCAGACCATCGTCTGCAGCGCCCGCGGCAGCGGCGGCCCGGGTGGCAGGCCGTGGATTGGTGGCGCGGCCTGAGGGCTGGGCGTAGTTTCTGTCGGTGAGGCTGTGGCCGTGGCTAACATACCGTCCAGTATTTCAATCACATACTGAGTGGTATGTCAAGTGAGTGGGGGGGAGATGGGCGTGACTGGTGACCCCTTTGCGCGTGTTTCGTGCGGGTGCCCTTGGGCGAACGGCGATTCACCCACCTTCTGTGTGGGGACATCTACGTTCGTCGACGGTCCGGAACCCCGCCCGCAATACACTGCCGCCTCCGATGGCCCTGCTCGAGCGGATCGATCATGTCGGCGTCGCGGTCGAGGACCTCGATGCCGCCCTCGCCCTGTATGAGGGTGTTTTCGGGATGCCGTTGGTTCACCGTGAGAGGGTCGCCGAGCAGGGGGTCGAGGCAGTTCTGCTTGACGTCGGCGAGGGGCACGTGGAGCTGCTCAGCCCGCTCGGCCCCGACACGCCCGTCGGCAAGTTCCTGGCGAAGAAGGGCCAGGGCCTGCACCACGTCGCCTACGCCGTCGCCGACATCGACGCAACCTTGACCAGCCTCGCCGAGCAGGGGATCGAGCTGATCGACGCGGAACCTCGGACCGGAATCCGCGAGAGCCGCGTCGCCTTCGTCCACCCGCGCTCGACGGGGAGCGTCTTGACCGAGATCGTCCAACCTGCGGAGGAACACCATGGCTGACAAGAAGAAGGTGGAGATCGGACTCGGCGTCGCCCAGGTCGTCTCAGCCCGGCTCACCGAAGACGAGCTCAAGCGACTGCGCGAGGCCGTCGAGCGAGGCGAGGGCTGGTTCGACCTCGAGACCGACGACGGGACGCTGGTGATCAACATCGCCGTCGTCGTCTTCATCAAGGTCGCCGGCGCTCCGCATTCGGTCGGATTCAGGGAGTAGCGCATCGCAAACCTCTCGCGGCGGCGTCCGCCCGCTGGGTCTACGTCGTTGCCGATCCCTCGCGCGCCGGCCCCTAGCCGCCGGCGAGATCTGTCCAGAGCCGCTCCTCGGCCTCGAGCACCGGCGCCGCCGCCGCACCGGCCGCGGCCCAAAGAGCGCCGTCGGATTCCTCGGGCCCACTCGCCGCGTGCAGAGCCCCGGCCAGCTCGGTCCAGCGCGCCGAGGCCTCGACGGCGAGCGCCGACTCGGCCCGCCCAACCTCCTCGAGGAAGCGCGCGTACATCATGCGGAAGTTGCCGCCGCCGGTGCCGCGACGCTCGATCACCTGGTAGTTGAAGCGCGCGCACCAGCGCGAGTCCTCCGTCGTCTCGGGCCAGCCGCCGACCTCATCGGCGAAGCGGCGCAGCGCCGGCAGGCCCTCGTAATCGCCGAGCGGCGGTTCAAGCATTCGCTCGGCGCAATAGCTGATCGCCTGCGGGGCGGCGGCGCGCAGGTCGCCGATTTCGCTGCCGGCGGCGATTGTGAACATGTGGCCGTCGAGCGTGAAGACGGGCAACTTCTCGTGGCGAGCCATGGCGAGGTTCTCGAGCCCGGTCGTCTGCAGCTC
>JBPCRS010000040.1:0-5106 GCA_050996575.1 Solirubrobacterales bacterium
GCCTGCGATATCCAGATCGGCTTCGGTGGCGTCTCGGGCGCCGACACGTACACCGCGGACATCACCCGCTCCGACGGGTCGGTTCAGGACCTCGGCGTCGTCGGCGGCGGCGAGGGCGGCGGCAGCGCCACGGCGCTCGTCCCCTACGTCGGCTCGGGCACGTACACAGTCACGGTCTCGGCCTGGGGCGAGCCCGACGAGGAGAACGACGGCGAGCGCGGGCTGCTCGAGCGCGACCGCGACGGCGCCGGCGAGCGCCACTCGGGCCGCGCCGAGGCGAAGAGCACGGCCGAGGCAGAGGCGGAAGCCATTCCCGCCGCCGAAGCCGATCCCGCCCCGGCGGGTGAGGGCGACGTCGAGGCACCCCCGGTCGCCGAGCCGCCCGACCCGGCCCCGGTCGCCGAGCCGGCACCGGCAGAGCCCGCTCCACCCGCGCCTGAATTGCCACCCGCGCCCGACTGCGCCGCCGCCGAGCCACCGGTGGATGCCTGCTCAGATCACTGATTCCCAATCCCCGCGCGTACGACTGGGCACGCCTTTGCCCGCGCGGCTTGAACACGAGATCCCCGCGCCACCCCTACTCCCCCGCCGGCTGGACCACAGCCCCGCCCGAGATCGCAGCGATCTTCTTGCTCGTCTGCGGAGGCTCGCCGCCGCCGGCGCTGAAGTCGACCTCCTCCTTCATGATCGGCTCGCCGAACGCCTCGGCGACAGCGTCCTCGCCACTGCCGATCCTGACCGAGCCGATCGCGTCGGCGGAGAGCTCGCCGGTTGGGCCGCCGACTGCGCCGGCACCGGGGTCGTGGCTCGGCGCGGTCGGATGCTAAAACGCCCATCCGCGTAAGCTCCGCATCGATGGCCTCGCCCACGGCCGACTCCCTCTCTCCCGCCGCGCGCGAGTTTCTCGATCGCGGCACCGCCAACCACCACATCGGCGGCGAGCTCTCGGCCTCGACCGGGGGCGCGAGCTTCGAAACGATCGACCCGGCGACCGGATCAGCATTCGCCGAGGTCGCCCAGGGTGGGCCCGAGGACGTCGACCGCGCCGTCGGCATCGCCCGCGAGGCGTTCGAAGGCAAATGGTCGACGGTCAACGCGGCGAAGCGCTCGGGCCTGATCTACACCCTCGCCGAGCTGGTCAAGGCAAACCTGAACGAGCTCGCCGAGCTCGAATCGCTCGACAACGGCAAGCCCCTGGAGATGGCGAAGGGCGACGTCGCCGCCGCGGTCAACCACCTGCGCTACTACGCAGGCTGGCCGACGAAGATCGAGGGCGAGACGATCCCGGTCTCGGCCCGCGACGTGCTCTGTTACACCCGCAAGGAGCCGGTCGGCGTCTGCGGCCAGATCATCCCCTGGAATTTCCCACTGCTGATGGCGGTATGGAAGCTGGCGCCGGTGCTTGCGACGGGCTGCACGACCGTGATCAAGCCGGCCGAGCAGACGCCGCTGACGACGCTGCGCCTCGGCGAGCTCTGTTGTGAGGCGGGGATCCCCGAGGGCGTCGTCAACGTCGTCGCCGGCGACGGCACCACCGGTGCGGCGCTGGTCGAGCATCCCGACGTCGACAAGATCGCGTTCACCGGCTCGACCGCCGTCGGCCGTGAGGTCGGCGCCAAGTGCGGCGAGTCGCTGAAGCGACTGACCCTCGAGCTCGGCGGCAAGAGCCCGAACATCATCCTTCCCGACGCCGACCTCGAGCGCGCGATCAAGGGCTCGTTCCAGGCGATCTACTTCAACTCGGGCCAGGTCTGCAACGCGGGATCGCGTCTGTTCGTC
The DNA here is from genome assembly GCA_050996575.1 of Solirubrobacterales bacterium. Taxonomy (GTDB): domain Bacteria; phylum Actinomycetota; class Thermoleophilia; order Solirubrobacterales; family 70-9; genus DASUSH01. The sequence goes on from JBPCRS010000040.1 coordinate 1,780, forward strand.
CACTCCTCCCAGTTCGACGAGGTGATGGCGGGGCTGACCGAGGCCGCGGCGGAGGCGAAGCTCGGCCCAGGTCTCGACCCCGAGACCGAGCTCGGGCCGGTCGTCTCCGAGGAGCAGCTCGAGCGCGTGCTCGGCTATATCGAGGCGGGCCGTGAGGCCGGCGCCGAGGTGCTGGCGGGCGGCGGGCGGGCGGGCGGCGGCAACGGCGAGGGCGGCGGCTACTTCATCGAGCCAACCCTTTTCGCATCGGTCTCCGACGAGATGTCGATCGCTCGCGAGGAGATCTTCGGGCCGGTCCTCGTCGCGATGCCCTACGACGATCTCGACGAGGTCGCGGCGCGGGCGAACGCGACCGAGTACGGGCTCGCCGCCGGGGTCTGGACCCGCGACATCTCGAAGGCGCACCAGCTCGCGGCGAAGCTGCGCGCCGGCAACGTTTACATCAACACCTGGGGCGGCGGTGACCCGGCGGCGCCGTTCGGCGGCTACAAGTCTTCGGGGATCGGCCGTGAAAAGGGTCACGCCAACCTCGACGCCTACCTCGAGCTGAAGACCGTCTGGACGCAGCTCTAGCTAGTGGGCCACTAGCTGAACCTAAAGGTGCCAGGCACCTTTAGGTTTGCATCGTCAGCGGCTGAGCTGCACCTCGACCGAGATGCCCGAGGTTTCGTCGCCGGTGGCGATCGCGTAGCCGGTCAGAGCTTCGCCGGCGAGGACGAGGCGGACCTCGGCGCCGTCGCCGGTCAGGTTTCGCCACCAGAGCTTTCGCTCGGGCCAGCCGACCTCAATCCGCACGGTGTGGTCGCGGCGGTGGTAATTGACCGGGAAGGTGTGCTCGCGGCCGCTGCGGCGGCCGGTGACGGTTATCAGCGCGACGCTGCCGCTGAGCGCGCCGTGAAGCGGCGAACGCAGGATCGCCCGGATCGGCGGGTTGCCGATTTGGTTCCAGAACTTGAACGGCGTGTGCGATGACACGCGAAAGACGATAATCGGCTCGATGGCCACCGCGGACCTCACCGTGATCGGGCTCGGGCGCGCCGACGCGAGCGCGAGCGAGTACATCGCCGAGATCCAGCGCCGGCTCGCTGCACAGGACCGGGTCACCTTCCGGATGCACGCGATGGGGACCTCGCTCGAGGGCTCGACCGAAGACATCCTCGCCATCGTCGGCGAGCTCCACCGGGTGCCGCTCGAGATGGGGCTGCCGCGCGCCTACTCGGTGCTCAAGCTCGACGAGCGCTCCGACAAGCCGGGCCAGACGCTCGACGACAAGGTGCGATCGGTCGAAGAGCGGCTGGGACCCTCGGGGTGACGAACCCACGCACGGCGAAGCTCGCCTGGGCACTGACGGTCGGCGTCGTCCTCGCCGACTCCTCGATCGTCACCTTGGCGCTACCCGAGATCCTCACCGAGTTCGACGCCACCGTCTTCGGCGTCTCCTGGGTGCTGACCGCGTTCAACCTCGTCTTTGCGTTGGCGCTGATCCCGGCGGCGATCGTCGCCCGGCGCACACCCGGATCGGCCTGGGCGGCCGGCGTCGTCGTCTTCGTTCTCGCCTCCGCAGCCTGCGCGCTCGCGGACAGCGGCGCCGTCCTGATCGCCGCCCGCTGCGTGCAGGCACTCGGTGGCGCGGCCGCCGTCGCCGGAGCGATCGAGCTGCTCTCGCGGCTCACCGGCAGCCACCAGAGCGCGGCGCGGATCTGGGGCACGGCGGGCCTCGCCGGGCTCGCGCTCGGCCCCGCGATCGGCGGCATCCTCACTGAGGCGCTCTCTTGGCAATCGATCTTCTACGTCCAGATCCCGATCCTGCTGCTCGTCCCGCTCGCGCTGCGCGTCCCCGGGCCCGCCGAGAGCGGCAGCGACGGCAAGATCCACCCGCAGCCGGAGATCGCGCTTGCCGTCCTCTCCGCCGGGCTCACCGGAGCGATCTTCCTGCTCGTCGTGATGCTGACCGAGGGCTGGCGCTACTCGCCGCTCGAAGCCGCGGCCGTGGTCACGGCGATGCCGATAGCGACCGTGCTCACGAGCCGACTCGCTGCCAGGCTCGAGCCGAGCCGCAGCGTGATCGCCGCCGGCGCGGTCGCGATCGCGACCGGCCTCGCCCTGCTCGGGCTGCTGCCGGACGCAGATTGGTGGTGGGTCGTCCCGCCGCAGGTCCTGGTCGGCACCGGGATCGCATTCTCGCTCCCCGGCCTGACCGAGATGGCGCTCGGCGGCCGCGACCCCGTCGGACGCCGTGCCGCGGGGACGATCTCCGCCCGCCACGCCGGTGTCGTCGTCGGAATCGTCCTGCTGACGCCGATCTTCGACGCTCAGCTCAGAGTCGAGTACGAGGACGTGCGCAGATCGGGGACCGCGCTGCTGCTCGACGCACCACTTTCGCCAGGAACGAAGGTCAACCTCGGCGAGGCGATCGCCGATGACGTCTCCGACGCCGAGGGCGCGCTGCCGAGTCTCGGCCCCGCGTTCGCCTCGGTCACGCCCGAGCCCGAGCAGGCATCCGACTACCTGGCGCTGAGACGCGGGCTCGAGGACGAGATCGACGCCGCCGCGACCCACGCCTTCAGCCCCTCCTTCTTGATCGCCGGCGCGCTCGCGTTGTTCGCGCTCGCCCCGATCCTGCTCTCGAGGAGGATCGAGTGAGCCCGCACCGCGGTGCCCAGGTCCTCGGCGTGACGATCTTTACCTGCATCGCCGTGCTCGTCACCTACATCGCGCTCGGTGGCGGCTCCTACGCGCCGGCCGAGGTCGCCGACCCCTGCGACCCGCGGCCGATCGAGGCACCGGAGGGTGTCGAGGCCGTGCTCCAGCAGCTCGCGCTCTCGGCACTCGACGGGGCGGCGTGCGAGCTTCAGGTGCCTCGCGAGGACCTGCTCGCCTCGCTCGCAGACCCGGCCGAGCGGGCCGCATATCTGGACCAGCGCCAGATCTCCGACGAGACGCTCGAGGCGGCGCTCGATGGCGGCTTGCAGCGCGCCTACGACGACGCCGTGGCGACGGGCACGATCGACGGCGTCGAGGCATTTCTGATCGGCCAGGCGATCGAGTTCGCGCCAACCGACGTGATTGTCGACATCGCCCGGTCGGAGACCGGCCAAGAGGCGGCCGCAGAGCTGCTCGACCTGGTCGAGGGCGGCGGTATCGACGGACTGCTCGAGACGTTCGGCGGGCTGATCGAGTGACTAGATCAATGATTCCCGATCCCCGCACACCCGGATGACGCGCCTGACACATCGCTGGATCGCCACCCACGGCACTCGCACGCAGCTCCAGCTGCGTGCTTCGGCCGCGTGCGCCGCCCAGCTCGGTCAGTCGCGCCCCCGGGCG
>JBPCRS010000062.1:0-24288 GCA_050996575.1 Solirubrobacterales bacterium
CAGATCGCCGCCGTGGCTACGTCCTCAGTCGCCCACATGGCGCTGCCATGCGGGCTCCCTGCGTCCTTGCCAGCCGGCGCCTGCGTCTCGCCGTTTCAGGCACAACGTTTCTGGAAGACCCACTAGCTAGTCACCGTTGTGCGCCGGGTGCGCCAAACTGGCGCCATGTCCGAGTCACACGACCGAGCGCCGCAACCGGGCGAGGGCGTGCTGCCGCCTCGCGCGCACCGCCGCGCCCATTCGACCGCGCGCGACCTCGAGCGCTACGCGGGCCTGTTCGCCGCGCGGACGCGGGTGATGCGCTCGTCGGCGATGCGCGACCTGATGGCGATCACCTCGCGGCCCGAGGTGATCTCGCTCGCCGGCGGCCTGCCCGACACCTCGGCCTTCCCGGCGGCGAGCTTCGCCGCGCAGATGACCCGGATCGCGCAGGAGTCGGCGGCCGAGGCCCTCCAGTACGGGCCGACCGAGGGCTTCGAGGAGACGCGCGACTGCATTCGCGAGGTGATGGCGGCCGAGGGAATGAGCCCGGAGCCCGAGGACATCATCGTCACGACCGGCGGCCAGCAGGCGATCGACCTGATCACGAAGACGCTGATCGACCCCGGCGACCCGGTGATCTGCGAGGCGCCGACCTACCCGGGCGCCGTCCCGGTCTTTTGCTCGTACGAAGCCGACGTCCACCAGGTGACGACCGACGGCGAGGGGATGCGGATCGACGAGCTCGAACAACTGCTCGACAAGCTCGCGGCGGACGGTCGACGGCCGAAGTTCGTCTACACCGTGCCGAGCTTTCAGAATCCGGCCGGGGTGACGCTCTCGGCCGAGCGGCGGCGGCGGCTGGTCGAGATCGCCCGCGAGCGCGAGCTGCTCATCGTCGAGGACAACCCTTACGGACTGCTCCGCTACGAGGGCACGCCCGAGGCCCCGCTCTACAAGCTCGACGGCGGCGATTACGTCGTCTATCTCGGCACGTTCTCGAAGATCCTCTCGCCGGGGATCCGGCTCGGATGGCTCTGTGCCCCGCCGCCGGTGATGGAAAAGGTCGTGCTCGGCAAGCAGGCCGCCGACCTCTGCACCTCGACACTGACCCAGTACTTCGTCCGCGAGTACTTCAAGGAGGGCCGCTGGCGCGAGTACGTCGAGAACGTGACCGAGATCTACCGTGGCCGCCGCGACGCGATGCTCGAGGCGCTCGAGGCGCACTTCCCGGCGCAGGCGCGCTGGACGCGCCCCGAGGGCGGCCTGTTCGTCTGGGCGACGCTGCCCGACTACATCGACACCGGCGACCTGCTCGCTCGAGCGCTGCGCGAGAACGTTGCATTCGTCCCCGGCGTCGCCGCCTACACCGACGGTCGTGGCTCGCATTCGATGCGGCTCAACTTCTCGGGGGTCACCGAGGACGAGATCCGCGAGGGGGTGAGGCGGATCGGCAAGGTGATCGGGGAGCAGGTGGGGCTGTACGAGACCCTGACGAAGGAGCCGCCGGTCGCCACTCGCGATTCGCCAGAGCGAGAGACGGATGCCGACGTTCTTCCGTTGAGGCCGCGGAGGGACGTATGAAGGTCGCTGTTCTGAAGGGTGGGCGCTCACTCGAGCGTCAGGTCTCGCTGCGCTCAGGGGCGCGGGTCGAGGATGCGCTGGCGACGCTCGGCCACGAGGTCGTCGCGCTCGACGTCGGCGCCGACCTCGTCCGCCGGCTTCGCGAGATCGAGCCCGAGGCGGTGTTCGTCGCCCTGCACGGTCCCGACGGCGAGGACGGCACCGCGCAGGAGCTGCTCGAGATTCTCGCGATCCCATACACCGGCCCGGGGGTCGCGGCCTGCGTTCGCTGCATGGACAAGGTGCTGGCCAAGCACGAGATGCGCGCCGCCGGAATCGCCACGCCGGACTGGGTCGCGTTCAACCAGACCGCCTTCCGCGACCTCGGCGCCGGCGAGGCGCTGCCCGAGATCGAGCGCCGGCTCGGCTTTCCGCTGGTGATCAAGCCCGTCGGCCAGGGCTCTGCGCTCGGAGTTCGCTTCGCCGGCTCGCGCGAGCAGATCCCCGAGGCGCTCGTCGCCGCCTTCAGCTACGACGAGCGGGTCCTGCTCGAACGGCACGTGCCCGGGCGCGAGCTCGCGGTCTCGCTGCTCGACGGTGAGCCGTTGCCGACGGTCGAGGCGATCCCGCGCGAGGAGGACCGCTACGACTACGAGGCCCGCTACGAGATCGGCCGCACCGAGTTCACCTGTCCGGCGGCGCTCGGCGCCGAGGATGAGGCGGCGGTCCGCGAAACGGCTTACCGAACCTGGGAGGCGCTCGGTCTCACTGCCTTCGCCCGCGTCGACGTGATCCTCGGCGAGAACGGCCCCGAGGTACTCGAGGTCAACGCGATCCCCGGGCTCACCGACACCAGCCTGCTGCCGATGGCCGCCGAGGCCGCCGGGCTCTCGTTCGAGGATCTCGTCGCGAAGATCCTCACGCTGGCGACCTAGATGATTGATTCCGAATTCGCGTGCCCGCGGGGGCGGCGCAGGCCGAGCTGGGCGGCGAACGCGCCTGAAGCGGGTAGCAGCGCTACCCGCGAGGGCGTGGGTGCCGATCCAGCGATGGCATGCGCCGTCAGCCTTGGGTGCGCGAATAAGGAATCGATCATCTAGCCGGCTGCTACTGGTCGCCGGTGGCGAAATCCTCGGGCGAGACCTCGTCGAGGAAGTCCTTGAACTTCTCGACGACCTCCTCCTGGTCCTCGACCTCGTGCTCGAACTCGATCGACGACTCCTCGATCACGTCCTCGGCGGCGAAGATCGGCGCCTGGCAGCGAACCGCCAGGGCGAGCGCGTCGGAGGGTCGCGAGTCGATCTCGACCTCGGTGCCGTTTACCGAGATCGTGATCGAGGCGTAAAAGGTGTTGTCGCGAAGCTCGGTGACCGAGACCCGCTCGCACTTGGCGTCGAGCTGCTCGAGCAGGTCGGAGATCAGGTCGTGGGTCATCGGCCGGGGCGTCGAGGCGCCCTGCAGCTTCATCAGGATCGCCGCTGCCTCGGGGTGGCCGATCCAGATCGGCAGGAACCGATTTCCGTCGACCGTCTTCAGCAGGACGATCGGCTGCTTGCCGACCATGTCGAAGCTGACTCCATAGATCTGCATCTGCTGCATCGTCTCTCCAGTGGGCGATCCTGGACTCGAACCAGGGACCTCTTCCTTATCAGAGAAGCGCTCTGACCGACTGAGCTAATCGCCCGCGCGACGGCCGATGATAGCCCCGTCAGGCCGCCCGCCGAGTGGCGAGGGAGCGGGCGAAGGAGAGGGCTTGCTCGAGGTCGTCGAAGTGGAGCTCGGCGCGCAGGCCGTGCCGCTTTACGCTCACCGCGACCTCGTGTCCGAGCGCCGACTCGAGCTCGTCGGCGGCCCGGCCGAGCGCCGCCTGCTGGTCCGGATGGGGGGTGACGCGGCCACGGATCGGGACGCTCGATGCGCGCTTGGCGCGGCGCTCGGTCTCGCGCACCGACCAGCCGCCGCGGGCGGCGTCGCGGGCGAGGCGGCGGCGGACGTCGTTGCCCTTCGCCTGCAGGATCGCTCGGCCGTGACCCTCGCTGAGCTCGCCCGCCTCGATCAGCCCAAGGGCGTCATCGGGGAGGTCGAGAATGCGGATCAGGTTCGAGATCGCCGGACGGCTGCGTCCGACTCGCCGGCCGACCTCCTCCTTCGAGAGGCCGAGGTCCTCGACCAGGGTCGCGCAGGCGCGCGCCTCGTCGACCGGGTTGAGGTCCTCGCGAGCCATGTTCTCGATCAGCGCCGTCTGCAGCCGCGCAGGCTCGTCCTCGTCGCGGACGACCGCCGGCACCTCGTCGAGGCCGACCTCGCGGGCGGCGCGCCAGCGACGCTCGCCGGCGATCAGCTCGTAGGTCCCGTCGGCGAGCGGGCGGACGATCAGCGGCTGAATTACGCCGGCCGCCGCCACCGACTCGGCGAGCGCCGAGATCGACTCGGGGTCGATCCGCTTGCGCGGCTGGTTTGGGTTCGGCTTGACCAGGTCGGCGGGAACCATCCGCAGCTCGACCTGCTCACGCTGCTCGGGATCGGGCAGGATCGCGGCGAGGCCGCGACCCATTCCTCGCTTAGCCATGCGGTTTCTCCCGGCGTTTCGCGATGCGCATCATGCTGCCTTTCGCCTTGGCTCGGGCGCATCGGCGGCGGATTCGCGGGCCAGTAGCTCGCGGGCCAGCTCGCGGTAGGCGGTGGCGCCGGTCGACCCGGGATCGTGGTCGATCCCGGAGATGCCGTAGCTCGGCGCCTCGGCGAGGCGCACGCTTCGCGGGATCACCGTCTCGAAGACGACTTGGCCGAGGTGTTCTCTGAGCTCTGACTGCACGTCGCGGGCGAGGCGGGTCCGTTCATCGGCCATGGTGATCACCACGCCGGTCAGAACGAGCCGCGGGTTGAGGTCGCGACGCATCAGATCAAGGGTCTCGAGGAACTGGACGAGGCCCTCGAGCGCGAGGTACTCGGCCTGGACCGGGACGATCGCGCGGTCGGCTGCGGCGAGCGCGTTGACGGTAACCGGCCCGAGCGAGGGCGGGCAGTCGAGGAGCGTCGCGGCAAAGCGCTCGCGGACCGGCCCGAGGCTCTCGCGCAGTCGCGTCTCCGAGCGCTCGCTGCGCGGAAGCTCAACCGAAGCGCCGGCGAGATCGCGGCTCGCGGGCACGATCCAGAGGTTGTCGGGGCCCGCCGGCCGCGCCGCCTCGGCGAGCGAGCTTTCGCCCGTGAGGCACTCGTAGCTCGAAGGCTCGAGGTCGCGGCCGAGGCCGAGGCCGACCGTCGCGTTGCACTGAGCGTCGAGGTCGACGAGCAGCGTCTGCCGGTTGCCGGCGGCGAGCGCCGCGGAAAGGTTGACGGCGGTCGTCGTCTTGCCGACGCCCCCCTTCTGGTTGGATATTGCGTAGACGTGGCCCATGGTGGTTGGGTTCCACAGTGCGAAACGGTGCGATTGCTGCGGATGCGCGGAGAGTAGAGGTGCGATCGGAGATGGTGCGTATGCCGTGGCGCAACCCGAAACGGAATCGCGGAACTTGCGATGCTTCTGGGCTCACCGGTTGCTGAAATAAGTACCCCATCGGGTACCAAACTGAGCGAGCGGTGCATTTGGTGGTGCCCAGCCCCTACCCTCCAAACGGCCGCTTCTTCGCCATCCCCGGCCGCCGTGGCAACCCATCCGGCGTGGGCCCCACCTTCCGCACAACATGCAGGTGGCGGTTCTCGCTCCCCGCATAGGGTCCGACCCAGCGCGCCTCGACCGGCTCCATCGCCAGGCGCTCGCCGGCCCGCCCCAGCTCCGCCTCCTCGGCCTCGTCGCGCCGCCCCTTCCAGGCGACCAGCACGCCGCCCTCGCGCAGAAGCGGCGACGCCAGCTCGGCGAGGGTCGAGAGCCGGCCGACCGCCCTGGCGGTCACCGCGTCGTAGGCCTCGCGCCCGCCCTCGGGCGCCGCGGCCTCAGCCCACGTCTCCGCACGCTCGCAGACCACCCGCACGCCGACGAGCCCCGCCCGCTCGGCCGCCAACCGCGCGAACTCGCACTTGCGGGCGATCGACTCGATCAGGTCGACGCGCGCGGCCGACAGCGCCGCGGCGAGCGCCAGGCCGGGGAAGCCCGCGCCCGAGCCGACGTCGCCGATCAGCGCAGCGCCGGCGAGTTCCTCCACCTCCAGCGCGCTCAGCGAGTCGGCGACATGAACCCGCCAGCTCTCCGCCGGCTCGCGTACGCTCGAGGGCGCCCGGTCGTCGTCGGCGAGCATCGCGACGACCTCGGCCAAAGCGGCGTGGCCGGCCTCGTCGAGGCGGTCGAGCGGGTCGGTGGCCAAGGGCCCGTCAGTCCGAGACGAGCGGGGCGACGACGACGAAGCGTTCGGGCGCGTCGCCCTCGCTGTAGGTCTCGACCGAGGAGCGCTCGGCGAGATGGTTGTGGACCACCCGGCGCTCGCTCGCGCTCATCGGCTCGAGGTCGACCGGCCGGCCGTCTCGGGTCGCACGCTCGGCGGCCTGCTCGGCCTGGCGCTCGAGCTGCTCGGCTCGGCGGCGGCGGTAGCCGGCGGCGTCGACGATGACCCGCTTACGGTCCTGGCGCCCGCGATACGCGGCGCGATAACAGAGCAGTTGCAGCGCATCAATCGTCTGGCCGCGACGGCCGATCAGCAGACCGAGGTCCTCGTCACCCTCGATCTCGGCGCTGATTTCCTCGTCACCCTCTTCGACCTCAACCTCGGCATCGAGCTCGAGCTCGTCGAGGACACGCTCGATGATCGCGCGGACCCGCTCGACCGGCTCCTCGGAGAGCTCGTCGTAATCCTCCTCCAACTCCTCGTCCGCGCCTGACACTTACTTCCGTTTCTTCTTCTTCCGAGGCGGCGGTGGCGGTGGCTTCGCCGCCTTCGCCATCGCGATCGCCTCGGGCTGTGCGGCCTCGGGCATCGGCGCCAGCCGCTTGACCACGAACTGCTGACCCAAGGTCCAGATATTGGTCGAGATCCAGTAGATCGCGAGGCCGGCGGGCTGGGTGATGATGAACGGCGCGATCGCGATCGGCAGGATGAACATGATCGCCCGCTGCGGGCCCTCGACCTTGGTCGCCATCACCAACCCGGCGGCGAGCTGGGTGACGATGAAGAGGACGATCAGGACGACGAGCTCGACGCCGGTTGGCTTCTCCAGGATCGAGGTGACGAAGAGGAAGCCTTCGCCGCTCTCGCCGCTTGCCACCGATGCACTCACCTCGTCCTTGAACACGTCGTTGTTGAGCAGCTGGTAGAGGGTGAGGAAGACCGGTAGCTGGAGCAGCAGCGGCCAGCACGAGGCGAGCGGGTTGATCCCGTTCTCCTGGTAGAAGGCCATCATCTCGCGCTGCTGGCGCTCCTTGTCGTCCTTGTACTTCTCCTGGATCTCCTTCATCTGCGGCTGTAGTGCCTGCAGTGCGCGCATCGAACGGATCTGCTTGATCGAGAGCGGCAGGATCAGCGCACGGGTCACGAAGGTGAGGCAAACGATCGCGAGGCCCCAGCCGAAACCGACGTCGTCGTGGAAGAAGACGAGCACTGTGTTGGCGACGTCGATCAGCGGCTGCAGGATGTTGGCAACGAGTGGGGTCATGCGTGTGCTCCACTCGAGTGCGAGCCTTGATCGGCATCCGGATCACGAAAAAGCCTGCGTCCGGCGATCGGGTCGTAGCCGCCGTTGCTCCACGGGTTGCAGCGGGCCAGGCGCCAGGCTGCGACGATCGCGCCTCGGAACGGCCCGAGCTTACGGACCGCCTCGACCGCGTAGGCCGAGCAGCTCGGGTGGTACTTGCAGCGGGCAGGCAGCGCCGGCGTGACGAAACGGCGGTAGAAGCGCACCGGGGCGAGCACCACCGCCACCGTAAAACGTGAAACGGCCGAGCTCACGATTCGCCGGCCTTGCCGGCGAGACCACCGTCGCCCAGTACCTCCTCGATCGCGCCACTTACGCCCTTCGTGCCCTCGCGCTCGGCGAGCCCGGCCAGGTCGGGCCGAGCGACGAGAACGAAATCGTGGCCTTCGGGCAAGCGCTTGGCAAGGCCCCAGAATGCCTCCCGCAGGCAGCGCTTGACCTTGTTGCGCTCGACTGCCCCGCCTACCTTGCGCCCGACCGACAGGCCGAGGCGAGTTTCCTCGTCGGAATCGGGATCGCGCGGGAACGTGTAGAGGACGAGGTAGCGGTTGGCGTGGGAGCGGCCCTCACGGTAGACGCGATCGAAATCACCGCTGCGCGACAGCCGGCCGCGCCTTCGCCGCTCGCGAGCCATGGTCAAGGCGTGAGGCGCTTGCGGCCCTTGCGGCGGCGGCGCGCAATCACTTTGCGACCATTCCGCGTCCGCATCCGCGCCCTGAACCCGTGGGTTCGTGCGCGCTTGCGCTTCTTCGGCTGGTAGGTCCGCTTCATAGGATCAAGTCGTCGGCACTGGCCCGATCGGCGTCACTCATTTGGCGACGGCGAGGCCCCGCGGGGAGGCTTTCGAGCGGCGCAGTATACGCCGCGTCTGAAGCCGCTCCCGTTTTCGACGCGAATTGCGTCGTTGCGCCTGAATTGACGCCCGGAGAGTGCCCGCCCGGGTCTATAGTCGCGCGCCGGGCGGGTCCGGTGCCCCGCCCGCACGGGGTAATGCGAACGCATCGGTGGAGGTAGTCGATTTGCCAGAACAGGTCCCCGAGGACCTCGCCGCTCTCTGGGAGCGGGTCCGTGGGGACCTGAGGGCGTCGCTCCCTCCTTCCACTTTCAAGCTTTGGCTCGAGCCGCTGCGCGCGGTCTCCGCCCAGGGCACGACGCTCTACCTCTCCGCGCCCGAAACCGTTCGCGCCTGGGTCGAGCGCCGCTACGCGAGCACCCTGAACGAGGCGCTTCGGCGCCATGCGGTCGAACAGATCGAGGTCGTTCTTCTCGCCGGCACCGAGCTTGCCGCCGCCTCGCCGCCCGGCCGTCCGCGTGAGGTCGAGCCCGCCGGCTCCTTCGACGACTTCGTCATCGGCTCGGGCAACCGCTTCGCCCATGCCGCAGCGCTCGCCGTCGCCGAGATGCCCGGCGAGGCCTACAACCCGCTTTTCCTTCACGGCGCCCCGGGGCTCGGCAAGACCCATCTACTGAGCGCGATCTCCGCCTACATCCGCGCGCGTCATCCAGAGCGAAACGTCCTCTACACCACCGCCGAGCAGTTCACCTCGGACTTCGTCGCCTCCGTACGAGGCTCGGGGATGGCCGGCTTCAAGCAGCGCCACCGCGAGACCGACGTCCTGCTCGTCGACGACGTCCAGTTCCTCGAGGCAAAGCAGCAGACCGAGGAAGAGTTCTTCCACACCTTCAACGCCCTGCACGAGGCCGGGCACCAGATCGTTCTCTCCAGCGACCGTCCTCCGGCCGAGCTCTCACGGATCGCCGAACGCCTGCGCGACCGCTTCGAGTGGGGCCTATGCGCAGAACTCGGGCCCCCCGACCTGCGAACTCGAACGACGCTCCTGCTCCGGCTCGCGCGCCGGAGCTCGATCGAGCCGCCCGACCGCGACGTCCTGCGCGAGATCGCCGCCCGGGTCCCCGCCAACGTGCGCAAGCTCGAAGGCGCGCTCAATCGCGTCCTCGCCTTCGCCTCGATGATGGGCCGGCCGCTCGACCGCGAATTGGTCCGTGAAGTCCTTCCGACCGGCCCCGCCAACCCGAAGCGCGATGATCCCACCGCCGGACCGACGCTGGCGAACATCAACGAGGCCGTCTGCGCCGTGTTGCATCTTTCCTCCGATGACCTCCTTGGCCGCAAGCGAACCGCCCATGTCGTCGCCGGCCGCCAGCTCGCCATCCACCTCGCCCGCGAGCGACTCAACCTCTCGCTCAACGAGCTCGCCCGCGCCTTTGACCGTGATCGCGCGACGATCCTCCATTCACTGCGTGCAGTCGAGCGCGACCTCGTTCCCGACTCCGAGACGAGCGCCGCACTCGAACGTGTACAACGACACCTCGAGGCGGCGCCGGCCTGAGGTTGCCCACCTCTCGCGCTCGAGCCCACCCCACCATCCACCCCCGGCGAAGCCGATTCCAGAGCGCAAACCAAGCCCCTCCACCATCTTTCCCAACCCCAACAATCACTCATACGAGGAAATGAATACGGTGAATCGATGAAGGTCTCCCTCTCACGCGAAGCGCTCCACTCCCGCTTGCAGATCTCGGGCCGTGCGGTCTCGACCCGAACGGCGATGCCCTCACTCGGCGGGATCCTGCTCGAGGCCTCGGGCTCGCAGCTCTCATTTCGTTCGACCGACGTCGAGCTCAGCCTGATGCTCTCGGTCGATGCCTCGGTCGAGACCGAGGGCTCGGTCCTGCTGCCGGGCCGGTTGCTGGTCGACGTCGTTCGCTCGCTTCCCGGCGGCGAGGTCACGCTCTCGCTTCGCCCCGAGGAGCGCGACGTCGAGATCGAGGCGGCGGGATCGACCTTTCACCTGCGGACGCTCTCCGTCGACGAGTTCCCTCGGCTGCCGGAGTTCGAGGGCGAAGCGGTGAAGCTGCCGGCGGGACCGCTGGCCGAAACCGTCGATCGAGTCGCCCGCGCCGCGTCTCGCGACGAGGTCCGGCCGATTCTCACCGGCGTCCTTGTGACGGCGAGCGAGAGCACCCTGACGATGGTCGCGACCGACTCTTACCGGCTCAGTGTCAAGCACACCGAGCTCGAGCAGCCGATCGCGACCGAACTCGAGGCGAACGTGCCGGCGCGGGCGATGAAGGAGCTCAGCCGGCTGATCGCCCAGGAGGGTGCCGACGAAGTCGAGATCGCGATGCAGCGAAACCAGATCCTCTTCCGCTGCGCCGACATCGTCCTCGCGTCGCGGCTGATCGAGGGCCAGTTCCCGAGCTACCGCCAGCTCCTGCCCGAGACGTTCGAACACGAGGTTCGGCTGCCGCGCGAGGAGCTGCTCGACGTCACCCGACGCGTCAGCCAGCTCGCGCAGAGGACGGCGCCGCTCCGATTCGCCTTCAGCGAGGGCGAGCTGACCGTCGCCGCGGAGACCCCCGACGTCGGCGATGCGAAGGAGTCGATGCCCGCCCCGTACTCGGGCGAGCCGCTCGAGATCGCCTTCAACCCGCAGTTCCTGATCGAGGGCGTCGAGAGCGTCGACACCGACGAGATCGCGATCCAGCTCACCTCGCCGCTTCGGCCCGGCTTGCTGCGGCCGCTCGGCAGCGAGGACTTCAGCTACCTCGTGATGCCGATCCGCCTCAACGTCTAGATCGATGATCCGTGCGGATCGAGGCGATCGAGCTCCGCGGGTTCCGCAATCTCGCCGACGTAGAACTCGAGCTCGACCCGAGCCTCACGGTTCTGCACGGGCCGAACGGCGCCGGCAAGACGAACGTCCTCGAGGCCCTCTATTTCGGGCTTACCGGTCGCTCGTGCCGGACGCGGGCGGAGCGCGAAACGATCCGCTTTGGCGAGCCGCTTTCGAGGGTGGAGGTCCGGGTCGCCGAAGCCGGCGAGCGGCGCACCTTCCTCTCGGCGGTCGAGCGCGGTGGGCAGAAGCGGCACCTCCTGGACGGCTCGCCCGTATCCCTTGAAAGCGCCGCGAAGCGCCCGGCGATCGCACTGTTCATGCCCGATCGCCTGGCGCTGGTAAAGGGCCCGCCGGCCGCCCGCCGGGCCCACCTCGATCGCCTCGTCCCCGCGCTCTGGCCGGCGCGGGCGACGATCCGCTCACGCTTCGGTCGGGCCCTCGCACAGCGAAACGCTCTGCTCGGACGGATCCGCGGCGGCTCGGCGTCGCCGGCATCGCTCGACGCCTGGGACCACGAGCTCGCCGCCGCCGGGCACGAGCTGATGACGGCGCGCTCGGAGGCGATCGATGCGCTCGCCCCTTCGTTTCGCGATGCGGCAGGGCGGCTCGGGTTGCCGGGCGAGGCTGAGCTTGCCTACCGGCCGCGCAGCGACGCTGGCGACGAAGCCGAGCTCGCCGCCGAGCTCCGCGAGCGTCGCGAGGCCGACCTCGACCGCGGATTCACCACCCACGGCCCGCAGTACGACGAGATCCGGATCGGCCTCGGCGGCCGCGCCGTGCGCCGCTACGGCTCGCAGGGCCAGCAGCGGACCGCCCTGCTTGCCCTGCTCTTCGCCGAGCGCGAGCTGCTGCTCGCGCATCGCGGCTCCGCTCCGCTGATGCTGCTCGACGATGTGATGTCGGAGCTCGATCCCGAGCGCCGCGAGTTGCTCACCGAGACCGTGCTCGGCGCGGGCCAGGCGCTGATCACCGCCACCGACCCCGGCCAGCTTCCCGAGGGTCCGAGGCGCGAGCTCAGCGTCCTCGGCGGCCGGATCGAGCTCGTAGCCGGCGTCGACTCGGCCGATGGTGCCGAGGCGGCGGCATGAAGAGGCGCGATCGTCCACGCCAGGCTGGAAGCGCTCTGCGCCGGCTGGTCGAGGACGCAGCGCCGCAGACTCTTCTCGCCGCCGTCCAGGCCGCCTGGCCCCGGGCCGCCGGTGAAACCGTCGCGAGCCAGGCCGAGCCGGTCTCCGAGCGCGATGGTGAGGTGACGATCTCCTGCCGGACGGCGAGTTGGGCACAGGAGCTCGACCTGCTCCAGGGAAGCCTTCTCGAGCAGCTCAACCAGGAGCTCGGAGAGGCGAAAGTCAGCGGTCTGCGCTTCACCGCCGACGGGGCTCGCCACGGGATTTAAATTATCGTCACTTTCTCGTCTTCCTTTTCGCACGATTTGCAGGTATTTCGTTACATTCTGCGCGCTTTTCCGGGGGGCCTGGCTGCTATCCTTATGTCAACTGTTGAACCCTTCCTCGCGCCGTTCGGAACGCCCTCGGGCCGAGCCTCGCGGTAGAGGATCCAGCGAGCAGTCGCCCGGTCTCGCACGACCCGGTCCGCGCCCGCTCGAGAACTGAAAGGAACTGGTGGCCACGGGTGGCTGAAGAAAAGGCCAAGGGGGCGAGCGCGAAGCGGACCAAGGCCAAGCGCGGCCCATCCGATTACGGCGCCAAGGACATCACTGTTCTCGAAGGCCTCGAGGCCGTGCGCAAGCGGCCGGGTATGTACATCGGCTCGACCGGTGAGCGCGGTCTCCACCACATTGTCTACGAGGTCGTGGACAACTCCGTCGACGAGGCCCTCGCCGGCCATTGCGACGAGATCCAGATCACGCTCCATCCCGACAACAGCTGCACCGTCGTCGACGACGGGCGCGGAATCCCGGTCGGGATGCACGAGAAGGAGGGCCGCCCGGCCGCCGAGGTCGTGCTCACGGTTCTCCACGCCGGCGGCAAGTTCGGCGACGGCGATGGCTACAAGGTCTCCGGTGGTCTGCACGGCGTCGGCGTCTCGGTCGTCAACGCGCTCTCCGAGCAGCTTCACCTGCGGATCACCCGCGAGGGGGCGATCTGGGAGCAGGACTACGCGCGCGGCATCCCGCAGGGGGAGCTGGCGAAAACCGGCAAGGCTCCGTCGAAGGGCACCGGGACGACGATCACCTTCCAGCCCGACCCGGAGATCTTCGACGAGCTCGAGTTCGATTTCTCGACGCTGACCGAGCGGATGCGTGAAACGGCCTTTCTCACCCGGGGCCTGCGGATCGAGCTGATCGACGAGCGCGGTGCCGGCGAACGGGTCGAGTTCCACTACGAGGGCGGGATCGTCGACTTCGTCGCCCACCTGAACGAGAACAAGGAGCCGCTGCACCGTAAGACCGTCTACTTCGACAGCGAGTCCGGCGAGGGCCAGGTCGAGGTCGCAATGCAGTGGAACTCCTCCTACCAGGAGTCGGTCTTCAGCTTCGCCAACAACATCAACACCCACGAGGGCGGCTCGCACCTCTCGGGCTTCCGCGCGGCGCTGACGCGGACGCTGAACGCCTACGCGCGCGGCAAAGGGCTGCTCAAGGAGAAGGATCCCAACCTCTCCGGCGAGGACGTCCGCGAGGGCCTGACCGCGGTGATCTCGGTCAAGCTATCCGACCCCCAGTTCGAGGGCCAGACGAAGACGAAGCTCGGCAACCCACAGGTCGAGGGCCTGGTCAAGGAGGCCGTCAACCGAAAGCTCGCCGAGTTCCTCGAGGAGAACCCGGGCGAGGGCAAGCGGATCGTCGGCAAGGCGATCGACGCCGCCCGCGCCCGCGACGCCGCCCGCAAGGCGCGCGACCTGACCCGGCGCAAGTCGGCGCTCGAAAACTCGACGCTGCCGGGCAAGCTCGCCGACTGCACCGTCCGCGACCCATCGCTCGCCGAGATCTTCATCGTCGAGGGCGATTCGGCCGGCGGCTCGGCGAAGCAGGCGCGCGACCGCAACCGCCAGGCGGTGCTGCCACTGCGTGGCAAGATCATCAACGCCGAGAAGAGCCGGATCGACAAGGTCCTCGCCAACAACGAGATCCAGGCGCTGATCACGGCGATCGGTACCGGCGTCCACGAGGAGTTCAACATCGAGGACGCGCGCTACCACAAGATCGTGCTGACCACGGACGCCGATGTCGACGGCGCCCACATCCGCACTCTCGTCCTCACCTTCCTCTACCGGCAGATGCCCGAGCTGATCGACGCCGGGTTCGTCTACATCGCGAAGCCGCCGCTTTACAAGTTCAAGAACGGCTCGACCGAGACCTACATCGAGAAGGAGTCCGAGCTCGAGGAGATGCTGCTCCGCGACAAGCTCGAGAAGTTCGAGTACTTCAACGGCTCGGCCGAGGCGCGCAAGTGGACGGCGACTCGCTGGCAGCGTTTCAACCGCGACTTCCGCGGCTACGAGGGCTGGACGGCGGCGCTGCAGGCGCAGTTCGGCCACGACGCCGTCTCCTTCCTGCTCGAGTCGCAGATCCTCGACGAGGGAGCCGCCAGCCTCGCGGGTGTACGCAAGCTGATCGAGGCCCCCGACCCGGAGGAGGAGCCGTTCGAAACCGAGCTGCTCTCCGCTGACGAGGACGAGCTGCGGGTCAAGGCGATCCATCGCGCCAGTGGGCTCGCCCGTACCCACGCGCTTTCGGCCGCGCTCTTCGGCTCGCATGAGTACCGGCGTCTCGCCGAGGTCCACGCGAGCCTCGTCAAGCAGGTCGGCCGGCCCCCGTTCAGGGTCACGCTCGGAGCGAAGAACCGCGAGGCGCTCTCATTCGGCGAGCTGCGCAAGGCGGTGCTCGACCTGGCCAAGGAAGGGGTGACGCTGCAGCGCTTCAAGGGCCTCGGCGAGATGAACGCGGAGCAGCTCCGCGAGACGACGATGGACCCCGAGAGCCGCACGCTGATGCAGGTGACGATCGATGATGCGGCCGCCGCCGGCCAGATCTTCTCCGACCTGATGGGTGACAACGTCGCGCCGCGCAAGGCGTTCATCGAGCGCCACGCGAAGGATGTGAGCTATCTCGATGTCTGACGGCTCGCTCGAGATCTTCACCGGCAACGTCGAGGAGCGCGACCTCGAGAAGGAGATGCGCTCGTCGTATCTCGATTACGCGATGAGCGTGATCGTCGGCCGCGCCCTGCCCGACGTGCGCGACGGGCTCAAGCCGGTCCACCGTCGCGTTCTCTACGCGATGCACGACCTCGGCCTGCAGCCGACCCGCCCGTACCGCAAGTGCGCCTTCATCGTCGGCGAGGTGATGGGTAAGTACCACCCGCACGGCGACTCGGCGATCTACGACACGCTCGTCCGGATGGCGCAGGAGTTCTCGCTGCGCTACCCGCTGATCGACGGCCAGGGCAACTTCGGCTCAATCGACGACGACCCGGCTGCCGCGATGAGATATACCGAGGCCCGCCTCGACCGGATCGCGACCGAGATGTTGCGCGGGATCGAGGAGGAGACCGTCGACTTCGGTCCCAACTACGACGAGCGCGCGCAGGAGCCGCTGCTACTGCCGGCGCGTTTCCCGAACCTGCTCGTCAACGGCTCGTCCGGCATCGCCGTCGGGATGGCGACGAACATCCCGCCGCACAACCTCGGCGAGGTCGCCGGCGCGGTCAACGCCTACATCGACGACCCCGACGTCACCGTCGAGACGCTTATGGAGCACGTCAAGGCGCCCGACTTCCCCGGCGGGGGGCTGATCATGCGCACCGAGGGGATCCAGGAGGCATACCGCTCCGGCCGCGGCTCGATCCGGATTCGCGCCCGCGCCCATATCGAGCCGATCACCGGAGGCCGCGAGGCGATCATCGTCTCCGAGCTTCCGTTCATGGTCAAGAAGGGCGGCGACGGCGGCCTGATCACGAAGATCGCCGACCTCGTCCGCGAGAAGAAGCTCGAGGGCATCTCGGACCTGCGCGACGAGTCGGACCGCTCGGGGATGCGGCTGGTGATCGAGGTCAAACGCGGCAGCCAGACCCAAGCGGTGCTCAACTCGCTGTTCAAGAAGACGCAGATGCAGACGACCTTCGGCGTCAACATGGTCGCGCTCGTCGACAACGTGCCGAAGACGCTCTCGCTGCTCGAGGTGATCCGCGAGTACGTCGGCCACCAGCGCGACGTCGTCACCCGCCGCACCCAGTACAGGTTGCGCAAGGCCGAGGCCGAGGCGCACATCCTCGAGGGCCTGCTGATCGCGCTCGACAACCTCGATGCGGTGATCGCGCTGATCCGCGGATCGGCCGACTCCGACGAGGCACGCACGGGGTTGATGGAGCGCTTCGAGCTCTCCGAGCGCCAGGCGCAGGCGATCCTCGACATGCGCCTCGCCCGGCTCACGGCGCTGCAGTCGAAGCAGGTCCGCGAGCGACATGACGAGCTGATGGAGGAGATCAAGGAGCTGCGCGAGATCCTCGGCGACGAGACCCGGATCGACGGCCTGATCCGCGACGAGCTCGGCGAGATCGTCGAACGCTACGGCGACGAGCGCCGCTCGGAGATCACCTTTGCCGAGGGCGATGTCGACATCGAGGACATGATCGCCGACCAGCAGATGGTGATCTCGCTGACCCATTCGGGCTACGTCAAGCGACTGCCGCTTACGACCTACCGCCAGCAGCGCCGCGGTGGCGTCGGCGTCACCGGCATGGACCTGAAGGAAGGCGACTACATCGAGCACCTGCACGTCTGCTCGACCCACGAATGGATGCTCTTCTTCACCAACCGCGGCAAGGTCTACCGGCTAAAGGTCTACGAGCTGCCCGAAGGTTCGCGTACTTCGAAGGGCCGGGCCCTCGTCAACGTCCTGCCCCTGCGCGACGGCGAGAAGGTGATGGCGGTGATCCCGACACGCGATTTCACCGAGGGCAAGTACCTCGCGTTCGCGACCGCAGGCGGCCAGGTCAAGAAGACCGAGTTCCCCGCCTACAACACGCCGATCCGCGCTGACGGGATCATCGCAATCAAGGTCCGCGACGGCGACGAGCTCGTCCAGGTGCGGCTGACCTCGGGCGAGGACGACCTGCTGTTGATCTCGAAGGCGGGCTATGCGGCGCGCTTCAGCGAGTCGAAGGTGCGCTCGATGGGCCGCGACACCTCCGGCGTCAAGGGGATGAACGTCGCCGGCAAGATCGGCCGCGAGGCCAATCGCGTGCTGACGATGGACGTCGCAAAGGACGACGCCGAGCTCTTCGTCGTCACCGAGAACGGCTACGGCAAGCGCACGCTGATCTCCGAGTACCCCTCGAAGGGACGCGGAACCAAGGGCGTCCTGACCGCGAAGCTGACCGCGAAGAAGGGCGGGCTGGCGGGCGCGCTGATCGTCCGCGAACACCAGGACCTCGTCTTCATCTCCCAGAACGGGATGGTCCAGCGCACCGGCGTCGGCGGGATCTCGCAGATGGGCCGCCCGACCCAGGGCGTGCGGGTGATGAACATGAAAGAGGACGACCGCGTCTCAGCGGTTGCCCTCGTGATCGAGTCGAGCTCCGGCGTCACCGCCGATCCGCCCGAGGGCGAGCCGACCGAGCCGCTGCCCGAGATCGACGCGTCGCCCGACGGCGATCTGTCGTCGAACGGCTCCGGCTGATCGCGCCCGCGCTCGGAGGCTGGAGCTTCGCTCTACCCGAGCGCAATTACGCCGACCTGCCGATCTGCTTGAATCGTCGGACCAGAGAAAGGAGGTGGTCCTAAGTTGATTCACATGCTTTACGGGACTCTGGAGGTGCAGGGCCACTAGGCCCGGGCGCCGGGGGCCGATAGGCGGCTCCCTGGAGGTCCCGGGTCCCACGGGCGGCGTGCGGGCCGCCGAGTGGAATCCACCCCGGGCACCGGCGAGCCGAGAAGGCGGGAAGTAGTCCCGTCCTGCCGCTAATTCCCGGCTCGTACACCCCGCGCATTTGAGAGGGCCGTCCCGGTTCGCCGGGGCGGCCCTCTCGCTATTCGGGGAAGAGGGCGTGGACCGCGAGGCTGAAGGCGGGAAGCTGCGGTGATGCGATCAGCTCGCCGTGCCCGACCTCGATCGAGACGTCGAAGCTCGCCGTCGGAGGGGCCGACCGGCGAAAGACGAGCAGGGCCTCGGCCTCGGTGTCGACGAGCCAAAGCTCCGGCAGGCCGTGGCGCTCGTATGCTGACTTCTTCGCGCCGACGTCGTAACGCCATGTTGAGGGCGACCGCACCTCGATTGCCAGGTCGGGGATCGAGTAGGGCCACGGGGAATCGTCATTGGGAGCTCTGGCCGACGCGTACCAGAGGATGTCAGGCGCGTAGACGTTGCGATCGTCGAGCAGTACGTCGATCGGAACGGAGGCCGCACCGCGTCCTTCGGCTCCACGAGTCCACTGCGTCAGCTCGAAGAGCAGCGTGCTGACGACTCGAGCATGATTCCACCGCGGCTCGTTCACGACGACTTCACCGTCGATCAGTTCGACCCAGCGCTCCGCGAAGGTCGTCGCCAGGTATTCCTGCGCGGTCATTTGCTGCGCGACGCTCATCGCCATAAAGGTACTCCTGTCCTGGGTCTCGACTGTGGCATTCGATACCTCTGACAAGCCCGCGAATGGATGTGGCGCCCCCTCGCGCTAGGCTCCGCCACGATGGAGTTGCGCGGAGCCAATGCCCTCGTCACCGGCGCCGCCGGGGGCCTCGGCCGCTACATCACCAGGGCGCTCGCCGCTCAGGGTGCCAACGTCGTCGTTTCCGACCGCTCGGGCAAGGCGCTCGACGCTCGCCGCGACGAGATCGCCGGCTTCGGTACGCAGGTCGAGGCCGTCGCTGCTGACCTCTCGAAGCAGGGCCAGCGGCGTGGCCTGATCGAGAAGGCCGAGGAGGCGCTCGGCCCGATCGACGTCCTCGTCAACAACGCGGGTCTCGAATTCGTCGGCCCCTACGCCGAGGCCCCGCTCGCCGAGATCGACCTGATCACCAAGGTCAACCTGCTCTCGCCGATGGAGCTCAGCCGGATCGTCCTGCCCGGGATGCTCGAGCGCCGCCGCGGCCACATCGTCAACATCGCCTCGCTCGCCGGCAAGCAGTCGACCGCCTACTTCCACACCTACAACGCGACCAAGCACGGCGTCGTCGGCTTCAGCGTCGCGCTGCGCCACGAGCTGATCGAAACCCCGGTCTCGGTCTCGGCGATCTGTCCGGGGTTCATCGCCCGCGAGGGCATGTACGGACGGGTCGAGCACGAGGTCGATGAGCACAACCCGCTCGGCGCTTCGCCGCCCGAGAAGGTCGGCGAGGCGGTCGTCCGCGCAATCCGCGAGGACAAGGCCGAGATCATCATCGCCGAGCGCCCGATGCGGCCGCTGATCGCGCTCAGCGCCGCCTTCCCGCAGGCCGGAATCTGGCTCGCCGAGAGGGTCGGCGCACGTAAGACCGCGGAGCGCTTCGGCGCTGCCGACGAGCGCTTCTAGCGGGAGGCCCACTAGACCCCGCGGCGTTCAGGCAGCGAGCAGGTAGCGCTCCCAGGCGCTCGGAACCCGCGGCGCCGCGATCCGGATGAACACCGTCGGCCCCGGCGGCCGCGGCTCGATCTTCGGATGCATCCGCGCCTCGCGCGGGAGCTTGTCGCCCTTTTTGCGGTTGCACGGGGCGCACGAGGCGACGATGTTCTCCCAGACCGATTGGCCGCCCTTGGAGCGCGGGATCACATGGTCGACGGTCAGTCCGGGCTTCTCCGAGCCGCAGTACTGGCAGGTCCACGAATCGCGCGCGAGCACCGCCTTGCGGGTGATCTTGCGGCGATGGACGTCGCGAGGAACGCGGACGTAGGTGACCAGCCGGATCACCGTCGGGCGGTCGAGCGAGAAGCGCTCGGAGCGCAGCTTTCCCTGGCCCTCCTCGAGAACCTCGGCCTTCTGCTTGAGCACGAGCACCGTCGCCCGGCGAACCGTGCAGACGTTGATCGGCTCGTAGGTCGCGTTGAGCACGAGCACCCGGCCACCAGTCACTCGACTGAGCGTCATCGAGCGGGTCCCCTCGGAGCAGGCGACTTTGAGTCTCATCGCGCGAGGATTGTAGACAGGACGGGCGACGCGGCCGCCCGCTTACGACCCCGTTTTCGCACGCTCAGGGAGCGTTTGGCGGGTTCACCGGGTAGCTGCCGAGGATCCGCACCGACTCGGCCTTCTCGCGCAGGCCGTCGATCGCCGCCGCAACCGGACCCTCACTGTCGCCGCCCTCGACGTCGACGAAGAACATGTAGCGTCCTAGTGCCTCGCGGCGTGGGCGCGACTCGATCCGGGTCAGGTTGACGTCGCGGCTCGAGAACTCGGCGAGCGCCTCGACCAGCGCGCCCGGATGGTCGGCGCCGAGCTCGGAGAAGACGAGCGTGGTCCGCCAGTCGCCCGCGTCCACCGGCCGGTCGAGCTCGCCCGCCCGGGCGAGCCAGACGAACCGGGTGACGTTCTCCTCGGCGTCCTCGACGGCCTCGGCGAGAATCTCGCAGTCATAGAGCCGGGCGGCGGACGGTGCCCCGAGCGCTGCCCAGGGCGCCTTCGAGAGGCTGACCGAGCGCACCGCCTCAGCGGTCGAGGAGACCGCGCGGACGTCGGCGTCCGGGAGCTCGATGCGCATGAATCGGGCGCACTGGGCGTTCGCCTGCGGGTGCGAGAGAACGACCTCGACCTCGGCCATGTCAACACCCGGCTTGGCGATCAACGCGTGGTGGACGGCATGGTCGTGCTCACCGACGATCTCGACGCCCTCGACGTCGAAAGCGAGCGCGTCGAGCGTCGGCCGGACCGCGCCCTCGATCGAGTTCTCGAACGGGACCAGCGCCCGGTCGACCTCACCCTCCGCGACCGCGCGGATCGCGGCGAAGATCGTCGGCTTCGGAAAATCTTCCGCCTCGCCGTGGGTGACCGCGATCAGCGCATCCTCGCTGAAGGTTCCGGCCGGCCCGAGATAGGCGACGCTCTTCATCTTCACCTCGCCCGGCCCTCGGGGCGTTGCAGCGCGGGCTCGGACTGCTCGAGCCCGTGGCGGCCGGCCATCGCCTCGCTGATCGCCTCCCGTTCTTCGGGCGAGAGATCGAGCTCGGACTCGCCGGCGACGACCCATTTGGCGTAGAAGCGCGCCTGCTCGCGGTGCAGGATCGACGAGACGACGACTCCGTTCGCGTCTTCGTCGAGCAGGGCGATTGAGCTCGACTGGCGGCCGGTCATCTCGTCGTAGGCGTCGTAGCGGATCACGGCCGAGCGCGAGATCACGGACTTCATTGCGCTCTCGAGCCCTGCGACCCGGGCCTCGAGTGCCTCGGCGGAGCGGCCGAGGCGCGATGCCTCGGCGACGATCCTGCGGTCGAGCTCGGCCGCGTGCGAGACGAGGTCGTGATCGTCCTCGCCGAGCACGGTCACCTGCGCCGATCGAATCCGCCGCAGCCGGAACGCCAGTGCGCCGACCGCAAGCAGTGAGAGGACCGCGATGGCCACGGCCGCCAGCGCAACGATTCCCGTTGTCGAGTCGAGCTCCGACACGGCGCGGGATGCTAGATGAGTAGTTCCACGGCAGCGTGTGCGCGGGGGCGCACGGGGCCGAGTCGGGCGTGGCTGGCGGGCGAAGCGCATGCCGGTGGGCATGTGCGAGTCCCGACAGGCGCGATCCGGCGACGGCATCCGTGCGTCAACCGCGTGCGCGTGGCCGTGGAACTACTCATCTAGGGCCAGGCCGGCAGCCGCTACTCGAACGTGACCGACGCGGTGATCGAGTTGTTGTCCTCGATCTCCTCGCCGGGCACGGGTTCGGCGGTGACCGTCAGCTCGACCGTCGTGCCCGCCTCGACGCCCTCGAGCGGCAGGTTCACGGTGGCGATCTCCTCCGCCGCAATCGAGTCGATCGTCTCCTCGCCGGCGCCGCTTCCTCCGCCGCTGATCTCGTAGCTGACGATTACGCCGGTCTCCTCCGACTCGCCCTGGTTTTGGACCTCGACCTCGAGCTCGGCGCCGTCGGCCGCAGCGGTGACCGGCACGCCCTCGGCGAGGGTCGCCCCGGTCGGCTGCAGCGTCACCCCGCCCTCGACCAGGCCGAGGCCGTGAACGCCGGGCGCTGCGGGACCGCGCGAGCCCGAGAGACCGCCAAGCGCGTCGGCGACCACATCTGGATCGAGCCAATCGGGCTCGGCGGGGAGGAACTGAGTGGCGATGTCCTCGCCCTCCTGGATCACGACCTCCTGCGCGGTCAGCTCCGACTGAATCCCCTCCTGGCCCTTGCTGTAGATCACGTCGCTGGCGAGAAAGGTGCGCATCTCGTCGGCGATCACGTCGACCGCCTTCTCCGAGCCCTCGTCCCCGAGCGCAGCGGCGATCGACTCCGAAACCGAGGCGAGACCGTCGCGCCGGAGTTCGTATGAGAGCACGATCAGGTCCTGGGCCTCGGCGAGCTCGTCGGGCGCGTCGAGTCCCTCGGAGCGATCGAGCAGGCCCTCCATCGCGCCGCGATCGGCCTTGATCTCGGCCTCGAATTGAAGTGGCGTCAAATCGCCCGGGTCCTCGAGTCGGCCAAAGAAGCTCTTCGAGAGGTTCTGGGTCTCGGCGGCGATCGAGGAGAGATCGGAGACGTAGTTCTCGAAGCCGCGCTCCTTGCGTGCGTTTAGGCAGCCGCGGAAGCCGACGACGAGCAGGACGATGATCAGGATGAAAACGCCGGCGGCCACGGCGCGGCGGACGATCAGCTGTTGATGTCGATCGGGCGGAGGCGGACGACCCCCCGGCGGCGGAGGCCTTCTACCCCGCGGAGATGGGCCGCGGCTCGCGATTGGATCGTCGTCGAGGAATGCCAAGGTTTCCTCGGGTTGGTTCCCGTAGAACAGTATTAACCCTGCCTCGGAGGGAGGAAGCAGGGTTTCAGCCGAGAAACCGAAGCTGTCATGGAAGGCCGCCTGATCCTCGACCGTTTCGTGCTCGAAGAAGAGCTTGGACGCGGCGGATATGGGATCGTCTACCGCGCCCGCGACGAGCGCCTGCAGCGCGAGGTGGCGGTCAAGGCACTCGAACACGGACCGGCAAGCCGCCGCGTCCTCCGCGAGGCACAGGCGGCGGCCCGGCTCAACCATCGATCGATCGTCACCCTGTACGAGCTCGGCGAGGACGAGGACGGCGTCTACCTCGTTTCCGAGCTCGTCGACGGCGTCAACCTGCGCGAGCTGATCCGCTACGGCGAGCTCTCCGACCGCGACGTGGCCGAAGCCGGCGCCGAGCTCTGCGAGGCGCTCTCGCACGCCCACGAGCACGGCGTCGTCCACCGCGACGTCAAGCCCGAGAACGTCGCCGTCGCCCGCTGGGAGGAGTCCCGCGTCGGCCCGTGGAGCCGGACGCGACCGAGCCGGGCGATGCTGATGGACTTCGGCGTCGCCAGCCTCGCCGGCAGCTCCGATGTGACCCGGACCGGCGAGGTCGTCGGCACCCTCGCCTACATGGCGCCCGAGCACGCCGAGGGCGAGCGCGCCGGACCCGAGGCAGATGGCTACTCGCTGGCGCTCGTCATATACGAGTCATGGAGCGGTGCCAATCCGGTCGTTCGCTCGACCCCTGCCGCCACTGCCCGCGCGATCGGCACTCGGCTGCCGCCACTCGCCACTCGCCGGCCTGATCTCCCCCACGAGCTTTCGGCGACCGTCGACGCCTGTCTCGAAGCTGCCCCGGCGCAGCGTCCTGAGGTGCTCGAACTTCGCGACCAGCTCAACCTCGCCTGCCCCGTGCTCGATGCCTCGGCTCCGGTTCCGGACGGCCAGGCGGAGCGCCGCCTGCCATCGATCCGCCCGCGGATTGCGCGACTCGCCGTCGTCTCCCTGATCTGCGCGGCGATTGCCGCGATCGCCTGGGGCGCCGGCCAGGGCGGCCTCGCCCTCGTCCTCGCCGTCCTCTGCCTGCCCGCCCCAATCCTCTTCGAGCGCGCTCGCGACTGGGTCACACCCGCGGCCGCACCCTTCCTCGGCCTGCTCGGCTTGGCGCCGCTCTATCCGGCGGTTGCGGGGCTCGCCGGGAGCATCCGTCGCTGCGCCGTCCTCGGCCTGCTCGGCTGGTGCTGGATCGTCGTCGGCGAGGCGGTCCTCGGTGAGACCCTGCTCTTTGGCGTCGCCGATCCGGTCGGCACCGGCTGGGAGTCATCGCCATCGGCTGCGGCATCGGAGGTGCTCGCGCCGCTGCTCAGCCTCGCATCGCTGGCGGGCGCCGCGGCATGGACGCTTGCGGCCGCCCTGCTCGGCGCCCTGCTCTCCTCGCGCGGGCAGGTCGTCCGCGCCGTCGGCGCGCTCGCCTGGGGCGCCGGCCTGGTCGCGATCCACAGGCTGCTCGCCGGCGACGGCCCCGATCCGGTCGCGGCTGGCCTGGTCGCGGCGCTGGCCGCGGTCCTGATCGCCGCGCTCGCGGGTCGCGCCGAACGCCCGGCCCTGCCCGGCCCCACTAGCATTTCGCCTCGCGCGGCCCCCAGT
>JBPCRS010000101.1:0-6539 GCA_050996575.1 Solirubrobacterales bacterium
CCAGATCACCTGGTTCCTCGATTCAGATTTCGCCGACGCACCACCGGCGGAGCTCGTGCTGGAAGCGCCGCAGCGGGTCGAGTTCGATACCCCGACCAACGTTCAGGTGTTCGAGTACGCCGACGACGGCACGAGGACGCCGGCTGCCGGGGTCGAGGTCACCGGCGCGAGCCAGCCGACGGATGAGACCGGGACGACGTCGATCTCGTTGACCGACGCTCGCCAGACGCTGGCCGCTACTCGCGATGGCGCGATCAGCGACGAGTCGCGGATCTGCGCCGGGTCGGAGCTCACCGATTGCCCGAAGCAGGCGCCCGCGATCATCGGTGGCAGCTCGAAGGACGACAAGATCACCGGGGGCAAGGGCGCCAAGGGGATCAACGCCGGCGCCGGCGACGACGAGGTCGACGCCGAGGATGGCGAGGTCGACGACATCGACTGCGGTAGCGGCAAGGACAAGGTCAAGGCTGACCGCGAGGATGAGACCGCGAAGAACTGCGAGAAGGTTCGCGATTGATCTCCGGCCCCCGACGGACGGGGGTAGGGGTGAGCGCACGGCGCGCGAGGGCGGCGAAGGTCGCCCTCGCGCTCGCGGTTTCATCAGCGGTGACGGCCATCGTCTCGCTCGCCGGCTGTGGTTTCGGCGAGGGTAAGACGAGCGGCGGCGAGGCGACAATGACCGTCAGCCGCGACTACGGCGCCGAGCGCCTGGTCGAGGCGACGACCGTCGATCCGCCGTTGACGGACACCGTGATGCGGTTTCTCGACCGCGAGGCTGAGATCGAGACCCGATACGGCGGCGGGTTCGTGGAGACGATCAACGGGATCTCGGGTGCCTCGGAGGCAGAGAGGCGGACCGATTGGTTCTTTTACGTAAACGGGTCCGAGTCGCCCGTCGGCGCCGCCGATGTCAGACTCGCCGCGGACGTCCGGGTCTGGTGGGATCACCATGATTGGACCGATGTGATTCGCGTGCCCGCGGTTGTCGGCTCGTGGCCGGCGCCGTTCTCGACGACTCCTCCCGGTGAGCCAGCCGAACTTGTTTGTGCTGCATCCGAGGTTTCCGCCTGTGATCACGTCCTCGGTCGGATCGAGGAGGCCGGCGGCGAGGTCGACCCGGTCGAGGCGCCCGCGGCCGAAGGCGGGCGCCCGGTCGTGCTCGTCGGTGCGTGGGATGACCTACGCGAGAATGCGGACGCCCGAGCGCTGGAGGGAACCCCCGCGAGAAGCGGCGTGTTCGCACGCTTTCGGCCGGCCGGCGACGGCTGGGAGATCGAGCCCTATGACGCCGCGCTCGAACCCGGGTCCGCGCTCGGCGCCGGGGCGGGCCTCATCGCCGCGGTCGAGGGCGAGCCCGAGCAGCCCGTCTGGGTCGTCACCGGAACCGACGACGCCGGTCTCTCGGCCGCCGCCGAGGCGCTGTCCGGGGAAGCGCTGACCGACCGTTTCTCAGTCGTGATCGCGGCCGGCGAAGAGCCGCAGGCGCTGCCGCAGCAATGAGGACCGCGCTCGCATACCTGCCTCGCCGCGGTCCGCTCCAGGACGCCTCGCCGCAGGCCGCGATCGTCTTCCTCGGATCGTTCGCCGTCGTTTCCTTCGTCTTCGCCAGCCCACTGATCCTGATCGCGGCCGGCGCCGGCGTCTGCATCGCCGGGTTTGCCGCGGGCGCGAGGAGCGCGTTGGCGATCGCCGCCCGCTACGGGATAACACTCGGCCTCGCGATCGTCTTCGTCAACGCGATCGTCACCGACCGCGGGGAGACGATCCTCCTCCGCGGCTGGGAGTTGCCGCTTCTCGGTCAGGTCAACGTCACGCTCGAATCGCTCGCCGCCGGAGGGACGCTCGCCCTGCGGATCGTCGTCGTCGTCGCCGTCTTCGCCGTCTACTCGGCCTGCGTCGATCCCGACCGGGTCCTCCGCCTTTTGCGCCCGCTCGCGCGGCGCTCGGCGCTCACCGCGACGCTTGTCAGCCGCGCGGTGCCGCTTGCCGCCGCCGACCTCGGACGGCTCCGCGAGGCCGGGCGGCTGCGCGGCCCAGTCGCCGCGCCGGCTACTCGGACGGTTCTCGCCCGCCGGCTTCTCTCCGGCGCCCTCGACCGCTCCGTCGATGCGGCGGCGACGCTCGAGCTGCGCGGTTTTTCCTCCGGCGTGCGCGCCGATCCGGCGCCTGCGCGCCGATCCCGCCACGACCGCGCCTTCCTCCTCAGCGGAGCACTGATCGGACTTGCCGCGCTTGCCGGCTGGATCGCGGCCGCCGGGGCGTTCGAGACCTACCCGACGATCGTGCTCGAGACAGGCCCGGAGACGCTCGTGCTCGCGGTAGCGCTGACACTTCTTGCCGCACTGCCGTTCGCGCTCGTCGCGGTCCGCAGCCGGCGCGTGAAACCGGCATCGACCGGGGCCAGGAGCGCGGCCCATGTCTGAGCAGTCGCTGCTCTCGCTCGAGCGCTTCACCTACGCCTATCCGGGCTCCGCCGAGCCGGCGCTACGTGAGATCACGCTCGAGGTAGGTCCGGGTGAGCTGATCGTTCTCGCCGGTCGTTCGGGATGCGGAAAGACGACTCTTCTTCGCGCGGCCTGCGGCCTCGTCCCGCATTTCTTCGGTGGCGAGGCCTCGGGCGCGCTGCGGGTTGCGGGGCTCGACGTTCGCGACCATGGTCCCGCCGAGCTCGGCCGCGAGGTCGGGCTCGTCGCCCAGGATCCCGAGACTCAGGTCGTCTCGACCACCGTTCGCGCCGAGCTCGAGCTGCCGCTCGAGTTGCTTGGCGAGCGGCCCGGGGCCCGCGCTCGGGCGGTCGAGGAGGTCGCGCTGGCGCTCGCGATCCCGCACCTGCTCGCTCGGGCGACCGACACGCTCTCCGGCGGCGAGCTCCAGCGCGTCACCCTCGCCGCCGCGCTGGCGCCACGCCCTCGGCTTGTCCTTCTCGATGAGCCGACCTCACAGCTCGACCCGGTCGCCGGCGACGAGCTGATCTGGCTGCTGCGGCGGTTGAACGAGGAGTGGGGAACCTCGATCCTGCTCTCCGAGCATCGGACCGAGCGCTGCCTCGCCGCCGCCGACCGCGTGGTCGCGCTCGTCGACGGCGAGCTCGGCTTCGACGGACTCCCGTCCGAGTTCCTCGACTGGGCAACCCGCACCGACCCCGCCCTCGCGACCCCGGCCGCTCGCCTTTTCGACCTCGCCGCCCTCCGTCCGCTCCCCGTCGGCGTCAAGTCTGCCCGCCAAACCCTCGCCGCCACCAAACCTAAAGAGGGTCTGACCCCGTTTGGCGCATTGTCGCCCGATCCGCGCCTGCAACCGAAAGAGGGTCTGACCCCGTTCAGGTTGGCGGTCGGCGTCCGGGACCTTTGGGTCGAGCTCGATCCTGGTGATGGGCCGCGCGATGTGCTGCACGGAGTCGAGCTCGAGATCGGGGCGGGGGAGAGGGTCGCGTTGATGGGCCGAAACGGCGCCGGCAAGAGCACGCTGCTGCGCGCATGCGGCGGGATCGCCGAGATCGCGCGCGGGCGTGTCGCTATTCCTGGCGGATGCGCGCTGCTCACCCAGAGCCCGGGCGACTTCCTCCTACGCGATCGGGTCGGCGACGAGCTTCCCGGTGAAGAGGGCGAGGCGGCGCTTCGCCGCGTCGGGCTCGAATCGGCTGCCGATCGCGATCCCGGCGACCTCTCCGGCGGCGAGCGCCAGCGCCTGGCGCTGGCAATCGCGACTGCTGGGCGCGACGGCGAGGGCGCCGAGGGCGCCGGCGCCGGCCTCGTCTGCCTCGATGAGCCGACCCGCGGGATGGACCGCGCCCGCAAGGCCGAGCTGGCGGAATGGCTCGAGTCGATCTCCGCCGCCGGCTCGGCGGTCCTCGTCGCCACTCACGATGTCGAGTTCGCTGCCGGCTTCGCCGACCGCGTCATCCTCCTCGGCGACGGCATCACGATTGCCGACGGACCGGTTGCCGAGGTCCTCTCGGGAGGCTGGTACTTCGCTACCGAGACCGCCCGCATCCTTCCCGGCAGCGGCGCGATTCTGCCCGAGCAGGGCGCCGAGATCCTCAGCGAGTGCGCGCGAACCGGGGTCCGATGAGCTGGCAGGTATCGACATTCGCGCTGCTCGCGCTCCTCCTCGTCGGCGGTTTCGTCTGGTACGAGCGCTCTCGTCCCTCGGCCAGGCTGATCGGCCTCGTCGCCGCGCTCGCCGCGCTCGCTGCTGCCGGCCGCGTCGCGCTCACACCGATCCCGAACGTCACCCCGACCACCGACATCGCGTTGCTCTCGGGCTACTCGCTCGGCGGCCCCGCCGGCTTCGTCATCGGCGCACTCGCCGCGCTCGTCTCGAATTTCTGGCTCGGCCAGGGCCCGTGGACGCCGTGGCAGATCGCAGCCTGGGGTCTCGCCGGCCTCGCCGGCGCCGCGATCGCGCGCGCCACCGGGCGCCGCCTCGGCCGCTTCGGCCTGGCGCTCGCCTGCGCGATCGCCGGTCTTCTCTACGGCGCCCTGCTCGACCTCTCGGTGATGGTCACCTACGGCGGCGAGCAGTCGCTCGATCGGTACCTGGCGCTCTCGGCGCGCGGGATCCCGTTCAACATCGCCCACGCCGTCGGCAACTTCGTCTTCGCGCTCGCCGCCGGGCCGGCCTTCGTCGCGATCCTCACCCGCTTCCGCTCGCGACTCGAGTTCGATTGGGAGGAGCCCCCGCCGCGACCACGGCGAGCGCTCGGAGCCGGTGTGGCGGGGTTGCTCGCGGCGATCGTCGTGATCGTCGCGGCCTCCCCCGGCGGCGGCGGTGGCGCGGTGGCCGCCGCGTCCGATTCATCCCGCGTGCAGCTCGCCTCGGGCCCGGTCGGCGCCCGCCGCTACCTCGAGCGCGCGCAGAACCGCGATGGCGGCCTGCCGGCGACGCCCGGTGGCGAATCGAGCGTCGCGATCAGCGGCTGGGCGATGCTCGGCCTCGAAGCGAGCGGCCGCAACCCACTCGACCTGCGCAATCGGGGTCGCAACCCGGTCGATTTCCTGCGCTCGACCGCCTCCTCGATCAAGTCGACCGGTGACCTCGAGCGGACGATCCTCGCCCTCGATGCCGCCGGCGTCAGCCCGCGTGCCTTCGCCGGGCGCGACCTCGTCGCCGAGCTCAACGGCCGCCGGGCCGGGAACGGCAGCTTCCACGGCCAGGTCAACCTGACCGCGTTCGGCATCCTCGCCCTGCGCGCGGCGGGCACTCCGCGCTCGTCGCTTCGGCGGCCGGCCGAGTGGCTGCGCCGGGCGGCGAACCGCGACGGTGGCTGGGGGTTTCAGCCGCAGTCGCCGAGCGAGTCCGACTCGACCGGTGCTGCAATCCAGGGGCTCGCCTCCGTCGGTAACCGTGGCAGCGCCGTCTCGCGCGGCGCCGGGTATCTGCGTCGAAGCCAGCGCGGCGACGGCGGCTGGTCGCTCGCTTTCGGCGGGCCGACGAACGCGCAGTCGACCGCCTGGGCCGTGCAGGGGCTGATCGCCGCCGGCGCCGACCCGAACGTCTCGAAGGGAACCAATACCCCGTTCGACTATCTTGCCGCCCGGCAGAGCCCCGACGGCCACTACCGCTACTCGGCCTCGGCGGACCAGACCCCGGTTTGGGTTACCGGCCAGGCCCTGACCGCGGTCGAGCGCGCTCCCTTCCCGCTTGCTCGCGTGCCGCGCTCGACCGAGCCCGGGGGCGTTGCGCTGCCATCGCCCGCGAGCTCGGGCGGCGGCGACGGAAAAGCCGCCGGCGGTGGGGGCGGTGGCGAACCGGGCGGCCGTAACGGCAAGGACGAGCGACCGGCCGACAAGGCCAACGGCAGCGACCCGAAGGGCGGGTCGGCGAGCAGTGATTCCCCCGCCGCGCTTGCCGGCGAGACCGTAGTTCCGGGTGTGTCCGGAGCCGAGACTGTCGAGACCCCGAGCGAAGAAGGTGGGCTGGAAACGCCGGTTTTCCTCGCCGCCGGATTCGCATTGCTTGCGCTCGGTCTCGGCACAGGCTTTCTGATCTACCGGCGCCGCCTGCCCTGAAGGTCGCGAGCGACGCCGACTGAACGGCGGTCAATAGGTTGCCGCTCAGTGGAGACGATCCCGCGCCCCGATCCGCCGCTCGCCGACCAGCAGGTTGTGCTCGAGTGGTTCGGCGATGCGGATGTTCCCGCACTCGTCGAGATCTGCAACGACCCGCAGATAGCCCGCTTCACCTTCATCCCGTCCCCTTACGAGCTCCGCCATGCGCTCGACTACGTCGAAAATCAGGAGCGGCGTCGTCGCACCGGCGAGGCACTCGACCTCGCAATTCGCGCTGAGGACGGCGGCGCGCTGCTTGGCTCGACCGGGTTGCGGGTCTTCGATTTCGATCGGGGCAGCTGCGAGATCGGCTACTGGACCGCCCCTGACGCGCGCGGGCGCGGGGTGGCGTCGCGCGCGGTCGGCCTGTTCGCGGCGTGGGCGCTCGACTCGCTGCCGATCGAGCGGGTCGAGCTGCTGACCGACGAGGAGAACAGCGCTTCACGTCGCGTCGCCGAAAAGGCCGGTTTCAGCCTGACCCGCCGGCGC
>JBPCRS010000060.1:0-18792 GCA_050996575.1 Solirubrobacterales bacterium
TCTCCGCCGAGGATGACCTGATCCGGCTCTTCGCCGGCGATCGGATCTACAAGATCCTCGATCGGCTCGGACCGGTCGACGAGGACGGCGAGGAGTATCCGCTCGAGGCGAAGATGCTGAGCCGCACGGTCGAGAATGCGCAGAAGAAGGTCGAGGAGCAGAACTTCCTGATCCGAAAGCGGGTGCTCGAGTACGACGACGTGATGAACGAGCAGCGCCGCGTCGTCTACAAGTACCGCCGCGAGATCCTCGAGGGCCGCGACATGTCCGACGTCTCGCGGGCCGAGGTCGGCGAGGTCGCCGAGCGCCTCGCCGCCGAGTTCACCACGGGCGAGGTCTTCGAGGACTGGGATCTCGCCGGCCTGCAGTCGCAAGCGGCCTCGATCTGGCCGTTCTCGGTCGACCTCTCGAACCTCGACCCGCAGACCTCCGACCGCGAGCAGATCGTCGAGTTGCTCGCCGACGACGCGCTCGCCGCCTACGACCGCCGCGAGGAGCAATTCGGCTCGGAGCTGATGCGCGAGCTCGAGCGCCAGGTTCTGCTGCGGATCCTCGACAACCGCTGGAAAGAGCATCTCTACGAGATGGACTACCTGCGCGAGGGCATCCACCTTCGTGGTTTCGCCCAGATCGATCCGCTGGTCGCTTACAAGAACGAGGGCTTCTAGATGTTCGAGGAGCTGCTGCAGGCGGTCTGGGCCGAGTTCGCGCGGACGATCTTCCACCTAGAGGTCAAGGTCGAGGGCGCCGACGGCCCGCAGCAGGTCTTCGGGCCCGCCGAGGAGGAGACCCGCAACGTCAACCTCTCCGGCGGCGGTGCCGAGCAGCCCTCGGCGCTCGCCGAGGCCGCGCAGGGTGGCGGGCCGGCGACGGCGACCGCCGCCGCCCCGGCCGCCGCGGCAACGAGCTCATCGACCGGCCACAGAAAGGCGGACCCGACGACGGGCACCGTGCACAAGGACGAGCACGACAAGGTCGGCCGCAACGACCCCTGCTGGTGCGGCTCGGGCAAGAAGTTCAAGAAGTGCCACGGCGCCTGAGCGCCCGCTTCAGCAGTCGGCGATCTTCCGCCGGTAGCCCTTCATAGTCGAGGCGCGCATGTCGCCGTGGGTCTGGCCCTGGAAGTCGGGGTCGAGCTCCTTGTAAAGCGGCGAGCCGAGGCTCTCCGAGTGGCCGATCACGTTCGAGCGCTCGATCGCGTAGGCACAGCGCAGCCAGCTCGTCAGCTCCAGCGAGGCGCGCAGGACGCGCGGGCGGCCGACGACGTCGCCATCCGAGTTGCCGACATGCTCGATTCCGATCGTCTCGTGGTTGAGACCGACCGTGTGCCGGCAGCGAGTGCCGGTGTCGACGAGCTCGAAGATCGTCCCGTCGGTGTCGATCAGGTAGTGGGCGCAGACCCCGGGCAGCTCGCCGAACTCGACGTCGGGCCGGTTCGCCTCGAACGTCGCCAGCGCCGGCCCCGCGGTCGAGCTCGCGGTGTAGTGCTCGACGATCCCGCGCGGCTCGAGCTTCCAATCGCGCTTGCCGTAGTGGCGCTCTGAGTAGGCCGCCATCTGCTTGCGGCGTGCCGAGCCGTACGTGATCGGCCGCTCGCGGATCGCCGGCATCCCGGTCGGCGCCTTGCGCTGTTCTCGGCCGACCTCGTTCGGCTCGCCTGCGGTCGGCTCGGTCGCGGGAGGCACCGGGGCCGTCAGCGGTGAGGACGTGGCGGTCGCGACGAGCTTGCAGCGAACGTAGCCGAAGCAGGCGTCGTGGACGCCCTCGAACGGGGCGGTGAAGCGGACGCGCCCGGGCCCGCCGTCCTCCTCGGCCGTGTCCGAGTCGATCGTCCTGCGCTTGCCGTCGACCGCCCGGCCGACGATCCGCGTTTCGATCCGAACTCGGACCTCGGTCTCGGCCTCGAGGCGGACCTTTGCCTCGTAGCCGCGCTTGCCCGAGCGGTCGATGGTGAGCGAGGGCTCGTCGCCGGATCTCGCGGCGATCGGCTCGGTCCCAGCCGCCGTAGCGAGCGCGAGAAAAACTGCGGCAATAAAGGGCACCTGGGCAGTTCGCGCGGCTCGGATGCGAGACGTGTCCTGCTTTGTGGTCGCCCCACGACCACTATCCAGGACGCGTTTGGAGATCCGGCTCACGGTGCCAGGGTAATTTGCGCGGATGAGGATAGCCCGAATGACTTCGCTCTCCCTTGGCGTTTCGTTGCCCTTACTTTGCCGCCGTTTTCGCGGCCGCGCCTCCACGCCCGAGTCAAGTCGTCTGAAGTGGTGTAACTCCTCGTCGGCGCTCTATGCGGCTGGGAGTTGAGCCACCTCCTCTCGTTTCCCTTCGCCCTGGTCCTCGAGGACCAGGGCGAGCGATTCCTCGGAGAGGTAGCGCCGGCAGACGAGCCACTCGTCGTTCTGCTCGATCAGAAGAGCTCCGGTCAGCCGGATCGCGGCGGCGTCGTTGGGGAAGATCCCGACGACGTCACTCCGCCGGCCGATCTCCTTGTTGAGTCGCTCGAGTGGATTGGTCGAGCGAAGCTTCGACCAGTGCGCCGCCGGGAAGCGGTAGAAGGCCAAGAGGTCCTCCTCGGCGGCCTCGAGCAGCTCGGCGATCTTCGGCAGCGGCGCTCGGAAGCGCTCGAGCACCTCACCCAGTCGAGCTCGGGCGGCCTCGAGGCCCTCGGCGTCGAAGACCTCGCGAAGCGCCGCGGCGACGAGACCGCGCTCCGATCTGCGGCAGTGGCCCTGCATGTTGCGGACGAAGTGGACCGTGCAGCGCTGCCAGGGGCAGGCGAGGATCTTGGCGATCGCCGCCTTCAGGCCCTCGTGGTGGTCGGAGACGCAGAGGCGGATGCCGGCGAGACCGCGCGAGCGAAGCCCGCGGCAGAACTCGACCCAGAAGGCCTCGGTCTCGACCTCGCCGATGTCGATCCCGATCACCTCCCGCCTTCCCGTCTCGTGGACGGCGTAGGCGACGACGAGCGCCTTCGAGCGCACGTGCCCTCCGTCTCTAACCTTGAGATGCTTCGCGTCGAGCCAGAGATAGGGGTAATCGCCCTCCAGGGGTCGGCCTCGAAACGCCTCGACCCGCTCGTCGAGCGAGCGGCATAGCGCCGAGACGCGGTCCTTCGACATCGACGAGATGCCGAGCTCCTCGACCAGGCGGTCGACCTTGCGGGTCGAGACGCCGTTGACGTAGGCCTCCATGACCACGGCGACGATCGCCTGCTCGCAAGGGCGGCGGGGCTCGAGGAAGGAGGGGAAGTAGGCCTCGCCCGATCGTTTGCGGGGACCAAGAGCTCGATCTCGCCGACCCGGGTCTCCCAGTGGCGCGGGCGGTAGCCGTTTCGGTGGGTTTCGCGCTCGGCGGAGCGCTCTCCGAGACCGGCTCCGATCTCGCCGGAGATCTCGGCCTCCATCAGCTGCGCTGCGACCATCGCGACGGCTTCCCGCAGGAAGTCGGCGTGCTCGGACTGCATGACCTTCTCGACGACCTCAGCGGTCGTCATGCTCTGGCCTTCGGCCATCGTGGTGTTCCTTTCGTCGATTGACTTGGTGGTCAACCGACGAGTCTGGGGCCCGCGGTGGCCGGAACTTCGTTCCGGCGCTACGGGCTCGTTACACCACTTCTAACGACGTGACCCACGCCCGCGCGGCGGCAACGGTCGCGAGTACCGGCGCCGGCGGGTAGCCTCGCTCAACGATGAATCGCCGAATGCACCGCAGCTTCGCGTCCGGTTCGGCTCAATCTCATCTGCATGAGGTGTCTCCGGGGGCCAGGCTGCTCATAGCGTTCGCTGTACTCGCCGCGACGATGGCGGCGGCGCCGGCTTCGGCGCAGATCGCCGACGTCCCCGGCAACCAGGGCCCGCCCGCGGCCGGGGCTCCGACTGACGTGCAGCCGGGCCCCGTGCTTCGCTGCAAGCGGGCGCGCCTCGCCTGCGTCAAGCGGCTCGAGCGCCACCTGACCGCGGAGTGGAAGCGCTACGACGCGACCTGCGACCACCGCGCCGTCGTCCTCTACAGCTATCTCGAGATCACCAAGGGCCTGCGCCGCGACCTTGCCGGACCGCGACCTGGGATCGTCAGCCACCGGCGCTGGATGACCTATCTGCTCACGACCTTCTCGAACCGCTTCCGCGACGCCTTCTCCGACTTCGACGCCGGCCGGCCGGTCCCCGACGGCTGGCGAATTGCCTTCGAGACCTATGACGAGGGCGATGCCAACGCCGGCCAGGACGTCCTCCTCTTCTCGAGCGTCCACGTCCAGCACGACCTCCCGTTCGCGCTCGAGGAGATGGGGACGGCTACTCCGGCCGGCGCATCGAGAAAGCTCGACCACGACGCCGTCAATGCGATCAACCGCGACGTCTTCGATCCAATCCAGGACTACATCGCTGCCCACTATGACCCCAGCTTCGGTGCGATCGACGGCGGCCCCTCGCCACTCGACGAGACAGCGACGCTGGAAGTGGTCGAGACCTGGCGCGAGAACGGCTGGCGCTACGCCGAGCAGCTGCTCGCGGCGAAGACGCCGGCCGAGCGCGACGCGGTCGTCGGGGAGATCCGGTCGAATGCCCGCTCATGGGCGGAGAGGATCTCCTCCGGTGGCATCCCCGGGACGCGCAGCCAGCGCGACTCGTTCTGCGCCGCCAACCACGAGTTCGGTTGAAGTCGAGCGCCGATCGGTAACCTCACTCGGGCCGTGGGAGGGAAGACGCGCAAAGGGATCATCGTCGCCGCGCTCGCGGCGCTCCTGCTCGGCGCCGCGCCCGCGACCGCGAAGGACGCCAAACCGCGGATCGTCGGCGGCGCGCCGACGACGATCGAGCAGTACCCCTGGCAGGTCGCGATCGAGCGCGCCCCGAACGGCCAAAGCGCCTTCAACCGTCAGTTCTGCGGCGGCTCGCTGATTGCCCCGACCGTCGTCGTCACCGCCGCTCACTGCGTCTTCAACACGACCGGCCCGGAAGGAACCTGCCTGCCGATCGACGGCTTCAACACGGCGCCGAGCTCGATCTCGGTGATCAGCGGCCGCACCTTCCTCGACGGCACCGACGGCAAGGAGACCGCGGTCACCGAGATCTTCTACCTCGACGGCTCGGCGACGGCGCCGACGATCGAGGCACAGACGACCGGCGATCGGCGCGGACTCTACGACTGCAATACGCAAGAGTTCGACGTCGCGCTGCTGCAGATCGCGTCGGCGGCCCCGCCCCCCGCGGCGGCGATCAAGATCGCCGGCGCCGACGAGACCGGCGTCTGGGCGCCGGGAAAGCCGGCGTTTGCGAGCGGTTGGGGCGCCCTTTCGGAGGGCGGGACCTTCCCCGACCAGCTGCACGCGGTCCAGCTCAGCTACCTCGACGACAGCGTCTGCTCCGACCCGTCCCGCTACGGAACCGGTTACTTCCCGCAGACGATGCTCTGCGCCGGCGAGCTCGCCGGCGGCAAGGACACCTGCCAGGGCGACAGCGGTGGGCCGCTCGTCGCCCTCACCGACAACGGGGTGAGGCTGATCGGCGACACCAGCTTCGGCGTCGGCTGCGCCCGGCCGAACTTCCCCGGCGTCTACGGCCGCCTCGCCAGCGACCCGATTCGCAGCGCGGTCGAGAACGGCGTCAAGTCGATCGGCGGCGTCGATCCGATCGGCACCGGCGCCACGCCCGCGGGACCGCCCGAGACGACGATCTCGAACGGGCCGAAGCCGACTGTGAAAACGAAGAAGAGGAAGGTCACCGCGACCTTCCGGTTCTCGGCGAGCGAGCCCTCGAGCTTTGCCTGCAGCCTCGACGGCCGTGCCGCAAGTGCCTGTACCTCGCCGGCGAGCGTCAAGGTTCGCAAGGGCCGTCACACCTTCTCGATCACCGCTACCGATAACGGCTCCGGCAGCCGGGAACCTGATCCGGCCGTCTTCGCGTGGAGGGTCAAGCGCAAGAAGAATTGAGTCCTGCGGCCGAAGTCGGCGTCGAACGCAGCTAATCTCAACCGCATGGTGGAGTCCACACCGAAGGAGGCCGTGAGCACGCGGCTCGCGGAGATCCGCGAGCAGCTCGAGTTGCTCGCGGGTTACCTTTGACCCGGCTCAGCTCGAACGCCGCGTAGCCGAGCTCGAGGGGCAGATGGGGAGCCCGGGCTTCTGGGACGACCAGGAGCGCGCGGCGAAGACCTCCCGCGCTCACGCTTCGGCCCAGCGAAAGCTCGAATCGTTCCGCTCGCTCGAGGCTGACGCGGCCGACATCGACGAGCTCGCCGAGCTCGCCACCGAAGACGCCGAGATCGCCGCTGGCCTCGACGCGCAACTCGCCTCGATCGAGGGCCGCCTCGCCGAGCTCGAGGAGGCGCGTCTGTTCCAGGGCGAGTACGACGACGGCGACGCCGTCGTCACGGTCCGCGCGGGCGCCGGCGGCACCGACTCCCAGGACTGGGCCGAGATGCTGCTCCGGATGTACCTACGCTGGGCCGAGCGCCGAGGCTTTGAGACCGAGATGAAGGAGGCCTCCGAGGGCGAGGAGGCGGGGATCAAGTCGGCGACCTTCGTCGCCCGCGGAGAGAACGCGTACGGCCTGTTCGCCGCCGAGCGCGGCGTCCACCGCCTCGTCCGGATCTCACCGTTCGACGCCCAGAAGCGCCGCCACACCGCCTTCGCCCAACTCGACGTCGCGCCCTTGGTCGAGGGCAAGGTCGAGCTCGAGCTCGACGAGGGCGAGTTGCGGATCGACACCTACCGCGCTTCTGGCGCCGGCGGCCAGCACGTCAACAAGACCGACTCGGCGGTGCGGATCACCCACGTTCCGACCGGAATCGTCGCCCAGTGCCAGAACGAGCGCTCGCAGACGCAGAACAAGGCGACCGCGATGCAGTTCCTCCGCGCCCGGCTGCTCGCCGAGGAGGAGCGCCACCGCGCCGACGAGCTCGCCGCCGAGCGCGGCGAGCAGAAGGCGGCCGAGTGGGGATCGCAGATCCGCAGCTACACGCTCCATCCGCAGACCCGCGTCAAGGACCATCGCACCGGCCACGAGGTCGGCGACGCCAGCCGCGTGCTCGACGGCGACCTCGACGGGTTCGTGCGCGAGTACCTGCTTCGAAGCGCGGACTGACACCTTCGAGGTCCGCGCGATCGACGCCGCCGGTAACGTCGAGGATTCGCCGGCGAAGGACAAGTTCAAGCCGAGGCGCCGAAGAAGTAGTAGCCCGGTAGGGCCTGCCACTTTGGGCTCAGTCGATCGAACCCCGCTCGGCGACCCAGACGCTTTGCAACCGCAGGCTTGAGTGCCGGGCGATGACGTCGTAATCGCCGTCGTAGTGGAGGACGCCAACTCCCTGGTCGTCCGCCACCGTGGCGACAAGCAGGTCAACCGGCTTGACCCGGTGCGAGATGCCGGGTGTGCGAGCGAGCTCGGCTTGGGCATCGAGCGCGGAGCGGAGGGTCCTCGGGCTGCCGGCCGCGTGTGGGAGCGCGGTCAGCCGCTCTTGGAGGCGAGCGAAGTCTTCGCCCGCTCGCGCCGAATAGAGCGCCTCGAGAAGAAACGGCTCGCTGGTCAGGATCTGGTCATCGCGAACGGCCTGCTCAAACCGGGAGCGGTCGTTTCTTCGACTAGGACCTGACGCTTCGTTGCCGGGTCGCCCTCTGACTCGAGACGATTGATTTTTTCCTCCGCTCCGAGGATCAGGAGCTCCTTCAAGTCGACGCGCTCGCCGGGTAGGTTCTAAGCCCGGCACTCGTCTAGCCGCCCCCGGGCCCACCTGCCCGCGCGCTCCAGCGCCGCCGCACCCTCGCTCAGCCGCGAGCCGAAGAGCTGGAAGTTGTGGAACATCCCCGGCCAGACGTCGAGCTCGGCCTTGGTTCCGGCGCGGCGCGCGGCGTCGGCGAGGCGGCTCGAGTCGTCGAGCAGGATCTCCGAGCCGCCGACCTGGATCAGCATCGGCGGCAGGCCGGCGAGGTCGGCGTGAAGCGGTGAGGCGAGCCAGTCGGTGGGCTCGCGCCCGTCGAGGTAGGTCTCGGCCGCGATGACAAGGGGCTCGCGGCCGAGCCAATCGTCGTCGGAGGCAGCGGCGAGAGATGGCGCCGAGACCGTCATGTCGACCCAGGGTGAGAAGCAGACGATGCCGGCTGGCTGAGGCTGGCTTGCCTCCCGGAGCGAGAGGGCCGCCGCCACCGCGAGCCCTCCGCCGGCCGAGCTGCCGGCAAGTACGAGCTGCCGCTCTCCGGCCGAGCTGAGCTCCCGGTAAGCGGCGAGAGTCGCATCGAGCGCGGCTGGGAACGGGTTCTCGGGGAGCAGCGGGCAGTCGATGCCGACGACCGTGACGCCGGAAGAATGGCTGAGCCGAGCAATCAGATCCTGGTTCGACACGGCCGAGCCGACCGCGTGGCCGCCGCCGTGCATATAGAGGATCCCGGGCACCTCTGAGGCACCGGGGGCGACCACCCGTAGGCCCCGCACCTCGCCCACCTCGACTTGCTCGAGCGATGTCCCTTCAGAGGCCGGAAACTCAGCCATCGCCGAATCGAAGATCTGCTTCGCGTCATTCGAGTCGTCGAGGCGCTCGGCGATCTCCGTCCGCAGCTCGTCAAGGAGCTCCTCAGCCTCGGGCGTCGCCATCGCTGGATTCTCCATGCTGTCGTACCGTGCGTGTGGTGAGCGCGCGAATCGCAGTCGGCGTCTCGGAGAGCTTCGATCCGGTCGAGGCCTTCAGCGAGGCCGCACGCGACGCCGCGCGAGAGCTCGACGCCCCGTGCGATCTCTGCATCCTTTTCGCCGGGCCGACCCACCTCGGTCACGCGAAGTGGCTTCTCTCCACCGTCCACGACGAGCTCTCACCGACCCATCTGATCGGCTGCGGCGCCAGTGGCGTCGTCGGTGGCGGCCGCGAGATCGAGGGTGGGGCCGGGGCCGTCGTCTGGGCCGCCTCGCTACCGGGGGTCGGGGTCCAGACGCACCACCTCGAGGCGTCTCCGGGCAAGGGCGCGGTGGCCGGACTGGCCGACGGGCTCGACGGAGACGCGCTCGTCCTGCTCGCCGATCCGTACTCGTTCGCGACTGAGCGCCTGCTCGAGTCGGTCGAGGCGATCCGGCCCGGCCTTCCGGTGCTCGGCGGCCTCGTCAGCGCCGCGGCGGCCGGTGGCGGCGTCCTCTTTCGAAACGGCGACGTGATCTCCGGCGGCGCGGTCGCCTGCTCGCTCGACGGCGTCGCCGTCGTTCCCTGCGTCTCCCAGGGGGCTGCCCCGGTTGGTCCGGAGATGACGGTCACCGCCGCCCACGACAACGTGATCGAGGAACTCGCTTCGATGCCCGCGCTCGAACGAGTCAAGGAGGCGATCGCCGAGCTTCCCGAACGTGAGCGCGCGCTCGCCGCGGAGGGCCTGATTCTCGGCCTCGTGATCGATGAGAACCAGCCCGAGTACGAGCGCGGCGACTTCCTCGTTCGGCCGATCATCGGCGCCGATCCCGATCACGGCTGGATCGCCGTCGGC
Source organism: Solirubrobacterales bacterium (assembly GCA_050996575.1). GTDB lineage: Bacteria > Actinomycetota > Thermoleophilia > Solirubrobacterales > 70-9 > DASUSH01. The sequence goes on from JBPCRS010000060.1 coordinate 9,457, forward strand.
GAGCAGGTCCAGGTCGGCCAGACCGTCCGCTTGCAGGTCCGCGACGAGGCATCGGCCGACGAAGACCTGCGCGAGGCGCTGCGCACGCAGAGCGAGGCGCACGCCTCGGGCGGAGTGGCGGGGGCGTTGCTGTTCACCTGCAACGGCCGCGGTTCGCACATGTTCACGCTCCCCGACCACGACGCCGTCGCGATCGAGGACACGCTCGGCACACCCACCGCCGGGTTCTTCTGCGCCGGCGAGATCGGCCCGGTCGGCGGCCGCAACTTCCTCCACGGCTTCACGGCGACGCTCGCCGTCTTCCCCGCCGACTGAGTCGTGGGTACCGACGCCACGATCCGCGAGCTGGTCGCCGCCGCGCTCGCCGAGGACATCGGGCCGGGCGACGCGACAGCCGAGGCCGTCGTTCCAGCGGACGCCCGCGCCCGCGCCCGGATCGTGCAGAAAGCCCCGGGCGTGCTCTTCGGCCTCGACGTCTGCGAGGAGACCTTCCGCCAGGCCGGTGCCGAGAGCTTCGACCGGATCGTCGTCGAGGGCCAGTGGCGTGACGGCGTGCCGGCGCAGGTTGCGCTCGTCTCCGGCCCGGCCCGCTCCCTGCTCGCCGCCGAGCGGACCGCGCTCAACCTGCTCGGCCATCTCTCCGGCGTGGCGACGCTGAGCGCCCGCTACGCGAAGGAGGTCGAGGGAACCGGCGCCAAGCTGCTCGACACGCGCAAGACGACGCCTGGCCTGCGAATGCTCGAGAAGGCGGCTGTCGCCGCGGGCGGGGGGAGAAACCACCGCATGGGCCTGTATGACGCGATCCTGATCAAGGAGAACCACGCCGTGCTTGCCGGCGGCGTTGGCGCCGCGGTTCGACTCGCCATCGAATGCCGTCCCGACCTCACCGTCGAGGTCGAGTGCCGAGATCTCGCCGAGGTCCGCGAGGCACTCGCGGCGGGCGCGTCGCGCCTGCTGCTCGACAACATGGTGCCGGCCGAACTTCGCGCCGCCGTCGCGGTTCGCGGCGAGGTCCAGGGCGAGGCGAGGGCGACGCTCGAGGCCTCGGGTGGGGTGACGCTTGAGAACGTCCGCGAGATCGCCGTGACCGGTGTCGATTTCGTCTCCGTCGGCGCCCTCACCCACTCGGCGCCGAGTCTCGACCTGAGCATGCTGCTCGACTCGGCACGGTAGAGTCGCGGCAGATGGCAGTCGGACCGACAAAGGTGCTGCGCGACAAGCGCGAGAAGCTCGTGATCGAGCACATGGAGACCGAGAACGAGCACGACTACGACGCGACGATCGACACCTTCGACCACCCGCGCTACGAACTGATCGCCACCGGCGACGTCTACGACGGCAAGAAGCAGGTCGAGACCTACTTCGACGAGACGCGGACGGCGTTCCCCGACCAGCGCAACAAGCTGCTCGCGCTGCACCATTCCGATGACGCGGTGATCGTCGAGGCGATGCTCTACGGAACCCACGAAGGCTCGTTCCGCGGCCTGCCGCCGACCGGGCGCAAGTTCGAGATGCGCATCTGCGCGATGTTCATCTTCGAGCAGGACCGGCTCGTCTGCGAGCGCGTCTACTTCGACGCGGGCACGATCCTGCGCCAGCTCGGCATCGCCCACGATCCGCTGACCGTGACCGGGCGGGTGGCGACGGTGCTCAACCACCCGCTCACCGTCGGCCGCGCGGTCCTGCGCCAGCTAACCAGTCGGTAGCTACTTCAGCAACCGCGACAACCGCCGGTCCTTGAGCACGCGGCCGCCGGTCTGCTCCTCGGGGCAGTAGGTGGTCGAGTGCTCGGCGAAGTGGACCGCCGCCAGGGTCGTGCCGCAGCGCGGGCACGGCTCGCCCTCGTGCTTGTGGACCCGCAGGGGCATCGGCATCTTGTCGGGAACCGTCTCGCCGATCGTCTCCTCGTAGGTCTCGATCGTCGCGCCGAGGACCGCGAGCGCGGCGTGCAGGCGCTCGACCTCGTCGGCGTCGAGGTCGGAGCCCTTCTTGAACGGACCCAGGCGCGCCTCCCAGAGGATCTCGTCCGACCACGAGCGCCCGATCCCGGCGATCGTCCGCTGGTGGCGCAGGAGCGGGTGGAGTTGGCGGGGCTCGTCGATCAGCTCGGCGAAGACATCGAGTGGCGGCGCGGGCCACGCTTCGGGCCCGAGCGTCGCGATCATCTCATCGAGCTCGACTTTCTCGGCCGGCAAGAGCTTCGCCCAGGCGCGCTGCTTGGTCCCGAACTCGCGCAGCCGCAGCTCGCGGCCGTCCTCGATTCGGACGAGCAGCCGCGATCGCTTGTCCTTGAGCGAGGCGCGCTTGTCGTAGACCTGAAGCCGGCCCGCCGACATCAGGTGGATCAGCAGCGCGAGGTCGCCGTGCTTCGAAGCCGGCGCGGGCGCGATCTCGACCACCGGCATCTTGCCGATTCGCCGCACGCCGGCGATCTCGCGCCCGGTGAGCTCGGCGAGCGGCGGGTCGAACGTCTTCATCACGACCATCCCGGTGGCCAGCGCCGATTCGACGCGTGAGCCGGTCAGTGCCGCCGAAAGGCGCCGCGCGGCGATCTCGACCTCCGGTAGCTCGGGCATCTCTCTAAACTATGCAGGCAGCGAACATTCGATCTGCATCAGGCACGCCGAATTCAGGCGAGCCGGGCAGACGAACATAGGAAGTGAGGAACGGCCATGGCAGTCGAGCTGCCGACCATCCAATCGCCCACCCAGCCGGAGCTCTCCGCTGACGAGGTCAAGGAGATGAGCGCCGAGGTGCGCGCGCTCGCCGCCGAGCGAAACGCGGTCATCCTTGCCCACAACTACGAGGTGCCCGAGATTCAGGAGGTCGCCGACCTGACCGGCGACTCGCTGCAGCTCTCGCGCGAGGCCGCCTCGACCGATGCAGAGGTGATTGCGTTCTGCGGCGTCCACTTCATGGCCGAAACCGCCTCCGTCCTCTCACCGCAAAAGACCGTCCTGATCCCCGACCTCGACGCCGGCTGCTCGCTCTCGGACTCGATCACCGCCGACCAGCTCCGCGCCTGGAAGGCCGAGCACCCCGGCGCCCTCGTCGTCATGTACGTCAACACATCGGCCGAGGTCAAGGCCGAGACCGACTACTGCTGCACCTCCTCGAACGCGGTCAAGGTCGTCGAGCACATCCGCCGTGAGCACGGCGACGACGCCGAGATCCTCTTCGGGCCCGACATGTGGCTGGGCGCTTACGTCGAGAAGCAGACGGGCCGGCCGATGCACGTCTGGGACGGCGAGTGCCACGTCCACGCCGGGATCCGGCCCGAGGACATCAATGCCCAGCGCGCCGCCCATCCCGAGGCCGAGTTCCTGATCCACCCCGAGTGCGGCTGCTCGACCCAGGCGATGGAGTACGTCGCCTCAGGCGACATCGGCTCCGAGGGCGTCCACATGCTCTCGACCTCGGGAATGCTGAAGCATGTCAGCGAGCGACCCGACGGCGAGTTCATCATCGCCACCGAGACCGGGATGCTCTACCCGCTCGAGCAGGCCGCGCCGCGGGCCGAGCTTCACGCCGCCAATCGGATGGCGTTTTGCAAGTACATGAAGATGATCACGCTGCCGAAGTTGCGCGACTCGCTGCGCGAGATGAAGCACGAGGTCAAGGTCCCAGCCGACGTCGCCGAGCGCGCCCGGGTGCCGATCGAGCGGATGGTTGCGATCATCTAGGCGCCGCAATTTGCGAGCGCGCGAGCCCTCGCCCTCCGTCCGAAACCCCACTTAACTTTGACCCCGATGGAAGCGGCAGCAAGCGCTAACCTCGCGGCGATGCGCCACCTCCGATCGGTGCCGGACCTGAAGCCGCCGCCCCGGTCGGGGGGCGAGGACGACCCGGTGCCGACGACGGAGGAGCTCGAGCGCTGGGCGACCGTGCTGCGGATCGACTGCGTTCGGATGCTCGCCGTCGCCAAGTCGGGCCACCTCGACAGCTCGCTCTCGGCCGCCGACATCGTCGCCGCGCTCTATTACCGGGTCCTCCACCACGACCCGCAGCGCCCCGACTGGCCCGAGCGCGACCGTTTCGTCCTCTCCAAGGGACACGCCGCGCCGATCCTCTACGCGGCGCTCGCCGAGCACGGCTACTTCCCGCACTCGGAGCTGATGGGGCTGCGCAAGATCGGCGCGATGCTCCAAGGCCATCCCGACATGCGGACGACTCCGGGCGTCGAGGTCTCGACCGGCTCGCTCGGCCAGGGCCTCTCGATGTGCGTCGGCATCTGCCTGGCGCTTCGGCTCGATCGCCTCGACCAGACCGCTCAGGCCTTCTGCCTGCTCTCCGACGGTGACTGCCAGGAGGGTCAGACCTGGGAGGCGGCGACCGCCGCCGTCCACTTCGGCCTGACCAATCTGACGGCGATCGTCGACTACAACCACCTGCAGACCGACGGCACGACCGAGGAGGTCATGGACACCGGCGACGTGCGCGCCAAGTTCGAGGCCTTCGGCTGGGACGCGGTCGAGATCGAGGGCCACGACATGGCGGCGATCGTCGAGGCGCTCGAGCGAAGCCGCACGCTCGAGCGGCCGGCGGCGATCATCTGCCAGACGAAGAAGGGTCGCGGCGTCTCGTTGATGGAGGGCCGCTTCGGTTTCCACGGCAAGCCGCCGTCGCAGGAGCAGGCCGAGGAGGCGCTGACCGAGCTCGAGGCGACGCTCGAGCAGCAGTCGAAGCAGCTTCAGGGCGCCGGCGCCAACGAGGAGCCATCGTGACCGCCGAAGCCAAGACCGAGCCGATCGCGACCCGCGCCGCCTACGGCGACGCCCTCGTCGAGCTCGGCGAGGCCCACGACGACGTCGTCGCGCTCGACGCCGACCTCGCCGTCTCGACCCAATCGATCAAGTTCGGCAAGCGCTTCCCCGATCGCTTCTTCAACGTCGGCGCCGCCGAGGCCAACATGATGTCGATTTCCTTCGGCCTCGCCGCTTCGGGCAAGGTCCCCTACGCCTCGACCTTTGCGATCTTCGCCACCGGCCGCGCCTACGACCAGGTCCGCCTCGGCCTCGCCCACAACGAGCTCAAGGTCCGGATCGGGGCCAGCCACGGCGGTGTCTCGCTCGGCGAGGACGGCGCCTCGCACCAGATGATCGAGGACATCGCGCTGATGCGGGTGATGCCGCGGATGCAGGTGGTCGTCCCCGCCGACTACAACCAGGCCTACCGAGCGGTGCTCGACTCCTATGAGCGCGAGGGGCCTATGTACATGCGCTTCGGCCGCCCGGCGACGCCGATCGTCTACGACGAAATCCCCGCGTCGCTCGGCAACGGCGTTGACGTAGTTCGCGCGGGCAAGGACATCACGATCGTCGCCACCGGCCACATGGTCTGGCGCGCGCTCGAGGCTGCAGAGTCGCTCGAGCGCGAGGACGGGGTCGAGGCCGAGGTCCTCAACGTCTCGATCATCAAGCCGCTGCACCCGGAGTCGGTGCTGGAGTCGCTGGGTAAGACGGGCGTCGCCGTCACCGCCGAGGAGCACCGCGTCGTCGGCGGCCTCGCCGATGCCGTCCGCGAGGTCGCCGCCGAGCAGCACCCGGTGCCGATCTTCGCCGTCGGCATGGAGGACGAGTTCGGCGTCTCCGGCACCGGCGAGGCCTGCATGGAGCACTTCGGCCTCACCGCTCGCGGCATCGCCGACCGCGTCCGCGAGGCGCTAGTGCTCAAGCCGATCGTCTCCCACCCGCCCCTGCACGGGCCGGAGTGGAACTGAGCCGCGTTCAACCGGCACAGTTTCGTTTCGAATAGCCCGACTTAAGTCAAGTCTGTCGTGCGACAATTCGGGCATGAATGCCGGTGATCGCGAGTTCATGCGCGAGCTCAACGAGAGCAATCGTGAGCTCATGCGCGAGCTGAACGTCGGTAACCGTGAATTCATGCGCGAGCTCACGCTGCGCCACGAGCGCGCAACCGACGGCGCGGTTAACACGCTTGGGCGCCTGCAGGACGAGATTCGGGCGAACACCCAGGTTCTGCTCGAGGTCCACGCCGAATCTCGCGCACAACGAGACGGAGTCTTGAAGCTGATCGACCGCATCGACGAGCTCGGGCGCGGCGGCCAGGGCTGAGTCCCGGCCGTTTATGAGCGGTCCTTAACAAAGTCGGCTAACCTCGCCGGCCGCTCAACGCCGGTGACAGTTCACATCCACGGTCGCCGTCTTGCAGCGGGAGCCCCCCGCAGGAAGTACTTCTGTGGGGGAGAAGGAACCGACTCGGACGCTCCCCCGGAGACCAACCCGTACGACCCATGGCTACCCATCGCACACGCAGAATCGGACGCAAGCGCGCCAACCGGCGCGAGGACGCCCGCCGCCACGCCGAGGAGCGCGCCCGCCGTGCGCCGAAGCGCAGCGGCCGGCCGCCGATCGTCGAGCTGCGTGAGGTCACCCAGGTCTACCCCGGCGGCCACGTCGGAGTCGAGCGCGTCTCGCTCGGTATCGATCGCGGCGACTTCGTCTTCATCGTCGGCCCGACCGGGTGCGGCAAGTCAACGCTGATCAAGCTCTTGATCCGCGACCTCGAGCCCGCCTCGGGCGAGGTACTGATCGCCGGCCGCGACATCGACAAGCTCGACCGCAAGCGCGTCCCTCACATCCGCCGCCGGATCGGCACCGTCTTCCAGGACTACAAGCTTCTGCCGAACCGGACCGTCTACGACAACGTCGCCTACGCGCTCCAGGTGATCGGCGAGCCGCGCGCGCAGATCCGTCGCAAGGTTCCCGAGATCCTTCGCCTCGTCGGCCTCGCCGGCAAGATTCACAACTACCCCGACGAGCTCTCCGGCGGTGAGCAGCAGCGCGTCTCCGTCGCCCGCGCCTTCGTCAACCACCCGCCGCTTCTGCTCGCCGACGAGCCGACCGGAAACCTCGACCCGGTTACCTCGGTCGGGATCATGCAGCTGCTCTACCGGATCAACCGCACCGGCACGACCGTCGTCGTCGTCACCCACGACAACGAGATGGTCGACAAGATGCGCCGCCGCGTGATCGAGATGGCTGACGGCCGCGTCATCCGCGACGTCCCGGCCGGCGCCTACAAAGCGGACGAGTCGACGACTGAGTTTGCCGCCCGAGTCTCCCACGAGATGGGCCTCGACGTTGACGGCGACGACGAGCGCGGCTGATGGGCCGCCTGATCTTCTTCATCCGCGAGGCGATGCGGGCGCTGCGCCGCTCGGCCGCCCCGAGCCTCGCCGCGATCGTGACGATCGTCGTCACCGTGCTCCTGCTCGGCGTCCTGATTCCGGTCCTCTACTCGACCGGCTCAAAGACCGACGACGTGCGCGAGCAGATCTCGCTGCGCGTCTTCCTCTACGACGATGCGACCAAGGGCGAGATCGAGAAGCTGACCGCCGATGTCAACGGCATCGACCACGTTGTCTCGACCGAGTTCGTGACCAAGACCGAGGCACTCGCGATCCTGCGCGAGCGGCTCGAGGACAAGAACCTCGTCGACGAGCTCAACTCGAACCCGCTTCCGGCCTCGCTCAACGTCAACCTCGACGACCCCGACAATCTCGAGTCTGTTCGCGCGGTGCTCAGCCCGGCCGGCGCCAAGGGCGAGGCCGCGCCGATCAGCCCGATCGTCGAGGAGGTCAAGGACTCGCGCGAGGAGGCGAGTGAGATCCGCGCTGTCACCGGCGCCGTCAAGATCGTCCTTGCCGTGATCGCCGCCCTGCTTCTGATCGCCTCGCTGATGCTCGTCGGCAACACGATTCGCCTCTCGATTTACGCCCGCAGGCGCGAGGTCGAGGTGATGCACCTGGTCGGCGCGACCGGATGGTTCATCCGCTGGCCGTTCATCATCGAGGGCTTGATCGTCGGCTTTTTAGGTGCCGCTACGGCGGTCGCCGTACTCTTGCTCGGCAAGGTGACAATCGTCGACCCCCTCTCAGAGCGCTTCGCCCTCGTGGACAATCTCAACACGATCGACTTCGTCCCGCTCGTGGTCGTCCTGGTCGCCTGCGCGATGGCAGTCTCCGCGCTCGGTAGTGGCATAACGCTTCGCCGCTTCCTGCGCATTTGAACCCGAGCCGCACCTTCGTCTTCATCCTCGGTGCGCTGATCGGAATCGTCGGCGGCCTGCTGCTCGCATCGAACGACGTGATCACGGTCAACGGCGAAGAGCTCTCGCTCTCGGACGAGGCGATCGAGGTGATCGGGGGAAGCTACTTCCGCGAGCCCGACCTGCGCAAGCTCGGCGACGCCTCGGTCAACGGCATCGTCGACGAGCTCCGCAAGCGCTACGACGATCGCTTCTCGCACTACTTCGACCCCGAGACGCTCGAGGACTTCAATGCTCAGACGAGCGGCCAGTTCACCGGAGTCGGCCTCGCCGTGGTCGAGGTCAAGCAGGGGCTGCGAGTCGCCGCCGTCTATCCCGACACCCCCGCCAAGCAGGCCGGGATCAAGCCCGGTGACGTGATCAGCGCCGTCGACGGTGAGCCGCTCGCCGACCTCTCGGCCGAGGCCGCCGCAGCGCAGATCAAGGGTGAGCCGGGAACGAAGGTGACGCTCGAGGTCAGTACCGGCAAGGAGATGCCGCGGCCGGTCGAGGTCGAGCGCGCGGCGGTCCGCATCCCGGCCGTCCGCGGGGAGATCAAGCGCGTCGGCGCCGATAAGCGGGCGATCGCCTACGTCCAGCTCGCCACCTTCAGCGAGGGTGCCCATGCCGAGCTTCGCGAAGAGATCGAGCGGCTCTATCGCCGCGGCGCGGAGGGCCTTGTGCTCGACCTGCGCGGTAACGGCGGCGGCCTGCTCAACGAGGGCGTGCTCACCTCGAGCGTCTTCGTCGAGGATGGCCTGATCGTCGCGACCGAGGGTCGCACGCAGCGGCGCCGAGAGTACGACGCGGTCGGTGACGCAATCGAGCCTCGGCCGGCGGCGGTGCTGGTCAACGGAGACACGGCATCGGCCTCGGAGATTCTGACCGCCGCGCTCGCCGACTACGACCTCGCCGAGATCGTCGGCACGACCACCTTCGGCAAGGGCACGGTGCAGGAGGTGATCGAGCTCGAGAACGGCGGCGCGCTCGACCTCACCGTCGGCGAGTACCTGACCTCGGAGGACGTCTCGCTCGCCGGCAGCGGGATCAAGCCCGACGTCAAGATCGAGGACGAGCCGAAGACGGCGCCGGACGAAGCGCTCGACGAGGCACTCGCCATAGTCAACGGCGAGCTCTGAACCCCCTCCTAGGCTGACTCCATGTTGCGCCATGAAAGCTGGTCCAGGCCAGCGGGTGAGAGTCCCGTCCGGGTAAGCGTCGGAGCGCCCGGTAGCAGGCCCCAGCTCGTCGGCGAGAGCCGGCGGGCCAAGCGGGGCATCACAAGCC
>JBPCRS010000072.1:0-13098 GCA_050996575.1 Solirubrobacterales bacterium
CTTCCCCCCTTCCCTGGGTGGCGCCGGAAACCCTTCGCATCGCTTTCTGCTCTTCCAGGCCGAGCGCTGCCACCACGTCGAGGTGTTCACCGCCGCCGCCGACGGCACTCCGCCCTCGGACGGTGGCGTAATCGTCCATCGCGCCGACCCCGTGTTCGCGATCGGCAACGCGCCGCTGATCCCGCGGATCGCACGGCTGCGCGGATTCGACCTCCTCCACCTTCACTACCCGTTCATCTTCGGCGTCGAGATGCTGCTCGCATCGCGAATCGGCCGCGGCGGGCGCGACGCTGCGGTCCTGGTCCATTACAAGAACCAGCTGATCGGCGAGGGCGGGCGGCGAGCGCTGTTCGCCGCATACGAGCACCTGACCCCGCCGTTGCTCGTCCGCCACGCCGACCGCGTCTGCGTCCTCTCCCACGATCACGCCGATTCCGTGGCCTACCTGCGATCGCTGCGCCGGCGCCGGCCCGAGCGCGTCGTCGTGATCCCGAACGGCGTCGACTCGGAGGCCTTCTCGCCCGGCCCCGACAGCGGGCTCCGCGCGCGGCTCGGGATCGGCGAGGACGAGGTGGTTGCGGCGTTCGTCGCGACGCTCGACCGCGCCCACCACTTCAAGCGCCTCGACCTGGCGATCGACGCCCTCGGCCGCTCGGGCGAGGGGCGCCTGCACCTGCTCGTCGCCGGCGATGGCGAATTGCGGCCGGAGTTCGAAGCCCGAGCCGGCGCCGCCGGGCTCGGCGATCGCGTCCACTTCCTCGGCCGTGTCCCGCACGCCGAGCTTCCCGACGTCCTCCGCGCCGCCGACCTCTTCCTGCTCACAACCGAGCCCCCCGAGTCGTTCGGAATCGTCCTGATCGAGGCGATGGCCAGCGGACTGGCGGTCGTCGCGACCGAGTACCCCGGAGTCCGTGCGGTCGTCGACGATGGTGCGAACGGAGTCGTGGTGGGGCGCGGCGACGTCGGCGCCGTCGCCGAGGCGCTGGCTCGCCTTGCCGACGCCGGAGCGGAGGAACGCGGACGCCTCGGCTCGCAGGGCCGAGCGAAGGCCGAGCACGAGTGGAGCTGGGAGCGGCTGCTCGATCGGATGGACGAGACCTACCGCGATGCGATCGAGACGCGATTGGGGCGACAATGAGCCGCTCGATCCTCCTCGTCGCCTACTTCTATCCGCCCTCGAGCGACACCGGGGCGCACCGGCCGGCGTCGATGGCCCGCCACCTGCGACTGCTCGGACACCGGGTCACCGTGCTCACGACCGCCGCCTACGGGCGCCTCCCCGACGACTTTGAAGCGCAGGGCGAGGGGCCGACCGGCGACATTGCCCGCGCCGCCGACCTGCAACTCCTCCGGGCTCGGATGCGAGGTCACGGCCAGGTCGACTCGCTGTTTGACTCCGACACCTACTCCGGCCGCCCGCACCCGCTGAGCAAGCTGATCGTCCCCGAGCCGCTCGCACTCGCCTGGGCGCCGTTCGCTGCCCGCCTCGCCCGCCGGCTGCACCGCGAACGGAACTTCGACTGTGTGCTGACAACCTCGCCGCCGGAGTCGGCGCACCTCGTCGGCCGTGCCGTGCAGCGGCTCGGCGCCGCCTGGGTCTGCGACCTGCGCGACGCCTGGACCTTCGAGCCGCTGCGACCCGAGTTCCCGACGCGGATCCAGCGCCGCGCCGACGAGCGAATGGAGCGCCGCCTGCTCTCCGCCGCCGACGCCGTCGTCGCCGTCAGCCGTCCGGTCGTCGACGATCTGAAGGCGCGCGGAATCGCCGATCCGCTGCTGGTGCCAAACGGCTGGGACCCGGACGCGCTCGGTGCGCCGGGGGCGACCGGGATCGAGCCGGTCGACCAGGTCGCCGACCTGATCGACCCCGACCGCGTCTCGCTCGTCTACACCGGCCGCTTCGGCAGCTACGGGCGCGACCCGCGCCCGCTGCTCGGAGCGCTGCGCTCGCTGACGGCCTCGGATCCGAAGGCGGCGGCGCGGCTCGAGCTCGTCGTCGCCGGCCCGCTGACCGTCGAGGAGAAAGAACTCCTCGAGGGCGACTTCGACCCCGTCCGAATCCGGATCGCCGGATCGCTGCAACGCGAGCGGGCGTTGGCCCTACAGCGCACCGCCGACGCGTTGCTCCTGATCGCGCAGGCGACGCGCACGCAGCTACCGAACTTCAAGCTGTTCGAGTACCTCGCCACCGGCCGGCCGATCCTGGCGCTCGCCGCCGGCACCGAGGCGGGGCGGATCGTCTCCGAGACCGACGCCGGCGCAGCGGTTCGCGCCGACGATCCCGCGGCAATCGCCGAGGCGCTTCTGCGCCTCGTCACCGAGGGCCTGGCGGCCCCACCTGAAAGTGCGCGCGAGAGCTACTCGTACCCGCTGATCGCCAAGCGAATGGCTGAGGCGATCGAGGTGGCGATCGGCCGTCGCGAGCTTGCAACCTGATCCGCCGAGATAGGGTCCTCACCGGAAGACACCACGACGAGGGAGAGAGAAATGGACGAGAGCGGAGTCGAGATCATCTACGGCACCACCGACCGGCCGCATCGGGTGATCGGCGAGGTCAAGGCATCGAAGGGGGCGCGCTTTTTGTGGTCGAAGGCCCCGGAGATGTCAGCCGGCGAGGACGCACTTCGCAAGAAGGCGGCGAAGCAGGGCGCCGACGCGGTCATCAACGCTCAGTTCGAGCGCGGGATCTCGATCTGGTCGTGGAAGGCCGTGAAGGGGCAGGGCACCGCGGTCGCCTTCGAAGAGGCCGGCAGCGCCGCCTGAGCCTGCCCCCGGCCCCGGCCCTGGGCTCAGTTGAAGTACGTCGTCAGATAAAGGATCGCGAAGACCCCGAACACGATCGAGGCGCCGATGATCCCGAAGCCGTGGCCGGTCCTGCCGCGGATCAGCACCATCGTGCCAATCACGAGGCCAATCGGAAAGAAGAACCAGGCGGCGAAGTAGCCGCCTATCACCAGGCTCTCGTGCTTGCGGTTGAACTGGTCGGTCCACCGGGCGCCGTCCCAGTAGCGGTCCTCCCCCGAGATCGGGTCGACGTACCAGCCGGCCGGAGCTTGATAGCTCTCGGCCGGCGCTGAGCCCTGCTCCATCCGCCTAGACCACTGATCCCCAGTCCGCGTGCGCCCGGGGGCGTGACTGACCGAGCTGGGCGGTGCACACGGCCGAAGCACGCAGCTGGAGCTGCGTGCGAGTGCCGTGGGTGGCGATCCAGCGATGTGTCAGGCGCGTCATCCGGGTGTGCGGGGATTGGGAATCAGTGATCTAGCTCATCGAGGTCACATAGAGGATGCCGAGGATCCCGAAGAGGATCGCGGCGGCGATGATCCCGAAGCCGTGCCCGGTCCTGCCTCGCGAGGCGACGATGATCCCGATGATCAGGCCGACCGGCCAGAGCAAGAACGATGTGATGTAGCCGGCGATGACGAGCCCGTCCTGCTGCTTCTCGACCTGCTGCTCGGTCCACTGCGCCCCGTCCCAGTAGCGGTCGTGCCCGGTGTTGGGGTCCTTGTACCAGCCGGCGGGCGTCTGCTGACCCTCGGCGGGCGCTGAACTCTGCTCCATCACTTGTCTCCCCTGTTCCGTGGTTGGTTCGAAAACGCGGCGCGAGTCTAAGTGCGAATCGAGGTCGAGTCGAGTGCTAGATGATTGATTCCCAATCGGCGTGTGCGCGGGGGCGCACGGGACCGAGCTGGGCGTGGTCGGCGGGCGAAGCGCATGCCGGTGGGCATGTGCGAGTCCCGACGGGCGCGATCCAGCGACGGTATCCGTGCGTCATCCGCGTGCGCGGGGATTGGGAATCACTCATCTAGCCGCCGTATTCTTCCCGCGATGCCGAGCCCGCCACCCGAGAAAGGGTCCGAGGGAGACGACAGCGACTCGATCGCGCCGGTCGTCGGTCCCGACGACCCACGGATCTTCACCGACTCCGGGATCGAGATCGACGCCCTTTACGAGCAGGCCGACGTCGAGCCCGACCTCGCCGAGCGCCTCGGCGAACCCGGCTCCTACCCATTCACCCGCGGGATCCACGAGGAGATGTACCGCTCGCGGCTGTGGACGATGCGCCAGTACGCCGGCTTCGCCACGCCCGAGGACACCAACGAGCGCTATCGCTACCTGATCGAGCACGGCTCGACCGGGCTCTCGATGGCGTTCGACCTGCCCACGCAGCTCGGCCGCGACTCCGATGACCCGCTCTGCGACGGTGAGGTGGGCAGCACAGGGATACCCATCGACACGATCGAGGACATGCGGATCTGCTTCGACGCCATCCCCCTCGACGAGGTCGCGACCTCGATGACGATCAACGCCCCGGCGTCGGTGCTGCTGCTGCTCTACGAGCTCGTCGGCGAGGAGCAGGGTGTCGAGTCGAACGTCCTCCGCGGCACCGTTCAAAACGACGTGCTCAAGGAGTACATGGCGCGCGGTAACTACATCTATCCGCCGCAGGCGACGATGCGGCTGACGACCGACATCTTCGAGTACTGCTTCGAGAACGTGCCGAAGTGGAACACGATCTCGATCTCCGGCTACCACATCCGCGAGAAGGGCTGCTCGGCCGTGCAGGAGGTTGCGTTCACGCTCTCGAACGCGATCGCCTACGTCGAGGCGGCGCTCGATCGCGGGCTCGCGATCGACGAGTTCGCCGGCCAGCTCGCCTTCTTCTTTAACTGCCACAACAACGTCTTCCAGGAGATCGCCAAGTTCCGGGCGGTGCGGCGGATGTGGGCGAAGATCATGCGCGAGCGCTTCGGCGCCTCGAAGGAGCGCTCGCAGATGATCCGTTTCCACACCCAGACCGGCGGGGTGACGCTGCAGGCCCAGCAGCCCGAGGTCAACATCATCCGTGTCGCACTGCAGGGCTTTGCCGCCGTCTGCGGCGGGACCCAGTCGCTGCACACGAACGGCTTCGACGAGGCGCTGGCGCTGCCGACCGAGCGCTCCGCGCGGATCGCACTGCGCACGCAACAAGTCATCGCCCATGAGTCCGGCGCCGCCGACACCGTCGACCCGTTCGCCGGCTCCTACTTCGTCGAGAACCTGACCGACGACATCGAGGCGCGCTCGTGGAAGCTGATCGAGAAGGTCGAGCAGATGGGCGGCTCGGTTTCCTCGCTCGACTATATGCAGCGCGAGATCGAGGAGTCGGCGGCCTCCTACCACGAGCGCTACCGATCGGGGCAGGACATAATCGTCGGCGTCAACAAGTACGTCACCGACACCGTCGACGACGTCGACATCCTCCGCGTCGACCCGGAGTCCGAGCAGCACCAGCTCGAGCGACTGCGCAAGTTCAAGGCCGACCGCGACCAGGCAAAGCTCGACGCTCGGCTCGAGGCGCTGCGAGAGACGGCGCGCGGCGAGGGCAACCTGCTGCACCCGATCAAGGACGCGCTCCGCGAAAACGCCTCGATCGGCGAGGTCTGCAACGCGATGCGCGACGTCTTCGGCGAGTACAAGGGCGGGGCGTTCTTCTAACGACACACTTCGCGCGCCCCACGCGCGTTTTCGCTCTCCAAGGTGGCGGGAATGAGCGAACTGATCCGTCTCGGTTCCGGCGTCCGGAACCAAAACGCATCAGTTGCCGCTGCGGAGCTTGCCGGCAGGCAGTGGGGGCACGTGTCGTGGCGGCAGCTACGAGAGCTGGGAATCGGCAAAGCCACCGTGGGCCGGTGGGTCGCGGTCGGGAGGCTCCACCGAGAGCTGCCCGGCGTGTATGCGGTCGGCCATCTCGCCGCATGCGATGAAGGCGATCTGGTCTCGGGCCTGCTCTACGCCGGGCCGGGATCGGCTTTGAGCCATGAAATTGGGGCGTGGTGGGCCGGGATCGTCCCCGACAGACCTTCGAGGCTCGATGTCAGCTCACCCAGGAACCGCCGGTCGTTGGACGCCTTGGTCGTTCACTGCCCGCGCAACCTCGAGCGAACCTGGCATCGCCGCCTCCCGATCACACCTCCCGCGCGAATCCTGCTCGACGTCGCCCCGACTTTCCCATTCGCCGCCCTGCGACGTGCGCTCGCTGAAGCGTTCTTCCTTCGCCTGGTCTCGGTCGAGGCGATCGAGGGGACGCTCCTCCGCGGTCACCCGGGCTCGGCGATCTTGCGCTCGGCGCTGGCCTGTCACACACCGGAGCGTGCACGTACGAAGAGTTGGCTCGAGGACCGTTTCCTCGACCTCCGCGAGCGCTTCGGTCTCCCCGTGCCGGAGATCAACGTGAGCATCTGCGGCTTCGAGGTCGACGCAGCCTGGCGCGAGGAGCGAGTCATCGCCGAGCTCGATGGTGGCGCAGCCCACGGCACGGTTGCCGCTGTGGACCGCGACCGCAGCCGTGACCTGAAACTGCGAGCCGCCGGCTGGACCGTGCTTCGGTACTCTCGGCGCCAGATCACCGGGGACGCCGCCGCTGTTGCGGCAGACATCCTCAGGGCATTGGGAATCAATCATCTAGACGCTCTCTGCGAGGCCCGAGCGGGAATGAATTGCCCGGATGCAATCTCACAGCCACGGCAGGAGTCCCAGGTTCACGGTTGAAGCGATCCGCCAATGGCGCTGAATGCGGATCGAACGCTGGTCAAGTCACCTCCCGAGCTCTGGGAGCTCGTCGACGATCCCGACCTGATGCGGCGATGGTGTGCCCTGCTCATCGGCCGCGGCGAGCACGTGCCGGTCGCCGTGACCCTGCGCGAGGCGGGTGAGCGAATCGCCTGGCGCTCGACCGACGAAGGCCCCTCGGTAGCGGTCGAGCTCAGCCTGCTCGAGAAAGGCTTCGGCACGCGGGTTTCGATCACGGCCACATGCGAAGGGGACGTGCCCGGGGATACGCTCGAATCGCTTCTCGATGAGCTCGGATCCCCACAGCGACGCCCTTTCGCCCGCGCCTGAACGAGAGGCCGATCTCGTCGCCGAGCGCGGCGGCGAGCTCCTCGACGGCCTCGACCGCAAGCGGCCGGGCAGCCGTGCCCACGGCGATCGCACCGCGAGCTGGGCTGTGGCGATCGCCGTCGAGCTTGCGCTCCCTCGCGAGACCGCGCTGACCGTGCGCGAGGTGGCTCGACTGCACGAGATCGGCCTGCTCTACGTCGAGCCCGGCGACGACGCGCAGGCCCACGCCGCGGCAAAGCTCGCCGCCGGGGCCGGGCTCCCCGACAAGGTCTGTGTCTGGCTCCAGCACTGGCGCGAGCGCTTCGACGGCGGTGGTCCGAGGAGAATGTTCGGCGGCGCGATCCCGCTCGAGTCGCGGATCATCCGCGCCGCCTGCGCCTTCGCCACCGAAGTCGCCGGCGACGACGATCCCGTCGCCGCGCTCGAGCGACTCGGCGCACACGCCGACACCGAGCTCGACCCGGCGACGATCGGCGCGATCGCCTTCGTCCTCGACCGCGGTGCGCCTGGTGGCGCGCCGAACGCGCAATAGAATCGCGCCGCCTTGCGGGAGAAGAACCCACAGACACACGAGGAGAAGCTCGCCTACCTGAACGAGTTGCGCGAGCAGGCGGTCCACTCGGCCTCCGAGGAGGCGGTCGAAAAGCAGCACGCGAAGGGCAAGATGACCGCCCGCGAGCGGATCGAGAAGCTGCTCGACCCGGGCACCTTCGAGGAGCTCGACACCTTCGTCCGCCACCGCACCCACGAGTTCGAGATGCAAAAGCGCCGGCCGTGGGGCGACGCCGTCGTCACCGGCTACGGCGAGATCGACGGCCGCACGGTCTTCGTCTTCAGCCAGGACTTCACCGTCTTCGGCGGCTCGCTCGGCGAGGTGATGGCGGAGAAGATGTGCAAGGTGATGGACCTCGCCGCGCAGGTCGGCGCGCCGGTGATCGGGATCAACGACTCCGGCGGCGCGCGCATCCAGGAGGGCGTCGTCTCGCTCGGCGCCTACGGCGACGTCTTCGTTCGAAATGTCAACTGTTCGGGAGTGATCCCGCAGATCTCGCTGATCATGGGCCCGTGCGCGGGCGGCGCCGTCTACTCACCGGCGATGACCGACTTCATCTTCATGGTCAAGGAGACCTCGCACATGTTCATCACCGACCCCGAGGTGATCAAGACCGTCACCGGGGAGGAGGTCGAGTTCGAGGAGCTCGGCGGGGCGATGAGCCACAACTCGAAGTCCGGCGTCGCCCATTTCGCCTCCGACGATGAAGAGTCCTGCCTCGAGGACGCCCGCTACCTGATCGGCTTCCTGCCCTCGAACAACCTCGAGATGCCGCCCCGGGTCGAGCCCTACGACGACCCCGAGCGGATCGAGGAATCGCTCGACACGATCGTCCCCGACGACCCGCAGAAGCCCTACGACATGCGCAGCGTGATCTCGCTGATCGTCGACGACGGCGACTTCTTCGAGGTCCAGGAGCACTTTGCCCAGAACATCGTCTGCGGCTTCGCCCGGCTCGACGGCTTCCCGGTCGGGATCGTCGGCAACCAACCGCAGCACCTCGCCGGCGTGCTCGACATCAACTCTTCCGAGAAGGCAGCGCGCTTCGTCCGAACCTGCGACGCATACAACGTGCCGCTGGTCACCTTCACCGACGTCCCCGGCTTCCTCCCCGGCACCTCACAGGAATGGGGCGGGATCATCCGCCACGGCGCGAAGCTGCTCTACGCCTTCACCGAGGCGACCGTGCCGAAGCTCACCGTCGTGACCCGCAAGGCCTACGGCGGCGCCTACGACGTGATGAACTCGAAGCACATGCTCGCCGACTTCAACTTCGCCTGGCCAACGGCGGAGGTCGCGGTGATGGGTCCCGAGGGCGCGGTCAACATCATCTACCGCAAGGACATCGCGAGCTCGCCGACGCCCGACGAGCGTCGCCAGAAGCTGATCGACGACTACAAGGCGCACTTCGCCAACCCCTACTCGGCGGCCGAGCGCGGCTACATCGACGACGTCATCGTCCCCCACCAGACGCGCCCGAAGCTGATCCGCGCCCTGCGCACGCTGCAGACCAAGCGAGTCGAGCAGCCGAAACGCAAGCACGGCAACATCCCGCTCTGAGAGGAACCTGCGCCGCAACTTCGCAGCGGCTGTAACGTTATCTTCACAGTTGCGGGGACAGGTTTGATCAGGAGACCGAGCAGAGGAGCGGCGATCGCGGCATACGCCGCTGCCGCCTGTGGGCTGATCGTCGCCGGCGCGGCGGTCGCCACCCACAACCCGATCGACACCGACGGGCACACGACGCTCCAGCAGATCGTCACCGGCGTCGACGCAGACGGCGACCCGAAGACCAGCTACCAGACGCTGCGGGCCCAGGACGTCGCCACCAACTACCTCCTCCGCGACGGCGCCGCCGAGAAGGACCCGAAGATCCCCGACGCCCAGGCCGGCCGCGAGGCGAGGCGGACGTCGCTCACCTACTTCGCCCAGATGACCGACTTCCAGTTCGTCGACGAGGAGTCGCCGGCTCGAGTCGAGTTCCTCGACGCGAACGCCGCATCGGCACACCGCCCATACGAGGCCTTCATCCCCTACGCAACCGACTCCTCGGTGCGGCAGATCAACCGCTTCGCCGCGGCAAGCCCGGTGCCGCAGGGGGACGGGTCCGCGAACCAGATGGACTTCGCCCTGATCACCGGCGACCAGGCCGACAACCAGCAGCGAAACGAGACGGTCTGGGTGCGCGAGGTGCTCGAGGGCGGACGGCCGCTCAAGTTCAACAGCGGCCTCACCGACCCGGCCGCCTACACGGCCCCCGGCTTCGACACGAGCGCCGGTTGCGCGGCGCTGCTCGTGCAGGAGGGCGTGGAGGCCGGTGCGACGAGCCCGACCGCGGCAGCGGCAGCGGCCGCCGCCGAGGGCGGCCGCTACACCGGCGTCCAGGACGCGGATGACTATCCGCCGGTCGGTGCGGGCGAGCCGCAGCGCTACTACGACCCCGATGCCCCCCAGGGTTTCTTCAAGGCTGCGGGATGGCCGACCTATCCCGGCCTGCTCGACCGCGCGAACCAGATCACTATCACCCCGGAGGGCCTCGCCGTTCCCTTCTACCTCACCAACGGCAACCACGACGTGCTCGCGCAGGGAAACGAGGACGCGAACCAGGCCTTCGAGCGGCTCGCCACGGGCTGCGAGAAGGTGCTGGCGACGCCGGCCAGCCCCAACCAGTCCAGCCTGGTGGACTTCTTCGCCAACCCGAGCGCGGTGATGCTGGTCCCGCCGGACCCGCAGCGCCAGTTCGTCTCGAAGACCCAGCTCAAGACGATCTACGGGGAGACGATCGCCGGCGACGACGACCACGGCTTCGCCTACGTCGACAAGAAGGAGTCCCAGGCCTCGAACGGGTCCGCCTCCTACTACGCCTGGAACCCGCCGCAGTCGCCCGGCTTCCGCTTCATCTCGATCGACACCAACTCCGAGGGCGGCGTCCTCGGGCCCTTCGATGGGGCCCCTTTGCAGACCGGCTCTTCGGCCGGCAACCTCGACGACCCGCAGTTCAAGTGGCTGGTGTCCGAGCTCGATGCGGCGCAGAAGGCGGGCAAGCTGATCGTCGTCTTCGGCCACCACCCAATCCGCTCGCTCGACTCGGCGGTACCCGACGAGGCGGCGGCGCGGTGCACGGGCAGCGATCCGCACGGCCACGACGTCAACCCCGGCTGCGATCTCGACTCCCGCAACTCGAACCCGCTGCATCTCGGTGACCCCGCGGAAGCGAAGGCGCTCGGCTCGAGCGCGAAGACGGTCGCCGAGCTCTTCGCCGAGTACCCGAACCTGGTCAGCTACGTGCCCGGGCATACTCACGAGAACCGGGTGATGGCCTACCCGAAGCAGAACAAGGACGTCTTCTGGGAGCTGAACACGTCGGCCGTGATCGACCACCCTCAGGAGAGCCGTCTGATCGAGGTCTTCGACAACCAGGACGGGACGCTCTCGATCTTCGGCACGGTCCTCTCGCACGCCTCGCCCGGGACGCCGCCTCCGAGCGGGACCAGCGCGGCGGGCTTCAGCGGCCCGGAACTGGCCTCGATCGGACGCGAGATCGCCTTCAACGATCCCCAGCTCGGACAGGTGGCGACCACCGACGAGAAGGACGACCCGCCGCCGCCGACGGGCTTCGCCAGGGACCGAAACGTCGAGCTACTCGTCCGCGACGTCCGGATCGCCCCGCCGCCCGGCCCCGGCGAGCCGTTCCCGAAGGAGCTTCGCTGCGCGGGCAAGGACGCGACGATCATCGGCACGACCGGGAACGACGTGATCGCCGGCACCAACGAGAAGGACGTGATCGTCACCGGGTCGGGCAACGACAAGGTCAAGGCCGGGGGCGACAAGGACGTGATCTGCGGCAACGATGGCAACGACAAGCTCCGCGGTGGCGGCGGCGGCGACGTGATCAAGGGCGCGAAGGGCAATGACCGGCTGGTCGCGCAGGGCGGCAACGACCGCCCGACCGGAGGGCCCGGCGACGATCGCCTCGAAGGCGGCTCGGGCCGGGACCGGGTCTCCGGCGGCAAGGACGACGACAGCCTCGACGGCGGCCCCGGCGTCGACGGGGTCGCGGGAGGCGCCGGCGAGGACCGATGCGTCGCCGAACAACGCCGCGATCGTGCCTCGACCCGCGGCTGCGAGAAGATCGTCGGGCGCGGACCGCGCTAGCCGGCCTCTTCGAGCTTCGCGATCAGCGCGGGATCGCAGTTGGCGCCCTCGAGGTCCTCGGCGATGTCGGACGTATAGAGCCGCACGTCGACACCCGTCTGGACGAGGTCGAAGGGGCGTGCGAGGCTCAGCTCGACGAGCAGGTCCGCGGCGGCGAAAGCTCGGGCACGCTCGCGCTTCGAAGGTGGTCGCGCGCCTCCCTGAAGCGCGGCCCGCAGGCGCCCGCAGTAGGCGGTGATCCTCAGCTGCGCGCCGAACGCGTCGTCGCGAAGCCTCTCCGGCAGCTCGGCGGGACGGACCGGGCGGTCCGGCGTCGTCGCGGTGGGGCTCGGCGTAGTCGCGTCGTCGTCACAGCCGGCGAGCGCCAGCAAAGCGAGGACAAGGGCCACCGGAAGCGACCGCCCCGGTGGCGGTCGCAGCACGGAGGAGTCCCGAACCTGCTGCCGCCGTGCCATGCCCGCAGGCTAGTCGCCGGGCTCACGGGCTGCGCGATCGCCGCGATCGCCGCGATCGGATCGTCCGCGGCGACAGCGCTCGCTCACTCGGGCGGCCAGATCTCAGTTCCGCCAAGCGAGCTGTCGGGGCTCGAGATCGCGTTTGACTTCTCACGCTTCGGCGTCGAGCACATCGCCTTCGGCTACGACCATCTGCTCTTCCTTGCCAGCCTCACTCTGCTCTCGGCGCGACCGCGGGACATCGTCGCGGTGATCGCGATCTTCGCGGTCTCCTACAGCTCCACCCTGATCGGCGGCGCCGTCCTCGGGATCGCGGTCCCCGGTTCCGTGATCGACACGATCATCGCGATCAGCGTCGGCTATGTCGGGGCGCAGATCGCCTTCGGCGGAGACAGCCCGTGGTTGACGCGCAATCCTCGTGCGCCGGCGCTCGTCTTCGGGCTCGCGCACGGCCTCGGCCTCTCCACGCTGGTCCAGGAACTGCGGCTTCCAGGGGACGCGGTGCTGCCGTCGGCGATCGGCTTCAACGTCGGCGTCGAGGCCGGGCAGGTCGCGGTGATCGGCCTGCTGCTCGGGGCGCTCGCGCTCGCCGGCGCAGTCCCTTTTCCCGCGCGTCAGCGGATCCCTGCCGGCTGCGCCCTGATCTCGGCCTCCATCGCGCTGACGGCGCTCGTCTTCTGGAGCCCGCCCGCTGCCCTCGCCCACACCGCGCAGGGGCCGCCGCCGCCGACCGGGCCGCCGCCGGTCGTTTCGGAGGTCCCGGAGCCCGATCAGGACCGCTACCGCTCACGGGTGTCGGGGATCGTCCCGCCCGTGCCGGGGCTCGAAGCCCGCATCCTCGGCAACCAGGAGAAGCTCGAGGTCACCTGGACCGGCCGCAGGCCGCTCGTCGTCATCGGCACCCAGGGCGAGCCGATGTTGCGGTTCAGCGACGCCGGCGTCGAGATCAACGAGGTCTCGCCGAGCGCCTACCTCTCCGCCGACCGCTACGCCGAGGTCGCCCTGCCCGGCGACGTCAATCCGCAAGCGCCGCCGCGCTGGAAACTAATCGAC
>JBPCRS010000073.1:0-5606 GCA_050996575.1 Solirubrobacterales bacterium
CAGCGCGAGGCCGACGACGAGCATGCCGGTGATCGCGCCGCCGCGGAATGCCGCGCTCAGTGCCGGCGGGATGCCGCCGCGGGCGGCTTCCGCGACGCGGCAGTTCGCGCGCACCGAGACGTTCATCCCGATGAAGCCGGCGGCGCCGGAAAGCGTTCCACCGATGACGAAGCCGATCGCCGGCAGGATGTCGCCCTGGACGATCCAGAGCAGGATCGCCAGCGGCACGGCGACGATCGCGATGATCGTGTACTGGCGCCGGAGGTAGGCCTGTGCGCCCTCCTGGACGGCGCCGGAGATCTCCTGCATGCGCTCGTTTCCGGGCGACTTGGCAAGCAGGCGGCGGGTTATCAACGCGCCGTAGAGGACGGCGGCGGCCGCGCAAGCGAGCGCGATCACGATGCCGTAATCGGTCAAGAAGTCTGTCAAGGTCTCGGTTCCTCCGGTGTTGGTTGGGCGGCGGGCGGAATCGATCCGAACCGCATCCATATGCGCGATCCCCCTCCCGGGCGACCGCAAAGCGCGCGCAGTCTAGCTAGTGATGCGGAATACCGCTCGGTATCGACGCGCAGACGGCTATCTGCCGGGGGTCCAGAGCCGCGGCGGAGGCTTGCCGCCGGCTGCGCCGCCCTCGGGCTGTGACGGCTTAGGAGGCGGCTTTGGCTCTCCGCCGGGCCCGCCGCCCTCGCCATCCTCGGGGGCCGGTCCGCCGCCCGAGGCCCTGGCGTAGATCATCTGAAGCTCGGACAGGGCCTGGCGGACCTGCGCCTGCGGCTCGGTGTCGAGCAGGTCGACGAGCCCACGCACCGCCTCGATCCCGACTCGGGCCTGCTCGAGGTCCTGCTCGTCCTCCTTGGCGATCCTGCGGGCGGTCAGGTTGACCAGCCCGGCGACGCTCTGCAGCAACAGGTCCTGGACCCGGACCCGGCTCATCTCCTCCTCGAGCTGAGCGCGAAGCTCCTCCTCGGACGGCGACCCGGCGCCGGCGGGCGGCTGGGCGCCGGGAGGTGGTGGTCCCGCTTCCATCGTCTAAATCTATCCGGAGAGCGCCGGCGGGACGTCCTCGGCGAGGTAGGTGCGGCGGGTCTCGGCGATCCCGTCGCGATAGATCGATTCGATCTTGGCGCCGTCGGCGAGCGCGGCGCGGGCCCGTTGGGCGCCGTTGGCATCGGCAAATCGCGGCTCGGCGCCGATGATCTCCTGCGCGGGAGCGGTCCACGAGAGCAAGGCCTCAAGCGCAGCCCGGGCTTCGACCTCGACGCCCGCGGCGAAATCGATCTGCCGGCCGTCCATCCCGTAGCGGATCGCCCGCCAGAGGTTCTCCTCGATCTCACGCTGGCGCAGCGGCTCGGCGAGCGCACCGGCGTCGAAGTCGAGCGCCGACTGGACTACACAGGCAGTCATCAGCGCCGCGAGCTCGAGCGATTCGTCGCCACGGGTCTGCGCGTCACAGATCCGCACCTCGACCGTGCCGAACGAATGGTGTGGCCGCACGCTCCACCACAGCTGCGTCGGCTCGACGATTGAGTTGGTCCGGCGAAGCAGCTCGATGAACTCGGCGTAGGCGTGCCACGAACCGAACGGCTCCGGGACCCCGCAACGGGGAAAAGTCCGCGTGAATATCTCGGTGCGGACCGAGTGCAAGCCGCTGTCGCCACGGTCGAGGAACGGCGAGTTGGCGGAGACGGCGAGCAGCAGCGGCAGCAGGCCACGGAGGTGATCGCAGACGGCGATCGCGCGGTTGGCGCCGTTGATCCCGACGTGGACGTGCATGCTCCAGGTGTTGTTTCGCCGCGCCACATAGCCGAGGTCGTGCTTGAGCCGGCGGTAATGCGGAGTGTCGATGATCCGCTGGTCGAGGTAGTCGGCCCATGGGTGCGTCCCAGTTGCGGCGAGCCCCAGGCCGATCCGCTCGGCGAGGTCAAAAAGGCGAACTCGCCGTTCGCGCTGGAGCGCGACGGCGTCGGCGAAGTCGCGACCGCGACCGGAGCGGGTCTCGATCTCCGCGGCGAGCAGCTCGTCGGCGGCCGACTCGGCGAGGAGGTCGTCCTCTTGGGCGGCCTCGTAGAGATCCTCGAAGCGCTGTTCGAGCTCGAGCGATTCGGGGTCGACGATCGCGAACTCCTCCTCGAGCCCGACGGTGAAGTCCGTCGAAGCCTCGAAGAACTCGCGGGCTGCGGCGAGGTCGATCGTCAAGTCAAGTAAAAGTAGAGGGCGTAGAGCAGGTCGACCGCCGGACTCGAGGTGTGAACCGTGACCTCGGGCGGGACCTGAAGCAGCTGCTCGGAGTAGTTGAAGATGATCTTGACCCCCGCCTCGACCAAGTTGTCGACGACTTCCTGAGCCGCGAGCGCCGGCACCGCGAGGACGCCGACGACGACGTGCTTTTCGGTGATCACGCGCTCGATATCGTCGAAATGGCGCACCTTTTGCCCGCCGACCTCGTTGCCCACGACCTTGTCGTCGACGTCGAAGATCGCGACGATCCGGAAGCCGTGGTCGCCGAAGATGTCCGAATCGGCGATCGCCTGGCCGAGGTTTCCTGCGCCGAAGAGGGCGATGTTGTGCTGATCCGACGTCCGCAGGATCTTGCGAATCTCGCGGACCAGCGATTCGATCTGATAGCCGACGCCGCGCTTGCCGAATTTGCCGAAGCCCGAGAGGTCGCGGCGGATCTGGGTCGAGTTGATGTGGGTGTAGTCGGCGAGCTCCTTCGAGGAGATCGTCTCCTTGCCCATCTTGCGCGCCTGGATCAGCACTTGCAGGTAGCGGGAAAGGCGCGCGGCGACGCCAAGCGAGAGGCGGTCGGGGTCTGCTGGAGAGTCGGTCGTGCCGACCGCTAGCGGCGCGGAGCGCGCCTCGTCGGTCATGCCGGCGAGGTTATCGCGGCCCGGAGGAAAGCCTCGTCGGACTCGAGCTCGGCGACGACTCGGCCCCCTACCTCGACCACCGGAATCCGTTCGAGAAAGGTGGCGTGAAGGCGATCGTCGCCCTCGATGTCGACCGTTCGCAACTTGAGGCCGACGCCGCCGTCGCGGATCGCGACGATCGACTCGACCGCCTCGTCGCAGAGATGGCAGCCGGGACGCGTGTAGACGGTCACGGACAGCAACGGATCGCGCCTCCCCTCACAATCAGAGTTGCTGGTCCGCGCTCACCGTAGGTCCCACGCCAGGTATTCCGGGTAGGGGACCGGATCGATGAAGCGGGCGGCGGAGGCGATCATCGCCGCGTTGTCGGTGCAGAGCTCGGAGGCGACGAGCTTCAGCCGCACGCCGCGCGACTCGCAGATCTCGGCGGCACGCTCGCGCAACGGCCCGTTCGCGGCGACGCCGCCTCCGAGCGAGACCGCCGGCCATTCTCCACCGTCGATCGCCCGTGCGAGCTTCGCCGTGAGTTGGCCGACGACGGCGGCCTGAAAGCTCGCGGCAAGGTCCGCCCGGCGCTCGGCGGCGCCATCCTCTCCCAGCTCGCGAACGGCATAGACGAGCGCCGTCTTCAGGCCACTGAAGCTGAAGTCGAGGCCAGGATCACGGGCCATGGCGACCGGGAACGAGAACGCCGACGGATCGCCGTTGCGCGCCTCGCGCTCGATCGCCGGGCCGCCCGGGAAGCCGAGGCCAAGCAGGCGCGCCGACTTGTCGAGGGCTTCACCCGCGGCGTCATCGAGGGTCCGGCCAAGGGTCTCGTAGCCACGGTGGTCGCGAACGGCGGCGAGCATCGTGTGGCCGCCGCTGGCGATCAGCGCGAGGAACGGAGGCTCGAGCGGGTCCGGCTCGAGGAACCCGGCGGCGACGTGCCCTTGCAGGTGGTCGATTCCAGCAAGTGGCTTGCGATGGGCGGCGGCCAGCGCCTTTGCGCCGCTGACCCCGACGAGCAGCGCTCCGATCAGCCCGGGGCTGCAGTTGACGGCGAGCGAGTCGATCTTGCCGAGGCCGACCCCGGCGACTCCCAGGGCCTCGTCGACAATCGGGTTGAGCAGCTCGAGGTGGTGTCGCGACGCCACCTCGGGGACCACTCCGCCGTATGCCTCATGGAAGGCGACCTGCGACGAGACCACATTCGAGAGCACCTCGGGCCCGTCAATGACGGGGGCGCACGTGTCGTCGCAGGAGGTCTCGATTCCGAGGATCAAGCGGACACGGGCGCCGGCTCGAGCCACATGATCAGGGCGTCCTCGCCGTTGTCGTGGTAGTAGCGAGGACGGGTGCCCGCCGGGCGGAAGCCGAAGCGCTGGTACATCGCGATCGCAGCGTCATTCGAGTTCCGAACCTCCAGCGTGTATCGAGCCTCGGTCCCCGCGCGGGAGAGCAGCTCGTTGATCAGCGTCGTCGCGGTGCCCGCACGGCGCCGCTCGGGGGCCACCGCGACGTTCATCAGGTGCCAGACGTCGGCGTAGCGCGAGCAGACCAGGTAGCCGATCAGACCATCGGGAGTCGAGGCCGCCAGGCAAATCCCCGATGGCTTCGAGAGCTCGAGCACGAACATCGCCAGCGACCACGGGGTCGGGAAAGCGCGCCGTTCGATCGCCAGCACCGACGGCAAATCGCTGTAGACGAGCCGCCTAACTTCGATCTCGTTCAAGCCATCGCTTCGCATCGGGTTCCCTCAGATAGACGGGCCGGATCTCGCTCGGCGCGACCCCGGCGCCTTCCGCGGTGAGGGTGCAGAGGTGGCGAGGAGCGAGCCGGTGCGCAGGATCACCCGCCGGCAGCACCTTGACCCCTGCGACTTCCAGCTCACGGGCAAATCGTAGCGCCCCGGAACCCGCCGCCAGAGGCCGCTCCACCCCATTCGAAAGCGGTTTCCCGCCGATCTCGGCGAGCCACCCGGCGAGCCTGTCCGGGGCCAGGACCGCGGGATCGGAGAGCGGCGTGCCGCGATCGTCGTGGAGCTGGGCAAAGATCTCCGAGCGGCGGGCGTCGCCGACGGCGAGGCAGACTCTCCCGCGTGCCTCCGCGCGCCCGGCGATCCCGAGCGCGAGCGCCGTTAGCGTGCCGACCCCTACCGCGGGCAGCTCGCGAGCCTGGGCAAGTGCGCGCCCGGTCGCGATCCCGATCCGCATCCCGGTGTAGGAGCCGGGCCCGACGCCGATCCCGATTCTGCCGACCCGCTCCCAGCCGCCGCCCGCCTCGACCGCCGCTTCGATCGCCTCGAGAAGGACCGATGCGTGGCGCGGGCGCTCCCCCGCATCTGCTCCGGCAAGCGTCTCGGCGAGCACCTCCCCGGCGCGCGCGAGACCGACGGCGACGCCGTCGGTCGCAGAGTCGAACGCGATCACGCTTTCTTCCGGCTCACTCATCGGTTAGGTTGCCCGCGCCGCCGCCACGGGGCGAGCGGGGTAAATCATCCAATAGGGAGGACAACATGTCCGAGATGGAAGCAACTGTGTCCCGCGGGCGCCGCGTGCTCACCGGTGTCGCGGTCCTCGCGATCGCAGCATCCGGTGCCGCGTGGGCCGGCTGTGGCGACGACAGCGACGAGGCGATCGACGACGCCCAGGATCAGGCCAACGAGGCGCTCGAGGACGCTAACGAGAATACCCCGGAGAGCGTCAACGACGCGATCAACGACGCAAGGGAGGGAGACTCCGAAGCGGCCGCAGA
>JBPCRS010000185.1:0-5168 GCA_050996575.1 Solirubrobacterales bacterium
GGTCGGGTGGGATCAGGGCCAGCTCAGGACGGCGCGCGAGCGCCTCGCCGAGGCCCATCCGCGCCCGCACCCCGAACGCCTCGGCCGGCCCGGAGACCTCGCCGACCTTCGCCCCGCCACCGGGCTCGGGGGCGAGCGCGAGCGGCTTGGACAGCATCAACTGCCGGGCACCTGCTGTGCCCTCCTGCAAATCCTGCCTGCTCGCCGCCGCCGCGAGAAGCGGGAAGCGGGGAATCAGCAGACAGGTGACGATTTTCTCCATGATACGAACATATGTTCGCTCATGGAGCGCAGAAGGTCAAGTAAAGATTCGATTCTGCCAACCTGATCGGCGATGAAGGCCCGAGTTTCCATGGTTTTCGCCCTCGCCTGCCTCGCCCTCGCCGGCTGCGGTGTCACCGAGGTCGTCGACACGACGATCCCCGGAAACGCCGAATCGGAGGAGGCGAAGGTGGTCGAGAAATGGGCGACCGCGCTCGCCGAGGGTGACCTCGACGAGGCGGCCGCGCTCTTCGCGATCCCGAGCGAGGCCCAGAACGGCCCGTCACAGATCAGGATCGAGAGCCGCGACGACGCCCTGCTGTTCAACGAGAGCCTGCCCTGCGGGGTGAAGATCCTCCGGATCGAGGAGGAGGGCCAGATCGTCACCGCCACCTTCGAGCTGACCGAGCGCCCCGGCGCGGGCTCCTGCGGCCCCGGCACCGGCGGCAAGGCGAAGACCGCCTTCCGGATCGAGGACGGCAAGATCGCCGAGTGGCTGCGCGTCCCGGCCGGGGGCGGCGAGGGCGGCGGCCAACCGTTGCCCTCGGACGTGGTCTGAAAAACCGTCCGCACCCGGATGACAAGCGGTGCCGCGCTCGGTTAGGGTGGCCCTCGTCCATGAGAGGAGGTCGTATATGAGCAAGCTCAAGCTTGTTTTGCCGCTCGTCGTGCTCGTGTTTTCACTCGGGCTCGTCGCGTGCGGAAGTGATGATGATGACGACGGTGGAGGCACCACCGCCGAAGTCACGGGTGGGGAGGAGACGCTGGATTTGGTGATCGGTGATTCGTTGCCGCTCAGCGGTGACCTGGCGGACTTCGGCCCGCCTGGTGAGAAGGCCGCGGACATCGCCCTCGAGCAGATCAACTCTGCGATCGAGGAGTCCGGCGTCGAGCACACGGTTGAGGTCGTCCACGAGGACAACTGCGGCGGTGCTGATCAGCAGTGCGCCGTGCAGGCGGCTCGCAAGCTGGTCGACTCCGACGGTGCCAGCTGCATCGCCGGCGCCTGGGCGTCAGCGGACACGATCCCGACCGCCGAGTCGGTCGCGATTCCGGATGAGGTCGTGCTGATCTCGCCGGCGTCGACGAGCGACGAGATCACCGGTCTCGAGGACGACGGCCTGGTCAACAGGACCTCGCCGCCCGACTCGTACCAGGGCCCGACCCTCGCCAACTTCATCGACGAGGAGCTCGGTGGAGCAGAGGGCAAGACGGTCAACGTTGGTGCGCGTAACGATGCCTACGGCACCGGGCTCGCTGGGACGTTCAGCGAGGCCTGGGAAGAGCTCGGAGGCACGATCGGCGAAGAGGTCATTTACGACCCGAAGGCGCCGAACTACGACACCGACGCCGACGCGCTCGTTTCCGGTGACCCGGACGGGCTGGTAATAGTCGATTTCCCGGAGACCTACAACAAGGTCGGTCCGGCGCTCGTCCGAGCGGGTTTCGACCCGTCGACGACGTTCGTCACCGATGGTCTGATCTCCGGCGATCTCGCCGAGGGCGCGGGTTCGGATGCCGTAAACGGCCTCCGCGGAACCGCACCTGGAGCGCCTGATGAGGGTGAAGCCTCGACGGCGTTCGACACGCTGTATGTCGATTCGGAGCCAACGGACATCGATCGGATGACGTTCGATTCCCAGAACTTCGACGCGGTGATCCTCTGCTATCTGGCAGCGGTCGCGGCGGGTTCGACGGAGGGTGCCGACATGGCCGAGGTCGTTCAATCGATCAGCGGCCCGGGTGGTACCGAGTACTCCTGGGAACAGCTCCCGGAGGCGATCGAGGCTCTCCAGAACGGAGAGGACATCGACTACACCGGTGCATCCGGTGCGCTCGACCTCGACGAGGCGGGTGACGCGACCGCGGGTGTCTACGACATCTACGAGTTCGCCGACGACGCCCCTGAGACGATCGACGAGATCGAGGTGGCGACTCCCGGTAGCTAGGGACCGCCACGCGGCCTAGCGCCGCAAGAGAAGTGAATTAAGCGGCCGGGGCCTTCAGGCTCCGGCCGCTTCTTCTTCCGGAAGCTCGTCGGGCTCGTCGACCCGCGCGGTGCCGCCGAGGTAGAGCTCGGCGACCTTGGGATCGTCGAGCAACTCCCTGCCCGGTCCCTCGAAGCGGTCCTTGCCGAGGTCGAGGACGTAGCCGCGGGTCGACATCGATAGCGCGCGGCGCGCGTTCTGCTCGACCATCACGATCGTCACGCCCGCGTTGTTGATCTCCTCGACCTTCTCGAAGATCGCCTCGACGAACGCGGGCGCGAGGCCCGCAGAGGGCTCGTCGAGAAGCAGCACCTGCGGCTCGGGCATCAGCGCCCGAGCCATCGCCACCATCTGCCGCTAACCGCCGGACATCGTGCCCGCCGCCTGGGCGACCCGCTCGCCGAGGCGCGGGAAGAGCTCGTACATGCGATCGATCTGCTCGCGCTTCGAGCTCGAGCTGAGCGCACCCATCTCGAGGTTCTCCTCGACGGTGAGGTTGGGGAAGACGTTGTCGACCTGGGGCACGTAGCTGAGCCCGAGCCTCGTGATGTCGTGCGGCTTGCGGCCGGCGATGTCGTCTCCGCGCAGCGAGATCGAACCCGAGCGCGGATGCAGCAGGCCAAAGATGGTCTTGATCAGCGTCGACTTGCCGGCGCCGTTCGGGCCGACGACGGTGACGATCTCGCCCTCGGAGACGCGGATCGAGACGCCGTTGAGGATGTCGACCTCCCGCACGTAACCGGCGATCACCGAGTCGACCTCGAGCAGCGAGGCGGAGCGATTCTCGCTCATCTTGCCCCGCCCAGGTAAGCGTCGATCACCTTCGCATCGGAGCGGACCTCGTGCGGCTCGCCGTCGGCGATCACCCGGCCCTCGGCCATCACGATCACCCGGTCGGAGTGGTTCATCACCACCTCCATATTGTGCTCGACGAAGAGGAAGGTGACGCCGTCCTCACGGCGCAGCGTTTGCATGTGGTCGAGCAGGGTGCGGCCGAGGGTGGGGTTGATCCCGGCCATCGGCTCGTCGAGCAGCAGGAACGAGGGCCTCGTCATCAGTGCCCGCGCCAGCTCGAGCAGCTTGCGCTGGCCCCCGGAGAGCGTGCCGGCATAGCTGTCGGCGAGCTTGGTCAAGTTGAAGATCTCGAGCAGGTCGATCGCCTGCTTTCGAACCTCGCGCTCGCGCCGCCGGCTCGCCCGCGGCCGCAGGATCACGTTGCGAAGCTGCTCGCCCGGCTGGTCGGGCGCGGCGAGCATCATGTTGTCGATCACCGGCATCGCTGACAGCGCCTTGGTGATCTGGAACGTCCGTACCATCCCCAGCCGGGCGATCGCGTAGGGCGGCTTGCCCGCGACCGAGCGCCCCTGGAACTCGACCCGGCCGCGATCGGCCTTGTAGAAGCAGGTGATCAGGTTGAAGAAGGTGGTCTTGCCGGCGCCGTTGGGCCCGATCAGTGCGGTGATCGAGCCCTCGCGGACGTCCATCGTCGCGCCGTTGACGGCGTTGATCCCGCCGAAGCGCTTGAACACGCCCTCGGCCTCGAAGATATTCCGGCCGCGCGCGGGCGCACTGCTCCCGGCGACCGTCGCGGCGGGCTCAGTCACCGAGCACCATCTCCTCTTTCTTGCCGAACATGCCCTGCGGTCGGAACGCCATCAGCAAGATCAGGGTCAGGCCGACGAGGATGTAGGAGAGCGCCGACAGCTGGACCCCCGAAAGCGGCACGTCGATGAACCGCAGGCCGTAATAGAGGATCGAGAAGAGGATCGCGCCCAGGCCGATCCCCCAATAGTTCGCCAAGCCGCCTAAGACGAGCACCACGTAGCCGAGGAACGTCAGAATCGGCAGGAACTCGTCGGGCAGCACAGTTCGGGTGTTGAGCGCGAGGAAGAAGCCCGCGATCGCGCCGAAGGCGCCCGCGATGACGAGCGACTGGAGCTTGTAGGAGAAGGCGTTCTTGCCGAGCGCTCGGGCCGCGTCCTCGTCCTCACGGACCGCTCGCAGGACCCGGCCCCACGGGGTCTTCTGGATCCTCCACATGATGAAGGTGAGGATCAGCGCCACCCCCCAGACGACGAGGAAGAGCGGCACCAGGCTGTCGGGGTTCGACCAGCCGAGCCACTCGAGCCCGGACTCGATCGAGTCCGAAACCTCGTCCCAGGAGTCGTCGAAGCCGATCAGCCCCTGCGGGCCGCCGGTGATCGTTTGCGCGTTCAGCGCGAACAGCCGCACCGCCTCGGCCGCCGCGATCGTCGCGATCGCAAGGTAGTCGCTGCGCAGTCTCACCGCCGAGAGCCCGACGAGCAGGCCGAACAGGCAGGTGACCGCGATCGCGATCGGCAGCGCCAGCCAGAAGCTCACCATCGGCCCGGTCTCCTCCGGGCCACCGGTGACGAGGATCGCCATCGTGTAGGCGCCGACCGCCATGAAACCCGCCTGGCCGAAGTTGTCGATGCCGGTGAAGCCGACGTTGAGCTGAAGGCCGAGGGCGAAGATCGTGAAGGTGCCGGCGATGACACCGATCCCGAACCAGATGCCCGAGCTGGAGAAGGCGTCAAACACCTGCCCGACGAGCGGGGTGAGGGCGAGCTCGCTCAAACCGTCCGCGCCTTGCCAAAGATGCCCTGCGGGCGGATCACGAGCACGAGGATCAGGATCACGAAGCCGATCGCGAACTTCCAGCGCTCGTCGAAGACGAGCGTCGACCACTCGATCACGACGCCAAGCAGCACGCCGGCGGCGAGCGCGCCGAACGCATTGCCGATCCCACCTAGCACAACCACGGCGAAGATCGGCAGCAGCAGCTCGACGCCCATGTCGGGTTGGAGCTGCGTCGTCGCGCCGTAGAGGACGCCGGCGAGCCCGGCGAAGCCCGCGGCAAGGATCCACGTCCAGAGGATCACCCGCGAGGTGTCGATC
>JBPCRS010000079.1:0-5773 GCA_050996575.1 Solirubrobacterales bacterium
TCTGCGGCCGCCGTTTCGGGTGCAACGTTCCTGGGAGGCCCACTAGGGATCGCTCATCTGGTTCATCGCCGAACCCGGAAGCTATCCTCCTTCGCCGCATGGCGACTCAGCAACGACCGAAGATCAACGCGTCCGACCGGATCGACTTCGGCACCCGGATCTCGAAGCGAAAGCGCAACGACGGCCTCGTCCTCGGGGTCGTCTACGGCGGCGGGTCGGACGCGCGAGCCTTCGAAGTTCCAGAGCGGGAGCTGCGCACGGTCCTGCAGACCGGCGCCGCGCTCTTCGATCTCGACCTCGGCGGATCCTCGATCCCGGTCGTCGTCAAGGAGCAGCAGCGCCACCCCGTCCGCGGCAACCTCCAGCACCTCGACCTGCTCGAGGTCAAGCTCGACGTTGCGATCGAGTCCGAGGTCGCGATCGAGCTCGAGGGGATCGAGGACGCGCCCGGCGTCAAGGAGGGCGGCGTGCTCGAACACGTCACCCGCGAGATCACGGTCGAGGCTCTGCCGACCGACATTCCCGAGCAGATCGTCGTCGATGTCTCGGCGATGGAGATCAACGACACGATCCAGCTTTCCACCGTCACCCCGCCCCAGGGCGTCAACTTCATGGCCGAGGATCCCGAGGAGGTCACGATCGCGACCCTTTCGCCGCCGCGCGTCGAGGAGGAGCCCGAGCCCGATGTCGAGGAGGATCCGGAGCTCGTCGGCGAGGAGGGCGAGGCGCCGGAGGGCGAGGCCGCCGACGGCGAGGCCGCCGAGGGCGACCAGCAGCCCGAGCGCATCGGCGAAGAGAGCGACGGGGAGTAACCCCTGCGCCTCTTCCGCCGCGAGCGCGGACCGGAGGACGCCGTGTCGGACCGGATTCTCATCGTCGGGCTCGGCAACCCGGGCTCGCGCTACGCCGCGACCCGCCACAACATCGGCTTCGAGGTCGCCGAGGAGCTCTCGCGCCGCTGGGAGTTGCCGAAGGCAAAGCAGCGCTACCGCGGGCTGATCACCGAGGGCCGGATCCGGCCCGGCGGGCCGCACGTCGCGATCCTGATGCCGCAGACCTTCATGAACGACTCCGGCCAGTCGGCGGCGCCGGCGCGCGGCGAGCTCCGGGTGACGGTCGAGCGCACGATCGTCGTCCATGACGAGATCGAACTGCCGTTCGGCGAGGTGCGGCCAAAGCAAGGCGGCGGTATTGCGGGCCACAACGGCCTCAAGAGCCTCGCCCGCGGGCTCGCGAGCCAGGAGTTCTGGCGCGTCCGCGTCGGCGTCGGCCGCCCCGACTCGACCGACCCCGAGCTCGTTTCGGCGCACGTCCTCGGCCGCTTCGCCGAGTCGGACGAGCAGGTCCGAGAGCTGATTTTCCTCGGCGCCCAGGAAACCGAGCGCCTCGTCGACAGCCTCGAGACCGATGGCTGAAGCCGAGCCGCTGACCAGCTACGACGTCGACGAGCACGGCATTGCCCTGCTCCGTCTCGAGCGCGCCGAAGCGCGAAACGCGATCAACACAGCCATGCTGGAGGAGCTTCTCGCCCATTTGCGCACGGCAAAGGCGGACCCGGAGCTGCGCGTCCTCGTCGTCTCCTCGAACGACCACATGGGGCTATCCGCCGGCGCCGACGTGCGCGAACAGCTCGACGAGGCAGGCCAGGTGCGGCGGATGGAGCTCTTCGCCGAGCTCTACGACGAGCTCACCGGGTTCCCGCGGCCGACCGTCGCCGCCTGCCACGGCGCCTGCGTCGGCGGCGGCGCCGAGATCGCCGTCGCCTGCGATCTACGCGTCGGCGGCTCGAACCTGCGCCTGCGCTTCCCCGGCGGTGCGCTCGGCGTACCGGTCGGCCCGGCGCGGCTGGTCACGCTCGTCGGCCTCTCGGTCGCCAAGTACGCGCTGCTGAGTGCGCGCGAGATCGGCATCGACGACGCCCACCGCTGGGGCCTTGTCCAAAAGGTCGTTCCCGCGGCGGCGACCGAGGCGGGCGCGCTGAAGCTTGCCGAGGGCATCGCCGAGCTCGACCCCGACGGCGTCGCGACGCTGAAGCGGATGCTGCACGAGCACGACGGCGTCGTCGAGCGCTCCGCCGCCGAGGGCCGCGGGCAGGTCGAGTGGGCGCGCTCGGGTCCGGGCCTGCCGTACCGCGACTGACGGCCGGGCGGCGCCCAGCTTTCCGTAATCCAAACCCCCCCCTCCTCCTCCCCGAGGCGGATTCTCGCAGCTACGATCGAAGGGCCGGGCGCCGCCCCGGTCATTCACCTTGCTGAGACCGTTGCTCGATATCGCCAACGACCTCGATCGCTTCGGGGCGCTCGCCGCTGCCGTCATCGCGGGCGAGCGGACCGAGGCGCACATGTCGGCGCCGATCCGCCCGTATTTGCTCTCGGCGCTGCTCGAGTCCGACGATGCCCTCGCCGGCCGGGCAGCCCTCGTCGTCACCGCAGATGACCGCTCGGCGCGTGACATGGCCCGCGACATCGGCGCCTTCGTCGCGCCGCGGACCGTCCGCTACTACCCCTCGCGCGGCACCGGCTACGAGTCCCACGTCGCGCCGCCGCCGCACCTCGTCGGCCTGCGGATCGCACATCTCGATGCGCCGACGGACGACCACGACAGCGAAGAGCCGCCTCTCGGCGGCAAAAGCGCGATCGCGCTCGCCGAGGCGGTGCCGGACGCAAGCCTCCGGCCCGGCGGTTTCACGCTCAGCCGTGGCGAGGAGGTCGACCTCGGCGACGTCGCCGAGCTGCTCGTCGAGTGCGGATACGAGCGCCTCGACCAGGTTGAGGAGCGTGGCCAGTTCGCGCTCCGCGGCGGCATCCTCGACGTCTACCCGGCGACCGAGGAGCGCGCCGTTCGGATCGAGCTCTTCGGCGACGAGGTCGAGTCGCTGCGCTGGTTTTCGACCTTCACCCAGCGCTCGCTCGGTGAGGCCGAGCGGATCGAGATCTCCCCCGCCGCCGAGCTCGCCGGCGAGCACCGCGAGCTCGCCGAGGCGGCGGCCGGGGAGGAGGAGCGCCCCGATATCGCCGAGCTCCTTCCAGTCGATCGCTTTCAGTCCCCGCTCGACCTCGTCGCCGACGAGACCGCCGTGATCATCGCCGCCGCCGACGAAATCCCGGCCGCGCTCAAGGACCACTGGGACGACGTGACGACGGCGATGCACGACAACGATGCCCGCCACCTCTACGTCGAGGTCGCCGAGCCGCTACGCGAGCGCGCGCTGCTCGAGGTCTCCTCACAGCATGCCGACCAGCCGCACTCGTTCCGCGCCCAGCGACCTGCCTCCGCCGCCCGAACGCCGGCCGAGGCCGAGGCCGAGCTCTCGAAGCAGCTGCGCGGCGGCTACGCCACCGTCGTCGGCTTCGACCGCCGCGGCGAGGCCGAGCGCGCCCGATACTCGCTCGACCGGCTGACGGCGAAGATGCTCGAAGACCGCGCTCCCGGGCCAGGTGAGCTGTCGTTCGCCGAGGCCTCGATCACCGAGGGCTTCATCTCACCCGACCTGAAGCTGACCGTGATCCCCTGGCGGCAGCTCCTCCATCGCCGCCGCGCCGCCGCTCCGGCGCCCGCTCGCGGGATGCTCAAGACCTTCTCCGAGCTTCGCGTCGGCGATCACGTCGTCCATGAGGACCACGGGATCGCCCGCTTCGCCGGCTTCGAGACGAAGACCCTCGCCGGCGTCACCCGCGACTACCTCCAGCTCGAGTACCGCGGTGAGGACCGCGTATTCGTCCCCGCCGAGCAGCTCGCGAAGCTGAGCCGCTACATCGGCGCCGGTGGAGAGGCACCGCAGCTCTCCGCCCTCGGCGGCTCGCGCTGGGAGCAGATGAAGGCTCGCGCCCGCCGCGCCGCCGGAGACCTTGCCGGCGACCTGATCAACCTCTACGCAGAGCGCCGCGCCCGCCGCGGCCACGCCTACGCCGCCGACGGTGAGTTCGCGATCCAGCTGCGCGAGTCGTTTCCCTACCGCGAGACCGCCGACCAGCTCGACGCGATCGAGGCGGTCGAGGGCGACATGGAGGGTGAGACGCCGATGGACCGGCTGATCTGCGGCGACGTCGGCTACGGAAAGACCGAGGTCGCGATGCGGGCCGCGGTCAAAGCCGTCGCCGACTCGAAGCAGGTGATGATGCTCGTGCCGACGACGATTCTCGCCCAGCAGCACCTCGGCACCTTCCGCGAGCGGCTGGCGAACTTACCCGTAGAGGTCGACTCGGTCTCGCGGCTGCGCAAGCCGGCGGAGGTGAAGCGGGCGCTGGCGAACTTCGCCGACGGCAAGCTCGACATCCTGATCGGCACCCACCGGCTGCTCTCCCGCGACGTCCGCGCCCGCGACCTCGGCCTCTTGATCGTCGACGAGGAGCAGCGCTTCGGCGTCAAGCAGAAGGAGCTCTTGCGTCAGCTGAAACTGAAGGTCGATGTGATTTCACTCTCGGCGACGCCGATCCCGCGGACGCTTCAGATGAGCCTCGCCGGGCTGCGCGACATCTCGGTGATCGAGACCCCGCCCGAGGGCCGGCGCCCGGTTCGCACCTACGTCGGCCCCTACGACGACGACCTCGTCCGCTCGGCGATCGAGCGCGAGCTCGGCCGCGATGGCCAGGTCTTCTTCCTTCACAACCGGATCGACTCACTACACGAGGTCGCCGAGGGCATCCGCGCGCTCTGTCCCGGTGCCCGCGTCGCCGAGGCCCACGGCCAGATGGTCGAAACCGAGCTCGAGCAGACGATGATGACCTTCCTGCGCGGCGATGCCGACGTGCTCGTCGCGACGACGATCATCGAGTCCGGGCTCGATATCCCGACCGCGAACACGCTGATCGTCGAGCGCGCCGACCAGCTCGGGCTGGCCCAGGCCTACCAGATCCGCGGACGGGTCGGGCGCTCGCGCGAGCGCGCTTACGCCTACATGCTCTACCCGGCCGAGGAGACGCTGAGCGCCGACGCCGGCGCCCGCCTGGCGACGCTCTCCGACCACACCGAGCTCGGGTCGGGATTCGCGATCGCGATGCGCGACCTCGAGTTGCGCGGCGCCGGCGACCTGCTCGGCGACGAGCAGTCCGGCCACGTCGCCGCGGTCGGCTTCGAGCTCTACGTGCGGATGCTCGAGGAGGCGGTCGAGTCGCTGCGCGCCGAGGAGGAGCGCGAGGCACCGGAGAGCGCGGTCCGGCTCGACCTCGATGTCGATGCGTACGTGCCGAGCGAGTGCATCCCGTTCGAAGCGGCGAAGATCGACGTCCACCGCCGCGTATCGGGTGCGCGCGAGCCCGGCGAGCTGCGCGAGCTCGGCGACGAGCTCCGCGATCGCTTCGGCCCACTGCCGGAGCCGCTCGAGAACCTGATCGCGTTGCAACGAGCCCGGATCGAGCTCGGCCGGGCCGGCGCCGGATCGGTCGAGGCCCGTGGTGGCCGGCTGACCGTTTCGCCGATCGAGCTCGAGGCCGAGGACTCGGCGGCGGTGACCGAACGGGTCGAGGGCTCGATCTACGAATGGCGCCAGCGCTCGCTCTCGGTCCGGGTCGAGGACGACCCTGCGGCCCGGCTTGCGGTCGCGGTGGCGCTCGCCGAAGCAATCGCCGCGGTGCGAGCCGGAGAGGGCGCCGCGGCGGCTGCATGAGCCCCCGACTAGAGCCTTCCTTTAGCGGTCTGGCTATGCTGCCGCCTTCGTGAGTCCGCAGGCCAGAAAGGGTTCGCCCGCAAAGGGCGCAGCCACGAATCGCCCCGCCGCGAAGGAAACCGCGATGACGAAGCCGCGAAAGCGGCTCGTCGCGCTGATCTTCGGCGT
>JBPCRS010000017.1:0-6698 GCA_050996575.1 Solirubrobacterales bacterium
CGCACGGGACCGAGCTGGGCGTGGCCGGCGGGCGAAGCGCATGCCGGTGGGCATGTGCGAGTCCCGACGGGCGCGATCCAGCGACGGTATCCGTGCGTCATCCGCGTGCGCGGGGATTGGGAATCAACCATCTAGCTAGCTGCGCGGTCGCCGCAAGTCTTCGATCAACGGGAGTGTCGCCGGCGGGTCCGCGCACCCGAGCGCAACCTTGAAGCCACCTTCGGCATCGTTGCGGATCCGGGAGATCTCGGCGATCTCGATCACGAGGCGCCTCTTCTTCTCGTCGATCGAGAAGGTGAGCGCGTCCATCTCCGGTTGGTCCCAAGCGATGTTGATGAGCTGGCCGACGAGGACCTGCCCGGTCCAGGTCGTGTGGACGTAGAGACGCTTCCGGGTGATTGCGATCGAGCCCTTGCCGCGCGAGAGCCGGCCGCGGGCGTACAGACTGGGCATGCGGATGTAGCGGGTGCTGACCACCGCCGTGACGAGCTCCTCGAGGTGCACGATGCCCTCCGCCTCGAGCGCGGCGCGGACCGCGTCGGGGATCCTCCGGAAGATCGACAGCCCCACGGGCCAGACGCTACCCCACCGCCGTTGGCCCTTGACCGTTGCGAGCAGCAGCCGGAACCGGCGCGATTGGTCGGCTGGCTGTAGCGCCCTACTCCGACAGCCCGGCGGCTTCGAGGGCATCGGCTCTCGTCTGGAAGGAATCCCATCGGATGATCCGGCCGCCGCGGAATGTCCACAGCTGCGGGTGCAGGCTGTCGAAAGGGGCGCCGCTGCCCTTGCCGCGACCGCATTCGCGCAGGATCACGACGACGCTCGTGCCCGCATCGAGGAGCTCCTCGGCCTCGACGCGGTACCCGTCCCAGGTGCCCCAGTAGTGGCGGGAAGCCTGGATTACGGCATCCCGTCCGACGTACACGCTGTCGAGGTCCGGCGGGGCTGGCCGATCCCGCAGGTCCCAGACCACGTATTCGTCGAGCATCGCCCAGAAGGCGTCCACGTCCTTGATCCCCCGCTGGACCAGCTCCACGTTCTCCTCCGACATCGCCTACTCCGAGAGCCCGGCGGCTTCGAGGGCCAACGTCTGGTCCGGATAGGCGCACGCCCGCACCACCTTGCCGCTCCGAAAAGTGAACACCATGCCGTAGGGCGATACCTGTGTCTCGATGCCGCTAAGCCGTCCCCACTGGCGTTGGTTGCGGATCAAGAGCACCACGTCCTCGCCAGCATCCCGCACGTCCTCGACCTCAAAATGAAGGTCGCTCCACGCGGACAGCCAGTCGCGCCAGTAAGCCCGGACACCGTCATGGCCGTGGTAGACACCCTCCGCGGCCTCTGTAGGCGTATGCGACGCGTCCCATTCGATCTCTGGGTCGTAGAACGCGAACGCCCTCTCGTGCTGGCGGCGCTGAAACGCCTCCGCGAGGCTACGCACGATCTCCACGTTCTCCTCCGACATCGCCCGCGCAGTATCGCGCCTTGCGTTCAAAAA
Organism: Solirubrobacterales bacterium; assembly: GCA_050996575.1. Lineage (GTDB taxonomy): Bacteria > Actinomycetota > Thermoleophilia > Solirubrobacterales > 70-9 > DASUSH01. The sequence goes on from JBPCRS010000017.1 coordinate 1,499, forward strand.
CTCCGCTAGCGGGGCATACTCGCCCGCAGCCCTCAAAGATCGGCACCGGGGTGTGCGCTCGGCCGAAATGCCGACACGATGCGGGGTGGAGCAGTGGCAGCTCGCGTGGCCCATAACCCGGAGGTCACAGGCCTGCCAGGGCGCTCGGCGGACATCAAACCTCGCACACGCCGCCTGAGTGGCGGTAGGGTCGCGCTCTATGACGCTCGGGCTACCAGACAATGTGCGCGCCTGCCTTTTCGACCTCGACGGGGTGGTGACGAAGACCGCCGTGGTCCACGCGGCGGCGTGGAAGCAGATGTTCGACGATTTCCTGCGCGAGCGCGCGGCCCAGGCCGGGGAGGAGTTCGTCGCCTTCGACCCCGCCACCGACTACACCGCCTACGTTGATGGCAAGCCGCGCGCGGACGGCGTTCGCTCGTTCCTCGCCTCGCGATCGATCGAACTGCCCGAGGGAGACGCGGGCAAACCGGATGAGGACACGGTCCTCGGACTGGGCACGAGAAAGAACAAGCTCGTCGTGGAGAAAATCCGCGACCAGGGTGTCGAGCCCTACGAGGGGTCGGTTCGCTATCTCGAGGCTGCTCGCGAAGCCGGACTGCGGATCGCGGTTGTCTCGTCGAGCGCGAACTGCCGTGATGTTCTGATCGCCGCCGGCGTTGAGGAGTTCTTTGAGGCTCGGATCGACGCCGGTGTCGCCGATCGCGACAAGCTCCCCGGCAAGCCCGCCCCAGACACCTTCCTCGCCGGGGCCAAGGCGCTTGGTGCCGAGCCAAGCGAATCGGCCGTCTTCGAGGACGCGCTCGTCGGCGTCCAGGCCGGAGCCGCCGGTGATTTCGCCTACGTCGTCGGCGTCGACCGGGTCGGCCCCGCACACGCCGCCGAGCTCGCTGAGAACGGCGCCGATGTCGTCGTCCAGGACCTCGCCGAGCTGATCGAGGCAAGTTGACCGAGAGCAACTTTCCCAGCAACGAATGGGCGGTCCACGAGGCCGAGCTCGACCTCGCCGTGCTCGCCCACACCGAGTCGATCTTCGCGCTCTCGAACGGCCACATCGGCTTGCGCGGCAACCTCGACGAGGGCGAGCCGCACGGCCTGCCGGGCACCTACCTGAACAGCTTCTACGAGCAGCGGCCGATGCCCTACCCCGAGGGCGGGTACGGATATCCCGAGGCCGGCCAGAGCGTCGTCAACGTGACCAACGGCAAGCTGATCCGGCTGCTCGTCGACGACGAGCCCTTCGACGTCCGCTACGGAGAGCTCCGCCGCCACGAGCGCGTCCTCGACTTCCGCGCCGGCACCCTGCGGCGCGAGGTCGAGTGGGTCTCGCCGGCGGGGCAGGCGGTGCGGATCACCTCCACCCGCCTGGTCTCGTTTGCGCAGCGTGGCGTGGCGGCCATTCACTACGAGGTCGAGCCGCTCGACCAGGCGGCTCGCGTCGTGCTGCAGTCGGAGCTCGTCGCGAACGAGCCCTTGCCGAGCTCTGTCGAGGGCGACCCGCGGGTTGGCAGCGGTGTTGAGGCGGGACTTCGCTCGGAGCACTTCTCCGATCACCACCGCAAGGTCGTGCTCGTCCACCGAACCAACCAGAGCGGCCTGATGATGGCGGCCGGTATGGATCATCTCGTCGATGGGCCCGAGGGAACCGACACGAGCGTGGAGTGCGCGGAGGATCTCGGCAGGGTGACGGTCGCGGCCGAACTGGAGCCTGGGCAGCGACTTCGCCTGGTCAAGTATTTGGCCTACGGATGGTCGAGCCAGCGATCGGCGCCGGCGGTCCAGGACCAGGTCGAGGCGGCGCTCGCCAGTGCGCGCCGGAGCGGTTGGGATGACCTCTCGGGCAGCCAGCGCGCCTACCTCGACGAGTTCTGGGATCGATCTGACGTCGAGATCGACGGTGACCCCGAGCTCCAGCAGGCGGTCCGCTTCGCGCTCTTTCACACCCTTCAATCGGCGGCGCGCTCGGAGCAGCGCGGGATCGGGGCGAAGGGGCTGACCGGCTCCGGGTATGACGGCCACACCTTCTGGGACACCGAGACCTTCGTCTTGCCGGTGCTCACCTACACCGCCCCCGAGGCGGCGCGGGACGCGCTGCGCTGGCGCCACTCGACTCTCGACTTGGCTCAGGAGCGCGCCGGAGAACTCGGCCTCGAGGGGGCGGTTTTTCCGTGGCGAACGATCCGCGGGCAGGAGTGTTCGGGCTACTGGCCGGCGGGGACCGCCGCGTTTCACATTAACGCCGACCTCGCCGACGCGGTGATCCGCTACGTCGCGGCGAGCGGCGATCGCGACTTCGAGCGCGACTTCGGTGTCGAGCTCCTGGTCGAGACGGCGCGGATGTGGCGTTCGCTCGGCCACCACGATTCGCACGGCCGCTTTCGCATCGACGGCGTCACCGGGCCCGACGAGTACAGCGCGCTCGCCGACGACAACGTCTACACGAACCTGATGGCCGAGCGCAACCTGCGCGGTGCCGCCGACGCGATCGAGCGCCACCCCGATCGAGCGCGTGAGTTCGGTGTCGATGCCGAAGAGGCTGCCGCTTGGCGCGATGGCGCGCGCGAGATGTTCATCCCCTACGACGAGGAGCTGGGAGTTCATCCCCAGGCCGAGGAGTTCACCGAGCACGCGCGCTGGGACTTCGCCGAAACGAAGCCCGACCAGTATCCATTGATGCTGCACTTCCCGTACTTCGACATTTATCGAAAGCAGGTGATCAAGCAGGCCGACTTGGTCCTCGCCCTCTACCTCAGGGGCGACGCCTTCTCGGCCGAGGAGAAGGCGCGAGACTTCGCCTACTACGAGGAGCTGACCGTTCGAGACTCATCGCTCTCGGCGTTCATTCAGTCGGTGATCGCGGCGGAGACCGGCCACGTCGAGCTCGCCTACGACTATTTCGCCGAAGCCGCGCTGCTCGACCTCCACGACACCCACCACAACACCCGCGACGGGATCCACCTCGCATCGCTCGCCGGATCATGGATCGCCGCGGTCGCCGGCTTCGGTGGGATGCGCGACCACGACGGCTCGCTGAGCTTCACACCCCGGTTGCCGGAGCAGCTATCGCGACTGGCCTTCAAACTCGTCTTCGACGGCCGTCGCATCGCGGTCGAGGTTGGTCACGGCGAGGCCCGCTACACCCTGCTCGAAGGGCCCGCGCTCGAGATCACCCACCACGGCGAGCTCGTCTCGCTGACGCCGGGCGATCAGGAGAGCTGCCGGATACCGGCCGCGGCGCCGCGCGAGAGCCCGAAGCAGCCCAAGGGGCGGGCGCCGCTTCGGCGCCGGCCTTCTTGATGAGCGCTGAAGCCCTCTCCGGCCGCACCGCGGTCATCTCCGGCGGCAGTCGAGGCATCGGCCTCGAGATCGCGAAGCGGATCGCCGCCGACGGGGCCAACGTGACCTTGATCGCGAAGACCGCCGAGCCGCACCCGAAGCTGCCGGGGACGATCTACACCGCCGCCGAGGAGATCGAGGCTGCCGGTGGCAAGGCGTTGCCAATTGTCGGCGACGTCCGCGACGAGGCCGGGGTCGCCGCCGCGGTCGAGCAGACCGTCGAGCGCTTCGGCGGCGTAGACATCGTGATCAACAACGCGAGCGCGATCAACCTTGCGCCGATGGCCGAGCTCGAGGTCAAGCGCTTCGATTTGATGCAGTCGATCAATGCCCGCGGCACCTTCGTCCTGACCAAGGCCTGCCTCGAGCACCTGCGCGCCTCCGAGCACGCCCACGTGCTCACGCTCTCACCGCCGCTAAGCGCCGACCCGAAATGGCTCGAGCGAAACGCCGCCTACACGCTCTCGAAGATGGGGATGACGATGCTCACGCTCGGCCTCGCCGCCGACGAGCGCGAGAACGGGATCGCCGCGAACTGCCTCTGGCCACGGACGATCATCGCCACCGCCGCGGTCCAGAACCTGCTCGGCGGCGACGAGGCGATTGCGCGCGCGAGAATGCCCGAGATCTACGCCGACGCCGCTTACGAGATCCTCCGCCGCGACCCGGCCGAGTGCACCGGCAACGCCTACATCGACGACGAGGTGCTCGCCGAGGCCGGGATCACCGACCTCTCGCGCTACTCCGAGCCCGGCGCCGAGCTCGTGCTCGACCTGTTCGTCGATTCCTGGCCGGAGTAGTGCTCGCCCCATCAAGCGGCTGACGGCGGTCACATCCCTGACCCGCTAAACAGTCGGGGGACATGGCGGAGACAGAACAGACCCAACCCGAGTCCGCGATCAGCATGCGCGGCTTCGTCAAGCGCTTCGGCGACCTGACCGCCGTCGACGGCCTCGACCTCGAGCTGCCGTTCGGCACCTGCGTCGGCCTGCTCGGGCCGAACGGCGCCGGCAAGTCGACGACGATGAAGGCGCTGACCGCGCAGGTGATCGCCGACGAGGGCGAGATCGATGTGCTTGGCCACAAGCTCCCCGAGGACTCGAAGCAGGCGCGCGCGCTGATGGGCGTCGTCCCCCAGCTCGACAACCTCGACGTTTCGCTGACGGTCGAGCAGAACCTGCTCGTCTTCGCCTACCTCTACCGCGTTCCCGCCGGCGAGCGCAAGGACGCGATCGAGCGCGCGCTCTCGATGGCCAACCTCGGCCCGCGCCGCGACTCGAAGGTCGACGAGCTCAGCGGCGGCATGCGCCGCAGGCTGCTGATCGCCCGTGCTCTCTTGCACCAGCCGCGGCTCGTCTTGCTCGACGAGCCGACAGTCGGCCTCGACCCGCAGGTCCGCCAGGAGCTCTGGGCGCTGATCGATCTACTCCGCTCCGAGGGCGTCTCGCTGTTGATGAGCACCCACTACATCGAGGAGGCCGAGCGCCTCTGCGACCGGGTGACGATCATGTCCCACGGCAAGGCCGTCGCCGAAGGCCCGCCCTCTGAGCTGATCTCGCAGCACGCCGGCACCGAGGCGATCGAGGTCTACGGCTCGCCGACCCGGCTGGTCGAGGTCGAGGCGATCGCACAGAACCGTGGCTGGTCGACGCGGCGAACCGGCACCTCGGTTTCAGTCCTTCACGCCAACGGCGACACCGACCTCGACGGCGAGCGCCGCGGCACCAACCTCGAGGACGTCTTCGTCCTGCTCACCGGAGAGGAGATCAGCTGATGAGCGCCGTTCCCGCCAAGGGCCGGCTCGGCCGGCTCGAGCGCCCCGCGCTGATGGGCGTGATGGTCCGCGAGATCGTGAACTTCTCCT
>JBPCRS010000056.1:0-11254 GCA_050996575.1 Solirubrobacterales bacterium
ATACCGTCGCTGGATCGCGCCCGTCGGGACTCGCACATGCCCACCGGCATGCGCTTCGCCCGCCGGCCACGCCCAGCTCGGTCCCGTGCGCCCCCGCGCACACGCTGATTGGGAATCAATCATCTAGAAGCTATGGCTCCGGCAGCTTGCCGGGCTCAGGCCTGAATGCTTGCGGCCGCGCCGTTCGTCTGCCCGGCAGGGAATCGCTTCCCTACCCTTGTCTGCTGATGGCGGGATTACATAAGTCCTTTTCACTTCGCTGGACTGCGATCGCGCTTACGGCAGTCGTTATCGCGGCTCTTCCTGGCCTCGCTTCGGCGTCGACGCCGGCCGGAGAGGAGGCGCTGGTCGTCCTCCGCGACGCCGGCGAGACCGATGCGCAGGCACGTGATCGCCTCCGCGAGGCGCTCGCCGGGACCGGCCTCGAGCCCGAGCGCGTCGTCGCCGAGATCGGCGCTGCCTCGGTCGACCTGCCGGCCGGCGAGACCGTTGCCGAGCTCACCGTCGAGCTCGAATCGGTGCCCGGCGTTCTCGTCGAGCCCAACCTCCAGCTCGAACCGCGTCTCGTCCCGAGCGATCCCGCCTACTCCGCCGCCGACCCCAACGCCCCCGGCGTGGACAGCTTCCAGTGGAACCTGCGGAAGTCTGGCTTCGAGCGCGCCTGGGGGCGTTCGGACGGCTCGCGGGCGCGGGTCGCGGTGATCGATTCCGGCATCGAGGGCAGCCACCCCGACCTCGGTCCCCGGATCGAGTCGGCGGTTGACAACGACAACACGCTGCTGCACGGTGGTGCCAAGGAGGACGAGAACGGGCACGGCTCGCATGTCGCCGGGCTCGCCTGCGGCCAGTCGGGGGACGGCTTCGGGATCGCCTCGGCCGGCTACGCCTGTGACTTGCTGATCTACAAGAGCGACCTCTCGATCGCCTCGATCTCCGAGTCGATCGTCGAGGCGATCGAAGCCGACGCCGACGTGATCAACATGAGCTTTGGCGGCCCCGGTGAGTCGCAGGCGCTCGAGAACGCGATCGACGACGCGGCCAAGCGCGACGTGATTTTGGTCGCGGCGGCCGAAAACGAGGACACCGAGGAGCAGGGGATCCCCGCCGATTACCTGCAGCCGCCGGGAAGCGGACCGGACATCAATGCCGGCACCGGGTTGGTCGTCACCGCGGCTCAGTACGACGGAGCACGCGCCTCGTTCCTGCCCGGGCGCGGCAGCACGGTTTCGCTCGCCGCCTATGGCTCGGCCGGTCCCGAGGGCATCGGGATCTTTTCGAGCTTCCCCGCCGGCCCGACCGAGATCGAGACGCTCGCCCTCTGCGGGGTCTGTCGCGGCAGCCTCGGCGGCGACAACCGCTTCGCCTACCTGACCGGGACGAGCATGGCAACGCCCCAGGTCGCCGGCGCGGCGGCGCTGATCCGGAGCAAGAGGCCGCGGATCAGCGCCACGCGGGTCGCCTTCTTGCTGAAGCAGAACGCGCGCCGTGCCGGCGGCTTCTCGGACACGCTCGGCTGGGGCGTGCTCAACGCGAACCGGGCGCGGAAGGCGGCGCTGAAGAGGAAGAAGAAGGGTCGCTAGGCGATACTTAGCGCTACTTGCAATAATTGTAAGTAGATGCCAATCGCCTTTGTAGAACGCGCGCTCGAGCTTCCCCAGGAAGTCGTCGGCTCCGCTCTGCTCGAGCTTCCCGAAGATCAGTGGTTCGATCGCAAATCGGCTCGAATCAAGGGAAGAGAGTTGGCCCACACGCTGATCGCAATGGCCAACGCGGAGGGTGGGGTAGTCGTTGTCGGTCTGCATGCGGGCGCGGTTGAGGGGACCGATGGCGCGCCGGACAGACGCAACGAACAGATGCAGGCGTCTGCCGACTTCTGCCGACCCGCGGTGCGTGCGAAAAGCCGATTGATCGATTGCGTGAACGATGTTGGCAATTCCGACAAACTCCTGGTCGTCACGGTCAGTCCGGGCGAGTCCGTCCACGCGAACGAACGGGACGACGTCTACCTCAGGATGGGTGACGAGAATCGGCGTCTCTCCTTCGACCAACGTCAAGAACTGGTGTATGACCGAGGCCAAGTCTCTTATGAGACTCGGGCCGTTCCGCAGGCGCCGTTTGATGACTTGGATCAGGAGCTGCTTCGGGACTACGCGGAATCCCTTGGCACGAGCTCGCAGCCAACGATGCTCGAAGCTCGCGGCCTGGCGGTCGGGAACGAGTTGACGATCGCCGGATGCCTGTTGTTCCTGCGACATCCACAGACGTACATCCCCGAGTCTTTCATCAGGGTTCTCAGGTACAGAGGCAGCTCACGCGGGTCCGGATCCCGCCAGCAACTGATCGAGGACCATCGGGTCGAAGGACCGATCCCGCGTCAACTACGCGAGGCGCAAGGTCACATTGCGAGCCTTCAGCCGGTTCGTCGTGCGCTGCAGCCGTCGGGGCAATTCGGGGACGTTGCTCTCGTTCCGGAAGACGCCTGGCTGGAGGGCCTCGTCAACGCCGCGATTCATCGGTCGTACAGCGTCACCGGCGACCACATTCGAGTGGAGGTGTTCGATGACCGGATCGAGATCTCGAGTCCAGGTCGCTTCCCTGGCCTGGTCGACTTGACCGATCCGCTCAGATCGGCGCGCTTCGCGCGAAACCCACATATCGCCCGTGTTTGTTCAGATCTCAATTTCGGCCAGGAGCTGGGTGAGGGGATCCGGCGCATGTTCGAAGAGATGCGACACGCCGGGCTTGGTGATCCCGTCTATCGCCAAACCGCCGGAAGCGTGATCTTGATGCTCTCGGCGGAGCCGCTCGACCGGGAGCTGGAAGCTCGTCTCCCGGAGCACGGGCGCGCGATCATGACCGCGCTTCGTGAAGCCGGACGGCTAAGCACCGGCGAAGTGGCGGACACGCTCGACGTTTCACGTCCAATAGCCCAGCGCCAGCTTGCCGGCCTTCGCGATGCAGGCGTAATCGAATGGATCGGAAAATCGCCCCGCGACCCACGCGCCTATTGGCGCCTGAAGCCGACATGATCGGATCTACTTATCGCTACTTGCAACAAGACTTGAAATATGGCGACTGAGCAGGCCAAAGGCGCCCCCAACGCTGCCGATTTGCCTCCTCGATTGACAAGCTCGGCGCGTTCCGCGGAACGTATTCTGCGCTGATTTTCCGTCCGTCCAGCCACGTAAGCTTATCGAACAAATGTTCGATTCTGTCGAGATCGCGAAGCTTCCGCAGGAGCGCCTCGAAGAGGAGATCGGCGCGCTCGCGGCCCACATCTCCGCGGCGACCTGCCGCTGGCTGCTTCTGATCGCCGAGCTCGACCGGCGCGAGGGCTACCTCGCCTGGGGGTGCCGGACGTGCTCGCACTGGCTCTCGCTGCGCTGTGGTGTCGCGATCCGGTCCGGGCAGGAGCATGTTCGGGTCGGCCGGGCGCTCGGCGAGTTGCAGCTCGTCCGTGAGGCGTTCTCGCGCGGGGAGCTGAGCTATTCGAAGGTGCGCGCGCTGAGCCGGATCGCCACTCCCGCGCTCGAGGGCGAGTTGCTCGAGATCGCTCGCAACGCGACCGGGGCGCAGCTCGATCGCCTCGTCCGCTCGTATCGCGGAGCCGAATCGACGATCGACGCGAACGCCGCGCACGAGCGTCGGTTCTTTGGATGGGATTGGGAGGAGGACGGCTCGTTCTCGTTCCGCGGACGACTCTCCGCTGAAGAGGGTGCCCTGTTCCTCGCAGCGCTCGAAGCGGCGAGGGAGGGGCGTTCCGCCGAAAGCGACGGGACGGCTGATCAGGACGAACCGACGCCCCGCCGCTCGGTTCGAAACCCGGATGCCGTGGTGGCGATGGCTGAATGCGCCCAGGCCGCCGCCAGTGCCGACTCCGCCGGTGGCGAGCGTCATCAGGTCGTCCTGCACGTCGACGTCGAGCAGTTCGATTGGAAGCGGGGCCGCCTCGACGACGGGCCGTCGCTAGCGCCGGAAACCGCGCGACGCCTTGCCTGCGACGCTTCGATCGTCACCTCCTTCGAGTCCGGTGGACGGGCGCTTTCGGTCGGTCGCAAGACCCGGTCGATCCCGCCGGCGATTCGCCGAGCGCTCCGCGCCCGCGACGGCGGCTGCCGGTTTCCCGGTTGCACCGCGCGCCGCTTCGTCGACGCCCATCACATCGAGCCCTGGTCCACCGGCGGCGAGACGTCGCTCTCGAACCTGGCTGAGTTCTGCCGGCACCACCATCGCCTCCTCCACGAGGGGGGTTTCACCGTCGAGCGAATTGGGCCAAGGCGGCTGCGCTTTCGCCGTCCCGACGGCCGCATCGTTCCCGGCCGCCCGCGGCGTGTGCGCGGACGCCCCAAGGCGATTGCGGCCGAGCATCGGCGCAACGGTCTCGGTGTGGCGAGCGATGGCTGCGCCGCAAAGTTCGGCGGCGATCCTTTCGAGTACGACTTGGCGGTCGGCGAGCTCCTCCGACGCGCAGCGCCGCCCCCAAGGGGCTCTCCCTAGGGGCCGGCGCTCGCTCGCTCGGCGGATTCGTCCCGCGCCTCGGCCTCGGCCCGCTCGACCTCCTGCTCGAGCTCGGCTACTGCCTCGGTGATCCCTTCGGAGATCACGTCGATGTCCTCCAGTGCGTCGTAGTCGGCGAGCAGGCCGAAGTCGAGGTTGCCGTTGTAGCTCATGATCGCGATCGCGAGCGCGTGGTTCTCGGGCAGGAAGGCGACCGGGAAAACGTCCTGGAGCTCGCGGCCGAGGACGTAGAGCGGGATCTGTGGTCCGGGCACGTTGGTGACAATCAGGTTGAACAGCCGGGTCGAAAAATTCAGCCGCGACGCCTGCGCGAGCAGCGTCGGCGGAGCGAAGTCGTTGAACCGCGAGATCACCTCGGCGCAGAGCGCCTGCTTCGAGGACTTGACGTGGCCCATCGACTCGCGAACCGCCTGCAGTCGACGAACCGGATCGGCGATGTACACCGGAAGCGGTCCGCGCATCGCGGCGATCTGGTTGCCGAGCTGTCCGTGCTCGTCCTCGGCGCGGATCGACATCGGCACCAGCGCCCGCAGCTCGAGTCCCTCGGTGCGGACCCCGCGCGAGTGCAGCCAGCGCCGCATCGCGCCGGCGACGACGGTGAGTACGACGTCGTTGACGGTGCCGCCGAGCGCGTCCTTGATCCGCTTCAGCTTGGCGAGGTCGGCGCGCACCCACTGAAAGCGCCGGTGCGAGCCGATGCCGGTGTTGAGCGGGACCTCGGGGGCGGGGTTGGCGAGTGCCCACGCGACCTCACCCACCGCCTCGGCCGATTCGCCCGCCTGCCGAGCCGCGACGCGCGGGTGGCGGATCGTCGTCTCGACCCGGCGCGCCAGGTGAAGCGGCGTCGAAGCAACGTCCTCGACGTTTCGGGCCAGCAGCGATGCCGACGAGGGCTCCGGGCTCGGCACCCACTCGTGCTCGGCCTCGGCCGGCTCGGGAACCGGCTTGACATCGAAGAGGACGGTCGCGATGTCGACTCCGGAGACGCCGTCGACGAGCGCGTGGTGGGTCTTCGAGAGCAGCGCGAAGCGCTTGCGCTTCAGGCCCTGGACGAGCCACAGCTCCCAGAGCGGCTTCGTCCGGTCGAGTTGCTGCGAGAACTGGCGAGCGGCCATCGCCCGCAGCTGCTCCTCCGACCCCGGCGCCGGCAGCGCCGAGTGGCGTACGTGGTACTCGAGGTTGAAGGTCGGGTCGTCGATCCAGAACGGCCGGCCCGACTGCAAAGGCGAGAACGCGAGTTTCTGCCGGAACCGAGGGACGAGGTGAAGGCGCCCGCGAATGTGCTCGAGCAGGTCGTCGTAGCTCGGGGGCGGACCCTCGAAGATTAGGATCGCGCCGACGTGCATGTGGCTCGAGTCGGTCTCGTTCGAGAGGAACGAGGCGTCGAGCGAGCTCAGCCGGTCCATGTGCTGCTGGGGCATCGCGCAGACCCTAGATGACCGAACCCCGCCGTTGATGCGGCGCCGGAGCTCGGCGCGGCTGTCATCATCGCTGCTGCAGATGGTCGCCCCGCGTCGCCTCTTCCTCGCCGCCCTCTGCGCGCTCGCCTGCGCGCTCGGCTTCGCCGTGCCGTCGGCCTCGGCGGCGAAGAGCTGCACCGAGCCGGGCAGCGGTGACTGGCAGGCGGTCGATCCGGCCGAAGCGGGGATGGACGGCGCCAAGCTCCGTGGCGCAATCGCCTTCGGCCAGCAGCAGAACTCCTCGTTCGCGATCCGCGTGTACCGGAACGGCTGCCGTGTCGGGGAGGACGGTCTCGCCGCCGCCAACCGCAATGTCCAGTTCCAGAGCTGGTCGCTTTCGAAGTCCGTCGTCGCGCTCCTCTTCGGCCGGGCAATGACCCTCAATGCGATCAGCCCCGACGACCCGCTTGGCTCGCTGATACCCGAGGCCGACGGCCCGCACGGCAAAATCCTGATGCGCGATCTGCTGACGATGACGAACGGGCTCGAGTGGAACGGCGCCCGCGACTACAACGTCTTCATGCCGAACCGGCTTCAGAACGCGCTGACCACGCCGGTCGCGAAGCCGCCGGGGACCTATTGGGAGTACTCGCAGGACGGCCCGGCGCTGCTCGCCGAGGCGATCCAGCGCGCGGTCGGCCAGGACTTCCAGACCTTCGCCCAGAATCAGCTCTTCGGGCCGATCGGGATCGAGCCCGGCGACTGGTCGTGGCAGCGCGACTCGCATGGGCACACGCAGGGTTTCTTCGGCCTCTACATGAGCGCCGACACGTTCGCTCGGCTCGGCGAGCTGATGCGCCTCCGCGGCGTCTGGCAGGGCCGCCGGCTGCTCAGCGAGCGCTTCGTCTCAGAGGCGCTGACGCCGGTCGCGACCAACGGTTGCTACGGCTACCTGATCTGGCTCAACGCGTCGAAGCCGTGCGTTGGCCCGAGGGTCGTCGATCGCCCGGTCGACAACGAGCGCGACTTCGAGACCCTGCCGACGGACGTCTTCCAGTACGCCGGCCTCTTCGGACAATGGGTCACCGTCTTCCCGAGCCAGGGCATCGTCGTCGTTCGCACCGGCCAGGACAACGGCACCTTCACCGGCGCCTTTGGTTGGCAGGAGGAGATGTACCGGCGAATCCTCGGCTCGATCACCGATGACCCGGTGACGAGCCCGGGGCCGGCGCCCGACGCAGAAGAGGTCAGCAAGGACGACGTCGACCGCGGCTTTTTCGAGGCCGGTCAGAACCCCGACCAGTACTCGCAGGGCAACGACCCGCCGCCGCTGCCGCCGGCCGGCCCGGGCCGCGCCCGCGCCACCCTGATCGAGCCGCGCGCGGCCAATCTGACGAGGCGCGGTCGTGCCCAGGTCCGCTTCCGCTGCCCGCCCGCCTGGCCGAATGAGATCGAGGAGAGCTGCAAAGGCACGGCGAGCCTTTCGGGCGCTCGCAAGAAGCTCGATTACGCGATTCCGGCGGGCACCAAGCGAGTCCTCCGCTTCGACCTCAGCAAGGGCCTCGTCAAGCGAATCAAGCGCAAGGGTGAGGTGAAGGTGACGGCGAAGACCCGCAACGGCGATGAGGCCGGCGGCACGCCCGCCAAGCGCGCCTTCGTCATCACCGCCCGGTAGTGCGGGCCCGCGGTAAGCACGCCGCCCTCGTCGCGACCGTTGCGCTGGTGGTCTTCACGACGGCGGCCTGCGGAGGTGGCGACGGAGCCAGCGCCAGTCCCTCCGCCGACCACTTCGACGCCGAGCGCGCGTTCGAGGACGTCCGCGCCCAGGTTGATCTCGGCCCTCGGCCGGCCGGCTCGGAGGCGAACGCCAAACAGGCGCGGCTGCTTGCGAGGCGGTTGCGCGAGGCCGGTGTCGATGACGTCCGGATCCAGCGCTCCCACCTAAATGTGGTCGGCACGATCCCGGGTCTCGAGCGCGGCGCCGTCGTCGTCGGCGCACATCACGACACAGTCGACATCCCGGGTTTCGTTGGCGCAAACGACGGCGGCTCGGGGGTCGCGGTCGTGCTCGAGCTGGCGCGCTCGCTGCCGTCGAGGCTCGACGGCCCCGATCTGCGGATCGCCCTCTTCGACGCCGAGGAGGCGCGGCCCGGTCGCGACTTTTCGGTTGACGGCGCGCACGGATCGCGCCAGTACGTCCGCTACGCCGAGCGCAAGCGCCGGCGCCAGGGCTCGCCGCCGATCAAATCGGTGCGGGCGATGGTCCTCTTCGACCTCGTCGGCGATTGCGACCTGCAGATCCCCCGCGAGTCGAACTCCGACGCCGGCCTCTACGCCGCCTTCGCCGCCGCGTCGGAGGACGCCGACGGCGCCGCCGCCCCTTTCGCGGGCTCGACAGCGCCGGTCTCCGACGACCACCTGCCGTTCCTCGAGCAGGGGATCCCCGCCGTCGACCTGATCGACTTCAGCTTCGGTGGCGCGAGCAGCCCGGGCACCTACTGGCACACGACCGAGGACACGCTCGACAAGGTCTGCGCCGGGAGCCTCGACGCGGTCGGCGAGGCCGCGGTGCGGGCGGTTCCGGGGCTCGGCTAGGGCTACCCTGTGAGCATCGCTTCAACCCCGAACAAGGTCCTCCTCGCCGCCCCGCGCGGCTACTGCGCCGGCGTCGACCGCGCCGTGCAGACGGTCGAGCACGCGCTCGAGCTCTACGGGCCACCGGTATACGTCCGCAAGGAGATCGTTCACAACAAGCACGTCGTCGACGTGCTCTCCGAGCGTGGCGCGATCTTCGTCGAGGAGGAGACCGAAGTGCCCGAGGGCGCGCTCGTCGTCTTCTCGGCCCACGGCGTTTCCCCCGCCGTCCATGAGAACGCCGCCAAGCGCAGCCTGCGGACGGTCGACGCGACCTGTCCGCTCGTGACCAAGGTCCACGTCGAGGCGCGTAAGTTCGCCGAAGACGGCTACACGATCGTTATGATCGGCCACGAGGGCCACGAGGAGGTCGAGGGCACTACCGGCGAGGCCCCCGACTCGATCGTGCTCGTGCAGACCGCCGAGGACGTCGATGCGCTCGAGGTCGAGAACCCCGAGCGGATCGCCTTCATCACCCAGACCACACTCTCCGTCGACGAGACCGCTCAGATCATCGCCAGGCTGCGCGAGAAGTTTCCCGAGATCACCTCGCCGAAGTCGGACGACATCTGTTACGCGACGACGAATCGCCAGCTTGCGGTGAAAGCGCTGGCGCGCGAGTGCGACCTCGTGCTCGTGATCGGCTCGCGCAACTCTTCGAACTCGAACCGCCTGGTCGAGGTTGCGCGCGAGCACGGCGCCGACTCGCACCTGATCGATTTCGCGACCCAGGTCCGCGAGGAGTGGCTCGAGGGCGTCGAGACCGTCGGCATCACCTCCGGGGCGAGCGCCCCCGAGGAGCTCGTCGAGGGCCTGGTCGACTTCTTCCGCGAGCGCGGGTCGGAGGACATCTCCGAGCTTCGCACAGTCGACGAGGACGTCCGCTTCATGTTGCCGAAGGTGATCCGCGAGGACCTCAAGAGCCGTGAGCTGGCCCGCGCCTGAGTGCTGATCACCCCGTCGAGCGCGTCGTACCATCTGAGCCGACCGAGCGCTGATGCGAAACCGGACCGCGACAGACCCGCCGATACTCACCTTGCCGGCTCCCGCCGCGCTCGCATCGAGCGCCCTATTGCCACCGCTCGTCGTCGCCCTCTGCGTCTCGCTCTTCGGTCCGCAAGAGTTCGCCTGGCTCTGGATCGGCTCGCAGGTCGAGGGCGCGACGCAGTCGCTCGGTGCCGGGCTTGCGGTCGCGTTCATCGGCTCGGTGATCTCGATCATCCTCACCGCCTGGGTCGCACGCCGCCTCGATGCGGTCTGGCTCGCCGTTCGCCGGGGCGCCGGCGGGAGCCCGTCGCTCGGTCTGTTCGAGCCGGCGATGGTGCTGGGTACGGCGCTCGTCGTGATCGCGCTCGTGATCTGGCTCTTCTTCATCGAGG
The DNA here is from genome assembly GCA_050996575.1 of Solirubrobacterales bacterium. Lineage (GTDB taxonomy): Bacteria > Actinomycetota > Thermoleophilia > Solirubrobacterales > 70-9 > DASUSH01. Next base: position 9,932 of record JBPCRS010000056.1, read on the forward strand.
GCACCGGCCCCTCGATCGCGCCGAACGTCCAGTAATCGGCTCAGACCTCGCTCCAAGAGCCTAAGGTCGAGTGATGCTGCGCCGTTTCGTCCTCCTCGCCTCGGCGATCGCGATCCTGATCGCGACCGTTCCCGGGTCCGCCTCAGCCGCCGCCGGCAAGCTCCGCGCCGGCGCCGGACAGGCCGACGTCACCCCGCTTCAGACGGGCTATTACCTCGGCGGTTTCACCCGCGCCGACCGGCTCGCGTTAGGCCAGCACACGCGGCTGTTCGCGAAGACGATCGTGCTCGAGCGGGGAGGGGAGAGGGTCGCGCTCGTCGCGCTCGACCTGTTCATGATCCCGGCCGGGATGCAGCAGCAGATCGCGGCGCTTGCCGGCGACGGCTTCGAGACCTCGAACGTGCTGATCCTGCCGACACACACGCATTCCGGGCCCGGTGGCTTCGCCAACTTCCCGACCTACAACACCGCGGCGCCGAGCCCGGAAACGATCACGTCGCCGACCTCGTTCGTCGAGCTGCTCGACCCGAAGCCCGCCGACCGCCAGCTCTACACCTTCCTCGCGACCCAGATCGCCAAGTCGATCCGGCGGGCGAAACGCGACCTCGGGCCGGCGATGGCGGGCTGGGGCGACGGCGAGATCGTCGGCCTCACCCGCAACCGCTCGATCGAGGCCCACCTCGCCAATCACGAAATCATCAAGGCGCGCGGGGCGGGCAGCCCGGCGGAGGACCCGGAGGGCTCGGTGCACACGATCGACCCCGCCGTCGACGTCCTCCGCGTCGACAAGATCGTCCGTGGCCGGCGCGTTCCGATCGGGGGCTTCTCGAGCTTTGCCGACCACGGGACGGTGGTAAAGGCCCCGTTTCAGGCCTATAACGGCGATCACCACGCGACCGCCCACCGCGTTTTCGAGAAGAAGGTCCGCCGCGCCGGAAAGGTGCCGAAGAGACAGCTCGTTCTCAACGTCTACGGCAACGGCAACGAGGGTGACATGTCGGCCGGCCTCGACAACACCGGGCCTGCGGGCGCCAACTACGTCGGCCGGGTCGAGGCGAAGGAGATGTTCGCCGCCTGGAAGCGGGCCGGCAGCGAGCTGACGCGGAAGCCCGAGCTCGACCTGCGCTGGACCCGCGTCTGCTTCTGCGGCCGCCAGGCCGGCGGCGGTCAGGTCGCGAGCGAGGGCCGCGCCGGGGCACCGTTCTTCACCGGTTCCGAGGAGGAGCGCGGGCCGCTGTTCGACGTCACATGCGATGTCCTCGAGGATCGCCGCTCGCCGACGGTCTCCGAAAATTAGGGCCACAAGATCGTCGTCCCGGCGGG
>JBPCRS010000067.1:0-15146 GCA_050996575.1 Solirubrobacterales bacterium
GTCGACGCGAGCGCCGAGCGCGGCGAGGAGTTCCTGATCCAGACGCTCGATACCGACGAGGGCGCTCGCCGTCTCGGCGAGCTCGGCATCGGCACCAACTACGGGATCACCCGTGGCACGAAGGAGATCCTGCTCGACGAGAAGATCGGCGGCACCGTCCACCTCGCCTGCGGCATGAGCTATCCGGAGACCGGCGGAGTCAACGAGTCAGCCGTTCACTGGGACATGATCTGCGACCTCCGTCGAGGCGGCAAGATCACGGTCGACGGCGAGCTTCTGGAGGAAGACGGCAAGTTCGTCGTTTGACGGAACGACGGCGGCGGTGGCCGGCCAACCATCCGACCACCGCCGCGTCACGCATCCCTCCAAATGGGAAGTCCTCTGGTATCCCGCCTGAAGACGTCCCGATCTGAAAAACCCGCCTTGGCCGAGGTAGTTGCGGTCGATACTTAAACAGGCACCTAAGATTCGGCGACATGGCCGGGCACTCGAAATGGGCGTCGATCAAGCACAAGAAGGCCGCGACCGACGCCAAGCGCGGCAAGCACTTCACGAAGCTCGCCAGGGCGATCACGGTTGCGGCGCGCGAGGGCGGGGGAGATCCTGCCGGAAACCCGACTTTGGCGACCGCAATCCAAAAGGCCAAGGACGCCTCGATGCCGAAGGACAACATCAAGCGAGCGGTCGACCGTGGCAGCGGCGCCGGTGCCGACGCCGCCGCGATCGAGCGCATCGTCTACGAGGGCTACGGACCCGGTGGGGCGGCGATCCTGGTCGAGGCCCTGACCGACAACAGAAACCGCTCGGGCTCGGAGATCCGCAACGCCTTCGAGAAGAGCGGCGGCAGCCTCGGTGAGCCAGGCTCGGTCGCCTTCGTCTTCGTCAAGCGCGGGATCGTCCTCGTCGATGGCGAGCGCTACTCCGAGGACGACCTGATTGCGGCGGTCGACGCGGGCGCCGACGATGTCATCGTCGACGGCGACCTGCTCAAGGTCACGGCCGAGCCCTCCAGCCTCGCCGCGGTCCGCGAGGCGATCGAGGCCGAAGGCGTCGAGGTCAGCTCATCCGAGGTCGCGATGGAGCCGAGCAACGTGGTCGAGGTCACCGACGAGGGCGAGGCCCGGCGCCTGCTCAGGCTGATCGAAGCGCTCGACGACCACGACGACGTCGACGCGGTCCACGCGAACTTCGATATCCCCGAAGCGCTGCTCGAGGACGCCGCCGCCTAAACGACTGTCGCCCCGGTCACCGGCTGCGTTCGGGAAGGCATCCGAGCCTCAGCCCAGAATCCAACTCTGATGATGGTCGTAATGGGCATTGACCCGGGTTTTGCCAACACCGGCTTCGGCGTGGTGCGCCTCGAGGGCAACCGGTTCGCCGCGGTCGACGGCGGCGTGATCGAGGCCCCGGCCGACGAGGCACCCGAGCGGCGCCTCGCCCGAATCCACGAATCGCTCACCGAATTGATCGGTTGGCACGAGCCCGAGGCCGTCGCGCTCGAGGACCTCTACTTCGGCAAGAACGTGCGCTCGGCGATTGGCGTCGGCCAGGCGCGCGGGGTCGCGATGCTCGCCGCCGCCGAGAGCGGCGCCCGCTGCTTCGACTACACACCACAGGCGGTGAAGATGGCCGTCTGCGGGCACGGCGGCGCCGACAAGCGCCAGGTCCAGCGGATGGTCGCGGCGCTACTGCGCCTGCCCGAGCCGCCAAAGTCCGACCATGCCGCCGACGCCCTCGCCGTCGCAATCTGTCACGCCGGCCACGCCCGCCCGCTCGCCGCCCGTGCGGCGGCGCCGACGGCGGCGCTCTCGGGCTCGGGCGCCCACGACTTCGCCCGCCGCGAGGCACGGTAGGTGTCCTCCTCGTGATCGCAAGCGTCTCCGGAGAGGTCCTCGTCCGCCGACCGGATCACGTCGTCGTCGACGCGAACGGGGTCGGCTACCGGCTGGCGGTCTCGGCGGAGACGCTCAAGGCCGTGCCCGCCGCGGGCCGCGAGGCGACGCTCCATGCCCATCTCGTCGTCCGCGACGACGCGCTCGCCCTCTACGGCTTTGCCTCCGAGGAGGAGCGGGACCTCTTCCTCTCCCTGACCTCGGTCTCGGGCGTCGGCCCGAAGGTCGGTCTCGCCGCGCTCTCCGGCGGCGCCCCGAGGGAGCTGCGACGCGCGATCGCGACCGGCGACGCGAAGCGCTTTCAGGCGGTTCCTGGAATCGGCAAGCGCACCGCCGAGCGAATCATCGTCGAGCTCCGCGACCGGATCAGCGAGGAGCTCGAGTTCGACTCGGCCGATCCCGGAGCGCCCGCCGACGCGCGCTCGGAGGCCCGCGAGGGGCTGCTCGGACTCGGCTACGGGCCGGCGGAGGCCGAGCGGTTGCTCGACAAGGCTGCGGGTAGCGCCGGCGAGGAGGCTGCGGCAGAGGAGCTGATCGCGACCGCGCTGCGTGAGGCCGCGGGCAGCAAAAAATGAACATCGCCGAATCCTCAGCTTCGCTTCCGGTTCGGCTCGATCGCCTCTGCAGGCGATGAGCATCGAGCGCGACCCGAACTTCGAATCATCCGCCCTCGAACCGCCCGCGGCCGAGGAGGTTGAGGTGATCGACGCCCGGGAGGCGATCGTCGGCGAGGACGAGCTCGATCGATCGCTGCGACCGCACTCGCTAACGGAGTTCATCAACCAGGAGCAGGTCACCGGCCAGCTCGAGGTTTTCATCGAGGCGGCGAAGGGCCGCGGCGAGCCGCTCGACCATGTTCTGCTCTCGGGGCCGCCCGGGCTCGGCAAGACCTCGCTCGCACACATCGTCGCCGCCGAGATGGGCGCTCCGATCGTCGTCACCGCGGCCCCCGCGCTCGAGCGCAAGGCCGACGTGGCCTCGTTCCTGACTGCGCTCGAGCCCGGCAGCGTCTTTTTCATCGATGAGATCCATCGACTCAACCGAGCGCTCGAGGAGACGCTCTACCCGGCGATGGAGGAGCGCCAGCTTCCCGTCGTCCTCGGCCAGGGTGCCGGCGCACGGACGGTCTCGCTGCCGATTCCCGAGTTCACGCTGATCGGCGCGACGACGCGCGAGGGCCTGCTTACGGCGCCGCTTCGGGACCGTTTCGGGGTCGCCCACCGGCTCGAGCACTACGACGCCGACGACCTCGGCCGGATCATCCTGCGCTCGGCACAAATCCTCGGCGTCGAGATCGACGCCGGCGGCGAGCAGACCATCGCCGAGCGCGCCCGCGGCACGCCCCGGATCGCCAACCGCCTGCTCAAGCGCGTCCGCGACTTCGCCGAGGTTCGCGGCAGCGGCCGGATCACGACCGAGATCGCCGCCGGTGCACTCGACATGCTCGAGGTCGATCCGGCCGGCCTCGACCGGCGCGACCGCGTCCTGCTCGAGGTGATCGCGGTTCGCTTCTCCGGTGGCCCGGTCGGGCTCTCGACGCTGGCCGCCGCGATCGACGAGGAGGGCGACACGATCGCCGACGTCTACGAGCCCTACCTGCTCCAGCAGGGCTTCATCAAGCGAACGCCGCGCGGCCGCGTCGCCACGCCGCGCACCTACGAGCACCTCGACCTCGTCGTTCCCGAGCGCGCCGCGAGCTTGTTCTAGGCCTGCCGGGCGGCGGGCGTCGTTTAGGCGGCGCTGAGCCTGCGCTCGCTAACCTCACCGAATGACCATTTTCAACTCGCCGCATCCTCCGCTTCGCGTCCGGGTCGGCTCTATCTGATCTGCATCAGATGGCCTTCTTCATCTGTCCCAGCTGCGGCAATCGGGAGCTCTCCTCGGAGCGAACGGCGGGCATCTCCTCGCGTCCGAAGGGTTGCTCCAAGTGCGGTTCCGGCTTCGTCTTCGAACTGCTCGACGACTACTACCCGGCTCCGACCGCGGCGTTCTTCGCCTGCGATCGTGAGGCGCGGGTAATCGAAGCCGGACACGGCAGTTTCGAGCTCACTGGACTGAAGACGACCGACGTGATCGGCCGGCTCGTGAAGGAAGTACTCGGCCTCGAGTGGATCGATCCGGGTGATGGTGGCGAGGTCGCCGACACCGACGGCGACGGCCAGTCCGACCCGATCGAGACGACGCTGGAATGGGGTGTGCGCTCGCTCGGCAAGCGCGTTGCCCTTCACGCGGAGGGCGATCTGCCCGCCGAAGCCGTCGCCGACGTTTTTCCCGCCTATGACGACGACGGCGGGATGCTTTTGGTCCTGACGCCCGAGTAACGTCACCTGAAGCTGATGGGCTCGCGCCGGCGCAACCTCTTCGTCCTGCTCTTCGTCGTCGGGCTCGTGATCGCGAGCGTGCTCGTGATCCTCTCGAAGCCGACCCGCCTCGGCCTCGACCTGCGCGGCGGCACCGAGCTCGTCTACGAGGCCAGGCCGACCCCGCAGAACCCCGACATCGCCGCCGACGACGTCGAGCGCGCGATCGAGATCATCCGCGACCGAACCGACGCCCTCGGCGTCTCCGAGCCCGAGATCGCAAGGGTCGGACCGACGGGGATCACGGTCTCGCTGCCCGATGTTCAAAACGCCGAGCGCGCGATCGCCCAGGTCGGTACGACCGCTCAGCTCTTCCTCTACTACTGGGAAGAGAACCTGATTCCGAACCCCGACGCACCCGAATCGACCGAGGAGGGTGAAGCCGGTTTCAACCGCCTGATCGACGCGGTCCGTTTCGCCGGCAAGCAGAAGCCCGAATGCTTCGAGGACGAGTGCACGACGAACGGGCCGCGCTATTACCTCTTTGACTCGAACACGTTCGAGCTTTTCGCCGGGCCCGAGCAGCGCGAGCCCGACCTCTTCCTCGAGTTCCCCGACGAGGAGCAGCCGCCCGATTCCGATGTGCTCGAGGTACCGCAGGGGACGATCGTCGTCGACGACCCCCAGGACGACGACCCGAACACCGAGGCGAACGAGTCCGAGACCGGACCGCACGAGTACTTCGTGCTCGAGGATCGGCCGGCGCTCTCGGGTGCGGACATCACCAACCCGGAGCCGAACTCCGACCCGCAGTCGGGTCAGCCCAACGTCACCTTCAGCTTCACCGACGAGGGCCGGCCGAAGTTCGAGGCAATCACCAAGGAGATCGCCGAGGCCGGGCTGCAGAAGAAGCTTCCCGGCCAGCCCGGGTCGGCGGTCGCCGACAGCTTCGCGATCGTGCTCGACAGCGAGGTCGTTACCCGCCCGATCATCGACCCCGACGAGAACCCGTCGGGGATCGACGGCCGCACCGGCGCCCAGATCTCGGGCAGCTTCACGCTTCAGGAGTCGCAGGACCTGGCCGAGTTCCTGCGGATCGGCGCGCTGCCGGTCGAGCTGCAGCTGATCAGCCAGTCGACCGTCTCGGCGACGCTCGGCGAGGAGGCGCTCGACCAGGGCTTGAAGGCGGCGCTTGCCGGCCTGATCCTCGTCCTGCTCTTCCTACTTGCCTACTACCGCGTCCTCGGCGCGATCGCCGGTCTCGGCCTGATCGTCTATGCGACCTTCTTTTACGCGCTGATCGAGCTGATCCCGATCACGCTCACCCTGCCGGGCCTCGCCGGCCTGATCCTGACGATCGGCGTCGCCGCGGACTCGAACATCGTCATCTTCGAGCGAATAAAGGAGGAGGCGCGGGCCGGGCGATCGATGCCCTCGGCGATCGCCCAGGGCTATCGCAAGGGGATCGGGACGATCATCGATGCGAACGTGATCACCCTGATCACGGCGTTCATTCTCTTCGTGCTCGCGACCTCGGGGGTGAAGGGCTTCGCGTTCACGCTCGGTGTCGGAACGATCGTCTCGCTGTTCACAGCGGTCGTCTTCACCCAGGCGGTGCTCGGCGTCTTCGGCCGCGCACGCTTCCTGCGCTCGCCCGCGCTGCTCGGCGCCTCGAGCGAGCAGCGCGTCCGCTGGCATTTCGACTTCACCGGCGCATCGCGCTGGTTCTTCTCGCTCTCGGGCGTGATCCTCACCGTCGGCGCGATCGCCTTCGCCACCGAGGGGCTCAACCTTGGCATCGACTTCGAGTCCGGAACCCGGGTCAAGGCCAGCCTGGTGGAGGATCCGAGCGTCGACGATGTCCGCGCCGTCCTCTCGGACGCCGGCGTGCCCAACTCCGAAAGCGCCGAGATCCAGTCGGTCGAGGACCCCGATCTCGGTGCGAACGTCGTCCAGATCCAGGGCGAGCTGACCCCGACCGAAGCCGCCGAGATCCGGCCCGCGCTCGAGGACGGGTTCGGCATCGCCGAGGGCGGCGAGGCTTTCCAGGAGACGACGATCGGTCCGACGTTCGGAGCGCAGGTCGCCCGCAGCGCGATCCTCGCGATCCTCTTTTCGCTGATCCTGATCTCCGCCTACATGGCGATCCGGTTCGAGGCCAAGTACGCGGTGCCGGTGATCATCGCCCTGATCCACGACCTCTTGATCACCGCCGGCGTCTACGCGCTGGTCGGGGCCGAGGTCTCGAGCGCCACCGTTGCCGCGTTCCTCACGATTCTCGGCTACTCGATCTACGACTGCGTGATCGTTTTCGACCGCATCCGCGAAAACGTGCCGCGATTGCCGCGCGCCGCTTTCTCGCAGGTCGTCAACCGCTCGATGAGCGAGGTGCTCACGCGATCGCTGATCACCGGCCTCTCGACCGTGTTCCTGATCACCGTCCTGATGATCTTCGGCGGCGAGACACTGCGGTCGTTCGCGCTCGCGATGCTGGTCGGCGTCGCCTCGGGCACCTACTCCTCGATCTTCATCGCCGCCCCCGTTCTCACCGCCTGGAAGGAGCGCGAACCGCAATACCGGGCGCGCCGAGGCGTGCTCGAGGAAGCGATGGGCGAGGTGCCCGCGTTCCCCGAGGACAACACGGTCGCCCGCCTCGACGAGGAGGCCGAGCGCGCAGAGGGCGGTGAGCCGGGCCGCGCTGGAACCGGCTTCACCGACGACGAGCCGCGCCAGCCGGGTCCACGAGAGGTGATCGGCGACAGCGACGCTCGCGAGACCGAGCCGGCGGGCCCCGTAAACGCCCGTCCCGCCGAGCCCGACCCGATTACCGGCATCAGCGCCCCGCCGGTCGAGTCCCGGGATCCCGCTCCGGCCGCTGAGGAGGAGCACGTCGGCTCAGGCCTGAGTGAAGAGGAGCGCCGTGCCAAGCAGGAGCGACGCGCCCAGCGCAAGGCCAAGCAGGCAAAACGCCGCCGAAAGCACGGGAGGAACCGTTGATGGGCGACTCCCTGGCCGAGCGCACCGTGGTGACGCGCATGGCACGTCGCATATCTTCGTCCTCGGGCACTCGTGTGCTGCAAGCACACTTCGCGCCCTGCGTCCTTGATCTGCTCGGCCCTGCGCGCCCCACGGCACGCTTGGCCAGGAAGTCGACCATCTGATGGCACCACTGATCTGGTTCACGATCGCCGTCGCGCTCTGGCATTTCACCGTGTTCTTCCCCGATCGCTTCTGGGGCGGGATCATCGGTGCCTTCGTCTTCGCGATCATCGGCGGCATGGCGACCGGAGCCGCAGTGCAGATCGCCCTTGGCCGCTCGGTCGGCGACGTCGACATCGGGACGTTGCTCGCAGCCGTTCCCGGCACCCTGATCGCGCTCGCGGCGATCTACGCGTATGGGGCGGCAAGGGAGCGCGCGGCGGCATAGGGGGTGGCTGGGCGGCGGCTGGGCGCCTCGGGCTAGAGCCGGGGCGCCGATTACGCGACCCAAGGCGTTTGTGGTCGCGGGGCTTGTAGGGCGGCGGGTTCGGGCGGGTTCGGTGACACTTTGCGCGCGTTTCGTCGCGCGCCGGCGGTGGTTGGCGCTTTATCGCCGCCATCCGACGATAAGTCGCCAATCGGCCTCAATCCGGTTCCGCGGGACCGCGCGATCGGGACGTTGGACGCATTTCGACACCCGCAGAGACGCCTTGCGTCCAACGTCCGTTGGCGGGTCACGAAATACTCGCCGATCCCAAAGCAAGCGTCACGTCCCCGCCACGACACCCCGAACGCCTGCCTTACAAGCCCGCGACCACAAACCCATGCGGCGCGTAAACGACGCGCCCATCCCGCCGCCGTCCCGCCGCGCCCCTCCACGGGATTCCGCTGCGAGCGTGGATTCACGGGGGCGATTCCGTCCTCGGTCATTCTTAGCCTGGCAGTGTGACCGCCTCCAGCGTCGCTGCCTCGTTCTCGATCGAGCCCTGCTCGTATGAGGAGACGCGCGGGCTAGCCGCCGATCTCGGCGTCTCGGAGCCGGTCGCGATGACCCTCGTCCGCCGTGGGTATCGCACCCCGGCGGCGGCGCGCGAGTTCCTCGACGCCGACGAGTCGCATGACCCGTTCGAGTTCGAGGCGATGGAGGAGGTCGTCGCGCTGCTGCTCGCGGCAGCCGGAGAGCGCCGGCGGATCACGGTCCACGGTGACTACGACGTCGACGGCGTCTGCTCGACGGCGATCCTGGTCGCGGCGCTCCGCGACGCCGGGGCCGAGTGCGACTGGTTCCTGCCCGATCGCATGGCCGACGGTTACGGGCTCTCGGCCGGGACGGTTCGCCGGCTCGCGGAGCGCGGCACGATGGTTCTACTCACCGCCGACTGCGGGATCGCCTGTCCCGAGGAAGTCGCGCTCGCCCGCGAGCTCGGGCTCGAGGTCATCGTCACCGACCACCACGAGCCGGGCCAAGCCCTGCCCGATTGCCCGATCCTCCATCCGCGAGTATCGAACTACCCGTTCGAGGACCTCTGTGCGACCGGCGTCGCCCACAAGCTGGCCTCGGCGCTCCGCGAGCGGGCGGTCGTCGACGCCGCCGATGTGGTCTCCGACCTCGACCTCGTTGCGCTGGCGACGGTCGCCGACCTGGTACCGCTTCACGGCGAGAACCGCGCCCTCGTCCGCGCCGGGATCGCGGAGGCGCGGCGCGGCAAGCGCGTCGGCCTGCGGTCGCTGATCGCCGCATCGGGGGCGGAGATCGGGCGCCTCGACGAAGGCGACCTCTCGTTCCGGCTGGCGCCGAGGATCAACGCCGCCGGACGGCTTTACCGCGCCGACGCCGGCGTCGAGCTGATGCTGACGACCGACGAGGAGCGCGCGGCGCAGATCGCCGAGGAGCTCAACCGGGCGAACAGCGAGCGCCGCTTTGCCGAGCGTGAGGCGCTCGCCGGCGCCGAACGGGCGCTCGCCGAGCTGCCGGCCGAACTGCGCGCGGCGCCCGCGATCGTCGTCGCCGGCGAAGGCTGGCATCCGGGCGTCGTCGGGATCGTCGCCTCACGCCTGGTCGAGCGCCACTGGCGGCCGGCAATCGTGATCGGGCTCGACGGAGAGGGAAGAGGAAAAGGATCGGGCCGCAGCATCCCCGGCTTCGATCTGCTCGATGGCCTGCGCGCCTGTTCGCGGCACCTCGGCCGCTTCGGTGGGCACCGCGCCGCTGCCGGCCTCGAGCTTGACGCCGGCGAGCTCGAGGCCTTTCGAGCCGCGTTCGCAGCCCACGCCGGCGCAGTCCTTGGGGAAGCTGACCTGGTCAGGACCGAGCGGGTCGACGCGATCGTCGGCGGCGAGAGCCTCGGGCTCGGCGTCGCCGAGGAGTTCGAGCGGCTGGCGCCGTTCGGCAAGGGCAACCCCGAGCCGCGGCTGCTCGTGCCCGGCGCTCGAGTCCGTGACGTGCGGCCGATGGGGGAGGGGAAGCACGCGCGCTTCAGCCTCGAGAGCGGCGCTCGCCGAGCACTTGGCGTCGCGTTCAGCGTCGGCGGCGAGCTCGATCGCGCCGCCGCGGGTGGACCGCTCGACGTCTCGGTCAAGCTCGAGCTCAATCACTGGAATGGGTCGATCGAGCCGCGGGTGGTGCTGCGCGAGCTCTACGGCCAGTCGTCGGAGACGGCCGAGACGGCCGATTGCTCGATGGCGGCCTCGGCGGATGAGTGGTGGGATCGTTTCGAGGCCGAACTCGAGGACGAGCTCGCACCGATGGCTCCACTCGCCGTGGCGAGCGCGCGGACCGTGGTCGACCGCCGTGGCGTCTCGGGTGTGGCCTGCCTCGCCGCGCTGCTCTCGACCGGCGTCCCCGTGCTTGCGATCTGCTGCGACGTCTCGAGGCGCTCCGGGCTCGCCGAGCGTGCCGCCGACCCGGCCCGTTTCGGCGGCGGTGGCACCGTGCTCGCCTGCGGGCGATGCGCGACCGACTCGATCGATATTCGGGCCCGCGAGCTTGCCTCGGGGGGGCACGGCCTGATGCTCGCCGACTGGGGCGCGCTCGAGCTCGCTCCGGAGATTCCCTCGCACTTCGAGCACGTCGTCCTCGTCGATCCGCCGCCGTTCGCCCGGCTCGAGGCACTCGCGGGCACCGGCGAGGGCTATCTTCACCATGCCTGGGGCCGTGCCGAGTCCGAGCTGGCGCTGCGCGTGCACGACTCCGAATGGCCGCTTCGCCCGACACTCGCGGCCGGCTACAGGGTGCTGTGAGATTCGGCTTTGGCCGGCGAGCCCGCGACCGGCGAACGGCTGCGCATCGCACTCGCCGGCAGCGCTCGTCATCCACGCACGGCTGAGCAGGCAGCGCGGCCGACGCGGGTGCTCGGCGAGCTCGGCCTGATCGAATGGCACCGAACGGGCACATCACGAGCCTTGGGAGTCGTATCCTCGGAGGGGAAGGACCTCGAGCTTTCGGGGGCCTTCCGGGCCTACCGGGCCCGTCACGAGGATGGTCGAAGATTCCTGAAAAGCAAGACACCGCACTAGCCGAGCGCACCCAGGTCGGTCTCGACGAGGTGAGCGGCGCTCCGACGCCCGCCGACGCGATCACCGAGGGTCTCAGCCCCGAACAACGAGCGATGCTCGGCGACCTCTTCGCGGTCGCTTCCGAGCACGGCGCCTCGGACGGCGAGATCGGCCGAGAGGCGATCGAGAGCGCCTTCGCCTTTGCCCACGAACGCCACGCTGACCAGCGTCGCAAGTCCGGCGAGGACTTCATCATCCACCCGCTCGAGGTTGCGCGGATCTGCGCCGCGCTTCGTCTCGATACCGACACGCTCTGCGCAGCCCTGCTCCACGACACGGTCGAAGACACCTCGGCGAGCCTCGACGAGGTGAACGAGCGCTTCGGCGATGAGATCGCCCGGCTCGTCGACGGCGTGACGAAATTGACCGGGATCACCTTCCAATCCCGCGACGAGAGCCAAGCCGAGAACTACCGGAAGATGATGGTCGCGATGGCCGCCGACGTCCGGGTCATCCTGATCAAGCTCGCCGATCGCCTGCACAACATGCGGACGCTCGCGGCGCTGCCGAAGCAAAAGCAGCTCGAGAAGTCACGCGAGACGCTCGAGATCTACGCGCCGCTCGCCCACCGACTTGGGATCCACGCGATCAAGTGGGAGCTCGAGGACCTCGCATTCGCGACGCTTCACCCGCGCAAGTACTCGGAGATCAAGAAGATGGTCTCCCAGCAGCGCACCGAGCGCGAGCGCTACGTGACCGAGGCCGGCGACTTCCTCGCCGCCGAGCTCGACAAGGTCGGGATCGAAGCGCGGATCTCCGGCCGCGCCAAGCACTTCTACTCGATCTACTCGAAGATGTCGAAGAAGGGCCGCGAGTTCAACGAGATCTACGACCTGACCGCGATGCGGGTAATCGTCGACTCGGTCAAGGACTGCTACGGCGCGATCGGGATCATCCACGCGATCTGGAAGCCGTTGCCCGGCCGGTTCAAGGACTTCATCGCGACCCCGAATTCGAACCTCTACCAGGCGCTGCACACGACCGTGATCGGCCCCGAGGGCCGGCCGCTTGAGATCCAGATCCGTACCCCCGACATGCACGAGCTGGCCGAGTACGGCGTCGCTGCGCACGTCCTCTACAAGGAGATCCCCGGCGGCTCGGGCAACGGCAAGGACGACCCCAACCGAGAGAAGATGACCTGGCTGCGCCAGCTGCTCGAGGCCGAGGGCGAGCAGGAGCCCGAGGAGTTCCTCGAGTCGCTCAAGGTCGACCTGTTCGAGGACGAGGTGTTCGTCTTCACGCCGAAGGGCGAGGTCAAGAATCTCAGCGCCGGGTCGACCCCGCTCGACTTCGCCTACTCGGTTCACACCGACGTCGGCCACCGCTGCGTCGGCGCCAAGGTCAACGGCAAGATCGTCCCGCTCCACTACCAGCTCAAGTCGGGCGACATCGTCGAGATTCTCACCGCGAAGCAGGAGCGAGGGCCATCGCTTGACTGGCTGGCGCTGGTTCGGACGACGCGGGCGCGCAACAAGATCCGCGCCTTCCTCAAGCGCGAGCGCCGCGACGATGCCGAGCACCGCGGGCGGGTTGCGCTCCAGGACGAGCTCAAGAAGCGCGGGCTGCCGCCGCAGAAGATCGCCGGCTCGCCGATCCTCGCCGATGTGATCCGCGAGATGGGCTTCCGTAAGGCCGACGACTTCTACATCGCACTCGGCGGCGCCAAGGTCTCGGCGAAGACCGTCGCCAACAAGCTGATGCAGCGCCTCAAGGCCGGCGAGGCCGTCGCCGGTGACGAGAACGAGGCGCGGCTCGCTGGAGTGCTCGAAGGTCGCGACGAGCGCCAGCGACGCACCCAGGAGGCATCCGCCTACGGGATCGAGGTCAAGGGAGTCGACGACGTCGTCGTCCGGCTGGCGAAGTGCTGCCGGCCGGTTCCCGGCGACGAGATCGTCGGCTACGTCTCGCTAGGACGCGGGATAACGATCCACCGCGAGGACTGCAAGAACGTCGGGCCGCTTAAGCGGGCGCCCGAGCGCTTTACCGACGTCTCGTGGGCAGGCGACAACCGCGCCTCCTACCGGGTCGAGCTCCAGGTCGATGCCTGGGACAGGACACGCCTCCTTGAAGACCTCTCGCGGACATTCTCGGAGGCGGGCGTGAACATCCTCGAGGCCAACTGCTCGACCAAGCACCCGATGGTCCGAAACCGCTTCGTCGTCGAGGTTGGTGACGGCGGCCAGCTCAAGCAGTGCATCGCCCGACTGCGTCACGTAGACGCGGTCTTCGACGCCTACCGGATAACGCCGGGCGGCTAACCGACGAGGTAAAGGAAAGAATGAGCACCGACGAGATCAGCGCATTCAAGGATCGCGCCCGAACGACCTGGGCGGCCGGGGACTGGCCTTCGTTCGCCGTGCTCGTCTGGGATGTGGGGGAGAGGCTGGTCGACCGCGTCGGCATCGAGTCGGGTCAGGACGTGCTCGACGTCGGCTGCGGAACCGGCAACGCGGCGATTCGCGCGGCGAAGGCCGGAGGGAACGTCATCGGTTGCGACCTCGTAGCCGACCACTTCGAGGCCGGCCGAGAGCTCGCCGCCCGCGAGGGCGCTGAGGTTGAGTTCGTTGAGGGCGATGCGGAAGCGCTTCCGTTCGAGGACGCCAGCTTCGACGTCGTGCTCTCGATCTTCGGCCACATGTTCGCGCCCCGCCACGAGCGTGCCGCAGCCGAGCTCGCCCGCGTTCTCCGCCCGAACGGGCGGATCGGACTTTGCACCTGGATCCCCGAGGGCTCGATTGGCCAGTTCTTCGGCACAATCGCGAAGCACATGCCGCCGCCGCCCGATTTCGTCACGCCGCCGCCGATGTGGGGCGTCGAGGACCATGCTCGGGCGATGCTCGAAGGGGCCGGGTTCGAGGTCGAGTTCGAACGCGACGTGCTCGACTTCAGGTTCGAGTCGGCCGAGCATGCTGTCGATGAGTACGCGCAGAAGTTCGGCCCGGTCGTGATGGCTCGCGCCGCGCTCGAGCCGGAGGGAAAATGGGAGGACCTTCGCTCCGACCTCTTCGACCTCTTCGAAGCCGAGAGCCGCGCCGACGAGGACGGCGTCGTCTTCTCCGCCGACTTCCTGATCACTCAGGGCCGCAAGACGGGCTAGCCGGCGCCGCGTTCGGCAACGACTGCGCGGATCGCCGCCGCTGTCTCCGCGGCGTGATCGTCGCCCTCGTATTCTGTCCGCGGCCAGAAGAAGCCGCGCAGCCCGTCCTTGCGAACCCGGGGAACGACGTGGACATGCAGGTGGGGGACGCTCTGCGAGACGACGTTGTTGATCGCGACGAAGCTGCCTTCGGCGCCCATCGCGTCGCGGATCGCGCCCGAGAGCAGCTGCGCATTGGCGAACAGCGGGCCGACCTGGACAGCGGGCAGGTCGGGCAGGCTCCCGTGGTGTTCGCGCGGGATCAGCAGCGAGTGCCCGGGAAAGAGCGGGCGACGGTCGAGGAAGGCGAGCGAGGCCTCGTCCTCGAAGACGACAAGCGCCTCGGCCTCGCCGCGGGCGATTGCGCAGAAAACACATTTTCCGCTGCCCTCAGGCAACGACGGTGAGTGCGCCGGGGGCGACTTCCAGCTCGAGCTCGGTGTGGTCGCCGATGTAGTCGCCGTCGACCTGGACCGGGAATGGGCGCAGCGCGCCGCTCGCGTCGCGGGTGGTCGATTCGACTCTCGCCTCGGTGACGGCGGCGAAGTGGTCGATGTGGCGATGGCCCGAGGCCTGCAACCGCTCGTGGAGCACGCGGCTGATGATCGTCGGCATGTCGCGCTGGGTCGCCCGCTTGAGCACCGCGAGCGCGAGTGCTCCGTCGTCGAACTCGACCTTCTCGCAAACCCGAACCGGGCGGTCGCGGAAGTAGGTGAACGGATCCGAGTTCTGGCAGATCGCAGTCACCCCCTCGGTGCCCTTGCCGCCGGTCTCGACCCGCAAGTTGATCGGGTCGCGCATGTACTGGCCGTAGAAGCCGGTGACCGCGGCGTATATGTACCAGTAGGGCCCGAAGCGCGCCTTTAGCCGCGGCCGGGCATCGACCCGCTTCGCCGCAGTCGCATCGAGGCCGGCGCCGCAGGCGAAGACGAAATGGCGGCCGTTGGCAATGCCGAGGTCGATCTTTCGCGGCCGGAAGTCGTCGGCGAGCCCGAGCAGGTGCTCGGTCGCATCGACGACGTCGTTGGGGATGCCGAGGGTGCGGGCGACGACGTTGGTCGAACCGCCGGGCAACACCGAGATCGGCACGCCGCTTCCGACGAGGCCGTTGGCGACCTCGTTCAGGGTGCCGTCGCCGCCGAAGGCGACGACGAGGTCGTAGGCGCCGTCTCGTGCCTCGCGCGAAAGCTCGGTCGCGTGGTTTTGCGATTGTGTGACTACCGCTTCGACGTCATAGCGGCCCTGGAGCGCATAGACGACGAGATTCTTGACCCGGTCGGAAAC
>JBPCRS010000144.1:0-14762 GCA_050996575.1 Solirubrobacterales bacterium
TCCCCGGTTTTCGCAAGGGCAAGGTGCCGGCGCAGATGGTCCTGCAGCGGATCGGGCGCGAGGCGGTGCTCGAGCAGGCGCTTCGCGACGCCCTGCCCGAGTGGTATGAGCGCGCCGTGATCGACGCCGGCGTTGCAACGGTCGGCGACCCCAAGCTCGACGTTGCGGATCTGCCCGAGGAGGGCAAGCCGCTCGAGCTCTCGATCGAGATCGCGGTTCGGCCGTCGGCGACGCTCGGCGAGTACAAGGGGCTCGAGGTCGGCCGCGCCGAGCCCGACGTCCCCGATCAGGCGGTGCAGGCGGAGATCGAGCGCCTGCGCGAGAGCTTCGGCTCGCTCAACCCGGTCGAGCGCGAGGCCGCCGAGGGCGACTTCTTGCTGATCGACTACGTCGGATCGGTCGACGGCGAGCGCTTCGAAGGCGGCGAAGGTAAGGACCAGCTGCTCGAGCTCGGCTCAGGGACGCTGGTCGAGGGCTTCGAGGCCGGCCTCACCGGCGCCAACGCCGGCGACGAGCGCAAGGTCGAGGTCAAGTTTCCGGAGGATTACCGCGCCGAAGAGCTCGCCGGCAAGGAGGCGAGCTTCGACGTCAGCGTGCGCGAGGTGCGCGAGAAGCGGCTACCGGACCTCGACGACGACTTCGCCCTCGAGGCTTCGGAATTCGAGACCCTCGACGAGCTCCGCGCCGAGATCACCGGGAAGCTGCGCGCGGCCGGCGAGGAGCGCTCCGAGGAGCAGTTCCGCGAGGCGGCGGTCGAGGCCGCCGTCGACAACGCCACGGTCGAGGTCCCCGGGGAGCTCGCCGACGCACGCGCTGAGGAGATGTTCCATCGCTTCGAGCACAACCTCTCCCATCAGGGCATCGACCCGGAGACATTCTTTCGAATCCAGGGCCGCTCGCGCGAGGAGATGGTCGCCGAGGTCAAGCCCGACGCCGAGCGCAGCCTGAAGCGCGAGTCGGTACTGGCGGCGATCGCCGACGCAGAGGGGATCTCGGTCTCTGACGAGGACCTGTTCGAGGCGCTGCGCGGCGACGACAGCTCGAAGAAGGAGGCGAGCAAGGCGCTCGACAAGCTCCGCTCCTCAGGTCGCGACGTGCTCGTCCGCGAGGACATTCGGATCCGCCGCGCGGCCGAGGCCGTGGTCGACTCGGCGACCCCGATCGCACTCGAGCAGGCCGAGGCCCGCGAGGCGATCTGGACGCCGGAGTCCGAGCCTGAGGAGAAAGGCGAGCTATGGACTCCGGGCTCAGGCGAGCCCGCCGAACGGGATAGCTAGACTGCGCCGCGAATGAGCCCCCTTGTTCCAATGGTCGTCGAGCAGACGTCGCGAGGCGAGCGCGCCTTCGACATCTACTCGCGGCTGCTCAACGAGCGGATCATCTTCCTCGGCACCCCGGTAACCGAGGACATCGCCAACCTGATCGTCGCCCAATTGATCCACCTCGAGTCCGAGGATCCGGATAAGGACATCTCGCTCTACGTCAACTCACCCGGCGGCTCGGTCTATGCCGGACTCGCGATCTACGACGCGATGCAGTTCATCAAGCCCGACGTCTCGACGATCTGTGTCGGCGTCGCGATGAGCATGGGCGCGCTGCTGCTCTCCGCGGGCGCGGAGAGCAAGCGGATGGCACTGCCGAACTCGAAGATCCTGATCCATCAGGTCTCGGCCGGTTTCCAGGGCCAGGCGACCGACATCGAGATCCACGCCAAGGAGATCATCGACGTCCGCCGCCGCCTCGACGAGATCATCGCCAAGCACACCGGCCAAAAGCTCGAGAAGGTCACCCAGGACACCGAGCGCGACTACTTCATGAGCGCCGAGGAGGCGAAGGAGTACCACATCGTCGACCGTGTCCTCGAGCACCGCTAGAAGCGCACCGGTCGCGGCCGCTCTGGCCGCGGCGCTGATCGCAGTCCCCGCGGCCGAGGCAAAGAAGTTCGACGTCAAGCCCGGCAAGGGCACGCTGCAGAAGGCGATCGACAAGGCCCGTAATGGCGACAAGCTGAAGCTCGAGAAGAAGGGCGTCTACAAGGGCGGCGTCGTGATCGAGAAGCGGCTGACGATCACCGGCCCCTCCGATCGGAAAAAGCTGCCGACGATCAACGGTCAGTGCAGGGTGGCCTTCACGATGCTGGTGCTGAGCTCACCGGTGACGATCCAGAACCTGAAGGTGACCGGCGCCTCCGACGAGGCCGGCGGCACATACGGCGGGGCCGACATCAACTTCATCGAGGGCGGCGCCGGCGCAGCGATCGGCGTCAAGCTCGATGACGGCTGCGGGGTTCAGTACGGGGTCAATGTCTTCGACACCGGTGATGTCCTAATCGACGAGAACGAGATGAAAGGCTACGACGACGCCGGCGTCTACGTCGGCGGCATCCGCGACCCGAACACGGTCGTCGAGGTCACCGACAACGTCGCCGAGCAGAACAACCGCGGCATCCTGATCGAGGATTCGTTCGGTAACGCGGGCATCCTCGTCTCTAACAACACCGCCTCGGGCCAGGACAACGGGTTCACCCCGGTCGGCGTCTTCCTGTTCAACTCCGACGGCGTCGTCGTCGCCGGCAACACGACCGATTCGAACGCATTCGCCGGCGTCTGGGCCGACCAGAACTCCGACGACAACCGGATCATCGACAACACGGCATCGGGCAACGGCACGACCGCCCAGGGCGGGCCCGGCGCCGACCTCGTCAACGACGGTCAGCGCAACTGCGGTTCCGGCAACAGCTTCGGGACGACGATGGGGAACCCGCTCGGCGCGTGTTGAAACGGTCAAGCGTTTCACGAAGAAACCTCCTTGCCGACCTGGCCCCCAACGATGCGTGGATGCTTTAGCCGCCCTACGGCAACCTCGCGCCCGCGGGCAGGGACGGGCGCCGCGGCGAAGTAACAACCAGTCAGCGAGGCGGCGCCGGGCTTGCCCTAAGCTCCGAAGCGAGGTCTCCACAAAAGCGAAAACAGCTTGGGAGGAGAGACCCCGTGGCACGTCCAACAGACTCGAATGAGCAGCTTCTCTGCAGCTTCTGCGGGAAGTCGCAGCGCCAGGTCAAGAAGCTGATCGCCGGCCCCGGCGTCTACATCTGCGACGAATGCATCGATCTCTGTAACGAGATCATCGACGAGGAGCTGACCGCGCCGCCGAGCTTCGAGCTCGACACGCTGCCGAAGCCGATCGAGATCCACGCGGTCCTGCATGAGTACGTCGTCGGCCAGGAGACCGCGAAACGGGCGCTCTCGGTCGCCGTCTACAACCACTACAAGCGCGTCCAGATGATGCAGTCGACCGGCGAGGACGAGGTCGAGCTGCAGAAGTCGAACATCATGCTGCTCGGCCCGACCGGCTGTGGCAAGACGTTGCTTGCGCAGACGCTGGCGCGAATCCTCAACGTCCCGTTCGCGATCGCCGATGCGACCGCGCTGACCGAGGCAGGCTACGTCGGCGAGGACGTCGAGAACATCCTCTTGAAGCTGATCCAGGCCGCCGACTTCGATGTGAAGAAGGCCGAGACCGGGATCATCTACATCGACGAGATCGACAAGATCGCGCGTAAGGCCGACAACCCGTCGATCACTCGCGACGTCTCCGGTGAGGGCGTCCAGCAGGCGCTACTCAAGATCCTCGAGGGGACGACCGCGTCGGTGCCGCCGCAGGGCGGGCGCAAGCATCCCCACCAGGAGTTCCTCTCGATCGACACGACGAACATCCTCTTTATCTGCGGCGGCTCGTTCGCCAACCTCGACCACGTGATCGAGAAGCGGATCGGCCAGAACGGGATCGGCTTCGGCGCGGAGGTCACCTCGAAGGACTCCAAGGACGCCGGCGAGGTCTTTGAGCAGGTCTTGCCCGAGGACCTGATGGAGTACGGCTTGATCCCCGAGTTCATCGGTCGCCTCCCGGTCGTCGCCGCGATCCACCAGCTCAGCCGCGAGGACCTGATCACGATTCTGACCGAGCCCCGCAACGCGCTCTCGAAGCAGTTCCAGCGCTTCTTCGAGTTCGATGACATCGAGCTCGTCTTCGCCGAGGAGTCGCTCGGCGCAATCGCCGACAAGGCGCTCGAGCGCGAGACCGGCGCCCGCGGTTTGCGGTCGATCCTCGAGGAGACGTTGCTCGACGTCCAGTTCGAGCTGCCATCCCGCCGCGACGTCTCGAAGTGCGTCGTCACCAAGGAAACGATCGAGCGCGGCCTCGCGCCGACGCTCGTCACCCAGGCGGTGCCCAACGAGGTCGACGAGGACGAAGTGTCAGAGGCCGAGTCAGCGTAGGGCAGCGCGCGGCGGACGCCGGACCCACGGGTGCGAGGCCGTAGCTTCCGCGACCCAAGAAGTTTGAGCGGGGCTTGTAGGGCGGTGGGCTCGGGCGGGGTTGGTGATTCTTGCTGCGTGTTTGGTCACGCCTCGAGGGTGCTGCGGCGGGTTAGGGGTCCATAGGACCTCAAAGGCGCCGCAGGCCCGGCGGAATCACCGCGAGCGCGCATCGGAGTGGCCGCCGGCTCACCGGGCGAGAGCATAAAAAGGGCCTCGCCGACGACGGCCCTACCTAGAATCCCCGCCCCCGTGGACGACGCTCAGCGAAAGACGCTCGAGGAGACCACCCGCTGGCGGCCGGAGGAGGTCGAGCGGAGGATCTTCAAGTCCTGGCTCGAGGGCGGCTACTTCCACCCCGACGCCGAGGGGACGCCCGAGGAGAACTTCTCGATCGCGGTGCCGCCGCCGAACGTGACCGGCTCGCTTCACATGGGGCACGCTCTCAACGGCTCGATCCAGGACGCGCTGATTCGCGCCCGCCGGATGCAGGGGCGCAACTCGCTCTGGGTTCTGGGCACCGATCACGCCGGGATCGGTACCCAGGCTGTGGTCGAGAAGGAGCTGGCGAAGGAGGGCACCAGCCGGCACGAACTCGGCCGCGAGCAGTTCGAGCGCCGGGTCTGGGAGTGGAAGGAGCACTACGGCGGCCGGATCGTCGAGCAATACCAGGCGCTCGGCGCATCCTGTGATTACGAGCGCGAGCGGTTCACGCTCGACGAGGGCTACGTCCGCGCCGTCTACAAGGTCTTCGTCGCCCTGCACGAATCGGGCTACATCTATCGCGACAACTTCATGGTCAACTGGGACCCCGGGCTGCGCTCGGCGATCTCCGAGCTCGAGGTCGAGCAGCGCGAGGTGACCGACACCCTGTACGAGATCGAGTACCCGCTCGCCGGCTCGGAGCGCATCCTCACCGTCGCCACCGTGCGCCCGGAGACGATGCTTGCCGATACCGCCGTCGCCGTCCATCCCGAAGACGAGCGCTACCGCGAGCTCATCGGCACGGAATGCGTCCTGCCGCTCGTCGGGCGGCGGATCCCGGTGATCGCCGACGAGCACGTCGACCCCGAGTTCGGCACCGGCGCGCTCAAGATCACGCCGGGCCACGACCCGAACGACTTCGAGATCGGCCGCCGCCACCGGCTCGAGGAGATCGTCGTGATCGGCGAGGACGGGAGGATGAGCGAGCAGGCGGGGGAGCGCTTCGCCGGGCTCGGCGTGGCCGAGGCCCAGGCGGCCGTCGTCGCCGAGCTTCGCGAGCAGGGACTGATTCGCTCCGAGGAGCCCTACACCCACAACGTCCCGTTCTCGCACCGCTCCGGCGAGCGAATCGAGCCGCTGATTTCGCTGCAGTGGTTCTGCCGGATGGACGAGCTGGCGAAGCCGGCGATCGAAGTGGTTGAGGCAGGCGAGGTGCGGATCGTGCCCGAGCGTTGGAAGCGGGTCTATCTCGACTGGATGGCGGGGCTTCGGCCCTGGTGCGTCTCGCGCCAGCTCTGGTGGGGCCACCGGATCCCGGTCTGGTACTGCGACGCCTGCGAGGAGGTCTACGTCGCCGAGACCGCGCCCGAGCGCTGCGGCGCCTGCGACGGCGAGCTGCGCCAGGAGGAGGACGTGCTCGACACTTGGTTCTCCTCGGCGCTGTGGCCGTTCGCGACGCTCGGCTGGCCCGACGAGACGCCCGAGCTCGCCGCGTTCTACCCGACCTCGTTCCTGACGACGGCGCGCGACATCATCTATCTCTGGGTCGCGCGGATGATCATGATGGGGCTCGAGTTCGGTGGCCGCATCCCGTTTCGCGACGTCTATGTCCACTCAGTGATCCAGGCCCCCGACGGCCGCCGGATGTCGAAGAGCCTCGGCACCGGGATCGACCCGCTCGACGAGATCTCCGAGCACGGCGCCGACGCACTGCGCTTCGGCCTGCTGGCGATGTCCTCGAGCCAGGACGTCCGCTACGCGCCGGCGAAGGTCGAGCAGGGCCGCGACCTCGCGAACAAGCTATGGAACGCCTCGCGCCTCGTCTTGCTGAACGCCGCCGAGGTCGAACCGGAGCCACGCCCGGCGCGGGTCGAGGACCGCTGGATCCTCTCGCGGCTCGAGCGCACGGTCGAGCGCGTCGGCGAGAGCCTCGACTCCTACGACTTCTCCCGTGCCGTGTTCGAGCTCTATCGATTCCTCTTCTCCGAGCTCTGTGACTGGTATTTGGAGATCGCCAAGCCGCGGCTCTATGACGGCGACGAAGACGTCTCGGCGACGCTGCTCTTCGTGCTCGAGCGGGTGCTCGCGCTGACCCACCCGTTCATGCCGTTCGTCAGCGAGGAGATCTGGAGCTACTTGCCATCCGGCGCCGACGGGCCGCTCGTCGTCTCCGCGTTCCCGGCGGCCGAGCGTTCGCGGATCGACTCCGAGGCCGAGCGCGAGCTCGAGGACGCGATCGAGCTCACCCGCTCGCTTCGCCGCTGGCGCGATCTCGCCGGAGTCGAGGCCGGGGCGGTGCTGAGCGCGCGCAGCGCCGATCAGCAGCACGAGCTGGTCGGCAGGCTCGCTCGCTTCGAGTTCGGCGCCAACGCCGATCGAGGCGAGGCGATCGCCAGGGTCGGAGCGGTCGAAGTCGTACCTTCGGCCGAGCTCGACGCGGAGCGGGTCGAGGCGCGGCTCGAGGAGCGCCGGGAGAAGCTCCGCGGCGAGGTCGAGCGCGGCGAGCGCAAGCTCGGCAACGAGGGCTTCGTCGCAAAGGCGCCGGCCGAGGTCGTCGAGGCCGAGCGCGAGAAGCTCGCCGCCTACCGCGCAGAGCTCGAGGAGCTCGGCTGAACACCGGGTTCGACCCCGAAGCCTGGCTTTCCTCGCTCGACAAGCTCGGCTGGAATTTCGGCCTCGAGCGGATTCGCCGGGTCTGTGATCTGCTCGGAATGCCGCAGAACCGTTTTGCGACGATCCACGTCGTCGGCTCTAACGGCAAGAGCTCGGTTTCGGTGCTGACAGCGGCACTGCTCGCCGGGGAGGGCATGGCGAGCGGGGTCTATCTCTCGCCGCACCTCGACCGCTGGTCGGAGCGGATAAGGGTCCGGGGCGCGGAGATCGGGGCCGACGACTTCGGCGACGCCGTTGCCCGCACGGCGGAGGCGGCGGCGATCGCCGAGCGCGGATTCGAACCGGGGGAGAGGGTGACCCAGTTCGAGGCGGCCACGGCGGCGGCGTTCCAGGCCCTGGCCGGTGCCGGGGTCGATGTCGGCGTGATCGAGGCCGGGCTCGGAGGGCGGCTCGACGCGACCAACGTGATCGGCTCGAAGGTGACCGCGGTGACATCGATCTCGCTCGAGCACACCGACCTGCTCGGCGAGTCGGTCGAGGAGATCGCCGCGGAGAAGCTCGCGGTGCTGCGAGCGCACTCGACGCTCGTCCTCGGCCCGGTCGACGCGGCGGTCGCGAGTCTGGCGGAGCGGACGGCGAGAGGGCTCCAGGCAAACGTCGTCCGAGTTGACGCAGCGGATCCACGCGCGGCGTCGCTGCCCGACGGCTATCCGCGGATCAACTTCAGCGTTGCGCTTGCCGCCGCTGAGGCGTTTCTCGGCCGGCGCATCGACTCGGCTGGCGCCGAGCGCGTCGCCGCCTCGGTGCGATTGCCGGCCAGGCTCGAGATCGTCGATAGCGACCCTCCGATGATCCTCGACGCCGCGCACAATCCGGCCGGCGCCGCCGCGATCGCCGAAGCGCTGCCCGAGCTCTCGCGGGGCCGGCCCGTTATCGCCGTGCTCGCCGTGCTCGCCGACAAGCCGGCCGAGGGCATCTGCGCTCCGATTGCGGCGATCTCCGCGGTCGTTATCTGCACCGAGATTCCGGCGCCGGCGCTCGAAGGTGTCGGTCGGCCTGGCGCGCGCTCGCATCCGGCCGCGGAGCTGGCTGTTGCATGTGGCGCGAGCACGACCGAGATCGCCGCCGATCCGAACGCGGCCCTCGACCGGGCCCGAGCGCTCGCGCGAGAGCGCGGCGGCATCGTCCTCGTCGCCGGCTCGTTCTATCTGCTCGCCAGCCTCCGCGAGCCAAGTTAGGCTCTGAGGCATGGATCGAGAGGCTCGCTCGGAGCTACTGCAGATGATGGGCCTGGTCGCGGCGATCGTCGCCGTCGTCATCCTCGTCTTCTTCGGGCTCGGTTACCTCTTCGGCCGGATGTTCCTCTAGATGGCTGATTCATCTGGGGATCGGCGCGGCGGCCGGGACGCCACCTGCAGCTAGCTCTGGCGCACTGAGTAAGCTTCCGCCGCTCATGACCCTCGTCGGCCTGTTCGGCATCTCCAATGACGGCCTAAATCTGGCCGTCAACCTGCTGATCGTCCTGCTCGTCGTCGTCTACCTGGCGCTGATCGTCTGGACGTTCCTCGACGCCCGCCGGCGGATCGAGGACTCCTGGCTCGTCGCCTGCGCGACCGCGGCCTCGCTCTTTCCCTTCATCGGCGCGATGATCTACTCGATCCTGCGGCCGCCCGAGTTCATCGAGGACCGCAAGGAGCGAGAGCTCGAGATCCGCGCCTCCCAGCTCCGCGTCAAGCAGCTCGGCGAGCAGGCTTGCCCGAACTGCGAGTACCCGGTTGAGCGCAACTACCTGCGCTGCCCGAATTGCGAAGCGCGGCTCAAGGACCCGTGCCCGTCCTGTTCGAAGCCGATCGACCCTCGCTGGGCGATGTGCCCCTACTGCGAGAGCCCGACCCAATCGCGCTCGCCGGAGCGCCGCCAGCGCTCGGGCAGGCGCCAGCGCGCCGACCGCGAGCCTCCCTCGCGCGACGCTCGCGAGGCCGCTCGGGCGAATCGCGAGCAACGCGAGGGAACCAGTTCGGGCTCGAGCCGAGAGAAGCGAGAGAAGCGCTCGTCAAAACGCCGCGCCAAGCCCGCTAAGGCGAATTCCGAGGCACCGCCGAGCCCGAAGCCATCGGCCGACGCGAAGACGAGCGAGCGGGCGCCGGTCAGCTCGCCCTCGTCAAACCCTTCGAAGAGCGACGACGAGGAGTAGTCGGACATGTCCCGGACCCTGATCCTGGTCAAGCCGGACGCGTTCGAGCGCGGCCTCACCGGCGCGGTCCTCGACCGCTTCGAACGCAAGGGGCTTCGCTCGGTCGCGATGCACCAGCTCACCCCGGACGAGGCGATTGCCAACGAGCACTACGCCGAGCACACCGAGAAGCCGTTCTTCGGCGAGCTCGTCGACTTCATCACCGGCGGACCCCTGGTCGCGATCATCCTCGAGGGCAACGATGCGGTCCCGGCCGCACGCCAGCTGATCGGTGCGACGAATCCGCTCGAGGCGACCCCGGGGACGATCCGCGGCGACTTCGCCACCGAGGTCACCTTCAACCTCGTCCACGGCTCCGACTCCGACGAGTCCGCCGAGCGCGAAATCGCGATCTGGTTCCCGGATCTGGGGTAGCGCCCCGGCCCTCATCCGCCCCCACCTGCCAACCTCCACCGCGATGCCGTCGGTCCTCCTCGCCTCCGCCTCCCCCCGCCGCCGTGAGATCCTCGCCTCGCTCGGGGTCGAGTTCGAGGTGCTCGCGACCGATGTCGAGGAGCTCAGCGAAGGTCCGCCGGCTGAGATCGTCGTCGAGAACGCGGTTCGAAAGGCCCGGGCCGGGGCCGAACAGGCGCCGGTGGGCGCCCTCGTCATCGGTTGCGACACCGACGTCGTCACCGACGGCCGCACGCTCGGCAAAGCCAACCACGAGACCGCAGCGCGCGAGCACCTTGCTGCCCTCTCGGGCCGAACGCACGAAGTTCTCTCCGGGCTCGCCGTGATCGACGCCTCCGGCGAGCGCACCGCACTCGAGCGCTCGCTCGTTACCTTCCGGCCGCTCGACCAGGCCACGATCGACCTCTATATCGGCTCCGGCGAGTGGCGCGATCGCGCTGGGGCCTACGCGATCCAGGGTCTCGGCTCGATTCTCATCGAACGGCTCGAGGGAGACTTCTCGAACGTTGTCGGGCTGCCCGTCGGGGCGCTTATCGGCCTGGCGCCTACGCTTGCGCCAAAACCCTAAAGCTAAGAAATAGCCTTAGGCTAAGCATCCCGCATGCAGGCTGGGTTTCAGGCTCCGGCGGGTCCGCTACTATCGGTGTGCTCGGTGGAAGACTTAGCTGATCTCGCAGGCATAGAAGTAGCGGGATCTGTGCCGCCGGCAAGGGCCTTCGCGAACCTGCATTTTCTATGGGTGTACTCAGCTACCTGACCGGCTTCGGTGGCCGCGACATGGCGGTGGACCTCGGCACCGCCAACACGCTCGTATACGTGCGTGGCCGCGGCATAGTTCTCTCCGAGCCCTCAGTCGTCGCGGTCGACTCGAGGACCGGCGACGTGCACGCGGTCGGGCTCGAAGCAAAGCGAATGCTGGGCCGTACGCCAGGGACGATCAGCGCGATCCGACCGCTCAAGGACGGCGTCATCGCCGACTTCGACGTAACCGAACAGATGCTTCGCCACTTCATTCAGAAAGTCCACCAGAACCGATTCGCCCATCCGCGGGTCGTCGTCTGCGTTCCCTCCGGCGTCACCGGGGTCGAGAAGCGCGCGGTCGAGGAGGCCTGCCTCTCCGCCGGAGCTCGCCAGGCCTACCTGATCGAGGAACCGATGGCGGCGGCGATCGGTGCCGGCCTCCCCGTTGGCGAGCCGATGGGCTCGATGGTCGTCGACGTCGGCGGCGGGACCAGCGAGGTCGCCGTTATCTCGCTTGGCGGGATCGTCGTCTCGCAGTCGATCCGGGTCGGCGGCGACGAGATGGACGACGCGATCGTCAACTATTGCAAGCACACCCACAAGCTCCTGATTGGCCAGCAGACGGCCGAGGAGGTCAAGCTCGAGCTCGGCTCGGCGGCGCCGTTGGCGGAGGAGATCACGACCGAGATCCGCGGCCGCGACATGGTCTCGGGGCTGCCGAAGACGTTGATGCTGCGCTCCGAGGAGGTACGTGGCGCGCTATCGGAGCCACTCGCGCAGATCCTCGGCGCGGTCAAGGACACCCTCGATCGCACCCCGCCCGAGCTCGCCGGCGACATCATGGACCGCGGGATCACGCTCGCCGGCGGCGGCTCGCTCTTGCAGGGCTTCGAGCAGCGCCTTCGTGACGAATGCCAGATGCCGGCGCAGATCGCCGAGTCCCCTCTCACCTGCGTAGCGGTCGGCTCAGGGCGCTCGCTCGAGGAGTTCGAGGCGATGCACAAGGCTCAGTCGAGCTCCGGCCGTCGCCGCCGATCGAGTTTCTCGACGGCGGGATAGGAACTCTGTCCCATGTACCGCAAGCAAGTCCGTCGGCGTCGGGCGGTGCTCGCAGGGCTCGTCGTGATCTCCCTGATCCTGCTCTCGCTCAGCTTCTCCGAGGCCGACAGTGGCCCGATCCACTCGATCCAGAAGGGCCTGGCATCGGTCTTCGCGCCGATCGAGGAGGGAGCCGGGCGGATCCTGAAACCGGTCAAGGACGCGATCAACTGGTTCGACGAGACCTTCGATGCCCGCGGCGACAACGAGACTCTCGAGGCTGAGGTGACCGACTTGCGCGAGGAAGCGCTCGCGGCTGAGGCCGCGTTGAACGAGAACGAGGAGCTGCGCGGCCTGCTCAACTTCGAGCGCAACGGCGGCGTCCAGGGCTATGAGCCGATCAACGCGCGCGTGATCGGCCGCTCGCCGACGATCTGGTACTCGCAGGTGACACTCGATCAGGGTTCGAGCTCGGGTATCCGTCCTGACGACCCGGTCGTCACCGGCGACGGCCTCGTCGGCCTCGTCGGCGACACGACTTCGGGGACGTCAGTGGTGACGATGATCACCGACCATCGCAGCGCGGTTTCGGCGCGGATCCTCCCCGATGGCCCGCTCGGCGTCGTCAAGCCCGAGGTCGGCGACCCCGACGACCTGCTGCTCGACTTCATCCAGGACGATCGCGAGGTCAATCGCGGCGAGCGCCTGGTCACCGCGGGCTCGACCGCCACCGAGCTCGAGTCGCTGTTCCCGTACGGAATCCCGATCGGTGAGGTCACCGAGGCCGAGATCGGGGCCGAGGAGACCTACCAGCGTGTCCACGTCGAGCCCTTTGCCGACCTTCGCGACTTCGAGTTCGCCCAGGTCCTCACCGGCGCCGGAGGCGAGGCCGAGTGATCATCACCTGGCAGGTCGCGCTGCGGATCGCACTGATGATTATTTTTGGCACGATCATCCAGTTCGTCTTCTTCTCCGAGCTCTCGATCCTCGGCTCGAGCCCGGACTTGCTACCCGTACTGGCGGTCTCGCTCGGGCTGCTCGGCGGCGGTGTCCTCGGCGCCGTCTGCGGCTTCTCAATCGGGCTGCTCAGCGATTCGCTTCTGCTCCAGACGCTCGGCGTCTCCTCGATCGTGCTGCTGACAATCGGCTATCTCGCCGGCCGCTGGCGCGAGAGCTTCGACATCACCAGCTCGCTCGTGCCGCCGCTTCTGACCGGCGCACTCGCCCTCTTCGGCGCAGCGATGTTCGCGGCGATCCAGCTGATGCTCGGCGTCGAGGCTCCGGTCAGCCTGCTTGTCGTTCGCGAGATCGTCGTCAAGGGCATTCTCGCGATGTTGCTCGCTGTCCCCTTCTATCCGCTCGTCCGCCTGATCCTGCGCTCGGCGCTGGTCGAGGACACCGGCCGTCGCCGCAGGGCGTCGCTCGTACCGATCCGGACCTCATAGGACAGTCGAGGGCCGATGATGAACCTGCGCGACGACGACAGACCACAGCGAATGACATCGCAGTTCGCGCTGCGCGTGGCGATTCTCGGTGGCGCAGCGCTGGTCATGTTTTTCATCATCTTCTTCCGGCTTTGGTACCTCGAGGTCCTCTCCGGCGACAAGTACCTCGCGCAGGCGCAGAACAACCGTGTTCGCGAGGTCAAGGTGCCGGCGCCGCGCGGCCAGATCGTCGACCGAAACGGTGAGGTCCTGGTCGACAACCGGACAGCGCTCGCGCTCCAGGTCAAGGCGGACGAGCTGCCGCCGAACAACGACGAGCGCGATCGAGTGATCGAGCGCCTGTCCGAGGTCTCGGGGATGTCGGCGGAGCGGATCGACAAGGAGATCCGCAAGCAGACGAAGGAGCTGCCCGCGACCCCGGTGACGCTCAAGCGCGACGTTCCTTACGAGCTCGTCCTCTATCTGCAGGAGCACCAGCGGCAGTTCCCCGGCGCCTCGGTCGAACGCATCTTTGTCCGCCAGTACCCGGAGGGAACGCTCGGCGCGCACCTGTTCGGCTACGTCCGCGAGGTCAACGCCGAGCAGCTCACCGAACCGCAGTACAAGCGGCTCGACCCGGGCGACCAGGTCGGCCAGACCGGAGTCGAGCTCGCCTACGACTCGCAGCTTCGCGGCCAGTCGGGTGCGACCCGCGTCCAGGTCGACGCGCTCGGCCGCCCGCGCGGCGAGCCGCTCTCCGACGACGCGCCGATCGCCGGTAACAACCTGAGGCTGACGATCGACGCCGACGTCCAGGCCTCGGGTGAAGCTGCGATTGGCCAGTTCGGGCTGCCCGGCGCGTTCGTCGCGATGGACATTTCCTCGGGCGAGGTGGTCGGGCTCGGATCGACGCCGACGTTCGACCCCTCCGTCTATACGAAGCCGACGATCTCGCAGAAGGTCGTCGACCAGCTCTACTCGGAGGAAGCCGGCTCGCCGCAGTCCAATCGCGCGATTCAGGGCCTCTACCCGACCGGCTCCACCTACAAGCTGATCACGGCGACGGCGGCGCTCGAGGAGGGCCTGATCTCGCCGACCGAGATCGTCGACGACCCGGGCTCCTACACGGTCGGCGGCGTCACCTTCAAGAACGCCGGCGATGCGGTCAACGGCGCGATCGACCTGCGAACGGCGCTTCAGGTCTCCTCCGACGTCTACTTCTACAAGCTCGGCCACGAGGCGAACACCGAGGCACAGCCGATGCCGATCCAGGAATGGGCCGGGCGGCTCGGGCTCGGCAGCCCGACCGGGATCGACCTCCCGACCGAGCTCGGCGGCTTGATCCCGACGCCGGAGTGGCGCAACGAGCTGTTCGACAACGGCGACACCGATCGTCCCTGGACGGCGGGCGACAACATCAACCTCTCGGTCGGACAGGGTGACCTGCAGGCGACGCCGTTGCAGATGGCGGTCGCCTACGCGACGCTCGCAAGCGGCGGTAGCGTGCCGCGCCCGCACCTCGCCCAGCGGATCGAGGATCAGAATGGACGCGTGATCCAGGAAGTCGCCCCGGCGCCGCGCCGCGAGCTCGAGATCTCCGAGGGCACCCGTAGCTCGATTCTCGACGGCCTGCGGGCTGCGGCGATGGAGCCCGGCGGCACCTCGTATCCGGTCTTCGGCGGCTTTCCGGTCGACGTCGCCGGCAAGACCGGTACGGCCGAGCGACCGCCGAACGGCGACCAGTCGTGGTACGTCGCGCTGGCGCCGGCCGACGACCCG